>NZ_CP132334.1:2131455-2452910 GCF_030758415.1 Parvularcula sp. IMCC14364 | reverse complement strand
AATGCGTGTGGAAGCATCCGCCGCTGCCGCCCAGGAGCCTATCCTGGCGAGCTTTCTTAATGCCACGATCCTGCACCATAATTCGTATACCGCCGCCCTGTCATACAGGTTGTCACAGAAGGTGGCAGACCGGGAAATGAATGCCATGTTATGGCGGGAAGTCTGCGATGAAGCGTTCTCGGCAGAGCCTGCCATCGTGACAGCAGCACTGGCTGATATCCATGCTGTCTACGAGCGGGATCCGGCCTGCCGGGAGTTGATGCAGCCGTTTTTGTATTTCAAGGGCTATCAGGCCATTCAGTTACAGCGCATTTCAAGCTGGCTGTGGCGCAATGACCGTGAGGCGCTGGCGCTGTTTTTGCAATCACGCATGTCCGAGTTGTTCAGTATAGATATTCACCCTGCAGCCAGACTCGGACAGGGCCTGTTTCTGGACCATGCCCATAATGTGGTGATTGGTGAAACTGCTGTGGTGGGGGATGATGTGTCCATGCTGCATGGCGTCACGCTGGGGGGGACGGGCAAGGAAAGTGCCGATCGCCATCCGAAAATCGGCAATGGGGTGCTCATTGGCTCTGGCGCAAAAGTGCTCGGCAATATCCAGGTTGGGGATAATGCCAAGATCGCCTCAGGCTCCGTCGTTCTGGAGGAAGTGCCCGCAGGCTGCACGGTGGCTGGTATCCCGGCCAAAGTGGTCGGCAAATGTCCGGATCAGGAGCCAGCCAAGGAAATGAAACACGGCCTCTGGGTTATTTGATCCCTGTCAGGACAAAATACTCAGACTGTCATTGCAGGCGCAATGGCGTTGCGATCTCGGCTAGCACTTCCTCAAAGGTCTGCTTGATTTGAGCAGGCGTACTGGCTTCAATCACATATTTGCTCTGACCGGCACAGGTTTCAAACCTGTCTACACCAAAAGAGAGAATTTCCTAGAGTGCAGATCACTTGCTAAGGTGCGTTGGTGTAGAAACTTCTTTGAAAATCTCGTTCATGGCAACCCGGAGGGTTTGAGAATCAGATGCCTCATAGAAATGATCCTTACTGGTCGCGCAGTCTTTGAGGTGAGTCAGGTTGAGCGTATGACCGGTAGTACCGAACCACTCGGAGAGCTTGCCAGAACTGTAGCCGTTATTTGCCGGAAAGTAAGTTGTGTACAAAACGTAGAGTTCGACACCGTTATCTTTCAAACCCTTGCAGGCTTTCGGATTAACAGCCGTTGCACGCCTTCCACCGCCCCAGGGATACCATGGGTCGCTGGAATTGAATTCAGGGTCACCAGTGGCAATGAAATCGGCACCGTCTGTAATAAGTAGGGCAATCTGTTTCGGGCTTTCTTCAAGTTCGCCTATGCCAGATACTGGAATATAACTAGCTACTTCGCTGATGGATCGGTCAATCCTGGTAGGGTGGCCACGCCCCTTCAATACAGCATGTCGGTCAAATTCACCAGCAACCCATGAATAGTTATCACTACGATCGTCTTTGTCTGGATCTATGACTTCAGTAAGCGACCGGTCGAAAGTGTAAAACCCGATACGAATAACGCTATCCGGATGCTTTTTTTCTTCAATAATATCCAAGGCATCCTGCATTGCTTCATTGGCAACGTCCATTCGAATTTCGATTGGATGCTTGCGCCATTGGCTTATATTATTATGGCAGGCAAAAGCGCATGGTTTGTTATGCGTCCATGTTTGTGCCCCTAGATCATGCATATACTGAATATCAGAAGGGCTGGCGCCGATACCCATAGACTCTGATACATCGAGAATTACATTGAAATCTGTATAGGAGCCAATAGAGCCCTTGCCTTCAGCAATTCCTTTGGTCGAGATTTTGTTTTGGCCAAGTATGTTCATGAATTTTGTGGCGTAGTTATAAGTGTACGATACTTGTGCATTGATAGTACCGCCATCAACGCCACTAGCAATATTGTACGAAAGGTTTTCCTTGTTAACTTCTTTTGAAAGGCCATTTCGGAACATGTTGTTAGCAATGTTCTGCATTTCGGTTTCAAGCTCGGCGCGAGTCATGTTGTCAGCATTTCGACGTGCTGTGGCGACAGCCGCGATCACAGCAGCGTCAGCTGAGCGTTCAAGGTTCATACGCACCATGTATACGTATGAGAAATCCACGGCGGCTCCGGCAAGACCAATTAAGGGAACCATTGCCAGAGCTGTGATCATGGCGAACTGCCCAGTCTGATCAAGTATGAAAGAACGAATTTTTTTTACTAATTTCATTATCACTTGTATCCGTTCAGCAATTTATGCCTTCGCCCACAACAGTTGGTTCCCGCACAACAAGGTATCGGGACAGAATAAACCTGTTGTCATCTTCTGTCTGGGAAGCGTTTGCATAAAATTTTCTAAGTGGTCCATCTAGGTTATACCGCACACTTACCATAACTATTTCACCAGCATTTCCAGGGCAAAATTGACCAATGAAACTTTGGCCGAACCAATCTTGTAATCCAAAGACATTAGGGCGTGACATCACGCCTACTTCTATTTTATCGCAATCAAGCATTGGAGATGCCTCGAGGCATACAACTTGTGATTTGAAATCGCTTATGCTGTTTGCAACAGAGGTATTCTTTCGAATCTCCGTAGCGGAAGCATAGGCGACATAATCCAGATTTGCGACCTGTACTGTAGAGTACATAAAGAACATTATGCCGGAAAGGAGTGAAATATAGACAGGTGATAACAAGGCGAATTCTATAGCCACCGATGCTTTTTCTTCATATCTGAAAAAGTGTAAGAGCCTGATCCAAAAGTATCTGGGTGATTTCAACGACTTATGATTCTCTTTGTTTGCTTAAGACACGGAGGATCAGATGAGTTGGAATGAAACCACCCGCACATATTATGACCGCAGTTTCCTGCGCTATGCAAGTGATCTGACGGACGACGAATGGGCTTTGATTGAACCTGAAATACCTCTTCCAAATCGGATGGGGCGTCCTCGCAAGTGGCCGATGCGGGAGATCATGAACGCCTTGTTGTATATCGCGTCTACTGGCTGCCAATGGCGCATGTTACCAAGGGATTTCCCGCCTTTTTCGACGGTTCAGAAATATTTTTATTGGTGGCGTGATGACAGATTGCTGGAAAAGATCAATCACCGCCTGCTGTTTGAATGCCGCGAAGCACACGGCAGAAGCCCACACCCCAGCGCAGGTGTGATCGATAGCCAGTCGGTTAAAACCACAGAAAGTGGCGGTATTACTGGCTTTGACGCGGGCAAAAATATAAAAGGCCGCAAGCGGCATATTCTGACGGATACGGAAGGCTTTCTGGTGACAGCACTTGTGCATGCCGCGGATGTACAGGATCGCGACGGCGCACCAGCGGTGTTGATGGAAGCGCGAGACAAATTTCCATGGCTTCGCCATATCTTTGCCGATGGTGGCTATGCGGGAGATAAGCTAAAGCGCAAACTTAAAAAAGTCGGTCCATTCCGGATGGAAATCATCAAGCGATCCGATAAAATGAAAGGCTTTAAAGTCCTGCCCCGGCGATGGGTCGTAGAACGCACATTCGCATGGTTAGGGCGATCACGCCGTCTCGCCAAGGATTGGGAACGATGCTGGACCTCAGCTATCGCATGGCTATTCATGGCTCACATCCGTATCGCAACAAGACGACTGGCAAGAGCATGTTTCATATGAAAGACTTTTGATTCAGACTCTAATATTTTTTGGCTCAGCACTATGAAACTTTCATACTATCCCTATGAGGCGAATGTAGGTGATGCCGGTAAACTCTTATTTAAAGATTATACTGAATAATTTATATCAAATTTTATGGGTAACCTTAGGATGGATTTAACGTAATTGTACTATCCCGACTATTCGGGGATTAACTTATGCACTTACCTCATCAAATAGCACGATTTCGAAGATCGGATGACGGCGCGGCAGCCATGGAGTTTGTGATGGTTTTGCCGCTGTTGCTTCTGCTTCTGGCCGCGTCTATCGAGTTTTCCAGCTATTTCACTGTGTCGCGAAGAGCCGAGATGTCTAATAATTCAATGTTGCAAATTCTGGCTGACCAGGGCGCAGGGCAAGCCGGTGTAATGCATCATGTATGGTTTGTGCCCTCCTTGATTAACCATACGGCGCAATATGAATGGAGTTGGCATGGAGGATCGGAGTGGAGAACTCCCTTTGGGTTCACACAGATTATTTACCAAAAGAAAGACCCAGATTGTGAAGATGATGACTGTGAAATGCAACCGGTCAGGGATTTTATCTTTCAATTTGCTCTGGACGCACGCAATTGTAATGTTACACCATTAGAAGCTGGCGCACCAATTACAAGCCTGCAAAGCGCACCTTCCGCCGTTAGCGCTGAAGAGTTACCACTTTTTGTAGTAGGGCATGAGGCTCGTTATCGGCCCATGCTTGGAAGTGGTGTTCTCAACACTGTTGGTGATGGATATATCCGTATAAAGCGTTATGGCTTCGCCATGCGTTATGATGGTCAGCCGTACGAGTATCCTAATAATAGTCATGGTATGTACCGACAGTGCTGACAGCTTAACTCATCTATCAATATGGGTTTGTAGGAAACTGGTCATTCCAAATATAAACGAATTTTTACATTGTTCATTATGCTTCCGTTCATATTGAGGCCCTTAGCCAGAAGGTAAGGTGTGCAGCGTATTTTATTGACAAAATATAGCATTTATACTACATAATATATTATGAGCAGGAGCGCAAAAGAGGAAGAGCAGCCGGTTTACAACCGTCTGGCGGCATTGCGCACAGAGCGGGGACTATCCCGCAAGGACCTCGCGGTGAAGCTGGGGGTGCACTATCAGACGGTCGGTTATCTGGAACGCGGGGAATACAAGCCGAGCCTTGTGCTGGCCCTCCAGATTGCCAGCCTCTTCGACCTTCCGATTGAAGCCGTGTTTTCGCTTGAGCCAATGCAGTATTTGAGCGCGCAGGTTTTTGCCGACAGAAAGGCAGCAGAATGATGGATAAAGGAGATGAGCAGATGAATGAACGGGCAAAGGAACTGCGTTCTGAAATGCTGGACAAGGTTGAAGCGCGTGCAGAGGCAGCGATGAACGATGAGAGCTTTGACAGATTGCGCCCACAGCCGGTGCGTCGGGCACTGGGGTCAGCGCTTGTACTGTCGGCGTTAACGATCGCAATTACGGGTGTGCTGGACGGGCCATGGCTGATGCTGAACCTGGTCATTTTTGGCGGTCTCTGGTTTGTATTGGGTAGAGTTAATCGCGGTTTCACAGATTTTCCTGATGAACTTGTGGATGAACGGATACGCAGCACCCGCAACCAGGTTTATCGGTATGCATATATCTCGGTTGTTGCCTGTCTGGCGCTTGTGGTAATCATCACAGCCCTCGGGAATATTGCGTCTTTCGGGATCACACTTGGTGCAGAGCATTTTTTCGCTGGTGCCATGGCATTATTCTGGCTGACGCTGGTTATACCGGCTGTTATCTTTGCCTGGAAAGAACCGGAAATTTAATCCGTATCGGCGGTCAAGGGTATTTCCATTTTCTGGTCAATAATGACATCGCCTTTGCGAACAAGTTGGTAGGCCGCAGTATATGTCCCGTCCTGCCAGCCGATGGTCGGTTTCTTTTTGCCCGTATAAGCCCACCAGCTGATATTGTTGCGCGCATGGGTACGCCTGTTTTCGGCAAAGACACGCCCATCTGGTCCGATGACCTGCATCTGTTCTTCATCGCCTTCCAGAATACCAGAGACGTCCACCCAGAAGACGAGGGCCGGGGCCGCAGGGGTTAACTGAAATCTGTCATATGTGCCGCTTCGCGCGGCGTTGATTTCAACGGCACGGTCCGAGAACCCGCCAGACAGAAAAACCGCCGGGCGATAGGGCATTTTCGCCAGAGCAGAATCTGACCATAGTGGCACTGTTGCATCGCCGCAGACAAAATCATCTGTCAGCCCGACAAACGGGTCGAGTGCTTCCCCCTCATACCGCACAGTAAACTCCACATGCGGAAATTCCGTATTGCCTGACAGGCCGATTTCACCCAGCCTGTCCCCGGCGTGCACAATGTCTCCCGGCTGCACGCTGATGCTGCCCTGTCGTAAATGGCTGTATTGCGTCTCCCAGCCATTCCCGTGATCTATCACAACGCCATTACCGGCCTCACGGCCCTTGATCGCATCCGGGCCCGTTTGTCTGACGGAGATATCTGCCATGCCATCGCGCACAGCCTTAACCGTGCCATCAGCAGCGGCGATAACAGCGACGCCGTCTGCCATCTCCACCATGGTCGGAACGCGAAAATCCGTGCCCGTGTCACCGTCAAGGCTCAGATTGCCGCAGGCATAATCTGCCCGCGCCGGAGAGGGATCATGATCGACATATTTCTGGATGCTGCACACAGCTGTCAGGTCACACTCAACAGGCACTTCAAGGACCGGCGCTTCGAAAAACGTGATCAGGGCGGAGAGAAGTGAAAGAATCATCCGGTGGCTCTTACCCCCGGCCCAGGACCTGCACGGAGCCGTCATCTTCGACTACGCCCTGCACGCCAAGGCCGCCAATGGCGCGGCGGCGCGCGTTGATGGCTTCGATCAGGCGCAGGCGGCGCTGAAGTTCGTTCATCTCGCGGGCAAAGGCCACGCGCCGTCCTGTCATGTCGCGGGCCTCGTCACCCACAAGGCCGCGATGTTCCGCAAGCAGATATGCATGGGAAAAGATCTGTTTGGCAATCGCTTCCTCGCCGGTAATCTGTCGGCGCAAAACCGCTGCCTTGCCGAGTTTCAGGCAGGCTGCCACCAGTGACTTCTCATCGCTTTCCTCTCCCGGGCGCAGGCGCATGAGCGCTTCCGCCATCACGCTGTAGCCTTCAATATACGGCTTCAGCGCGCCATGGACGAAAAGGGGTGTGACCTTTTCCAGCACTTTTTCTGCGGGGCTGCCGCCACCGGCCAGCTGGCTTTCCCAGCCGGCATCGTGATGGCGCAGCTCTCTGTTGACGTCCTCCCGAAACTGATCTGACGGCGCATAGAAAAATTCGAACTTGAACAGGTCGCGTAAGGACAATGTCTCGTCCCAGAAATGCGTGGCGGCAAGGCCCGGTGCACTCTCAGCTGCTTTTGCCAGTGCCAGCTCGGCAATCGCTGCTGTGACGAAATGGTGCACAACCGTGTTTCGGTAATAGCTGACGGTAAACTGCTGTCCCTGGCCAATACCGAATAAAGGCTCCAACCCGGTTTCATGGCGCTCAAGCACGCCAACTTTTATCATCGCGCGGGCGACATCACGCAGCTTGTGGCTGCCACTGTCGCTAAAGTCATCCGTCATGGGAATATCACGCTGCCGGGCCCAGTCCCGCAATGCCTCAAGGTCAGCAATGATTTCCTCTTCTGTCAGCGCCTGCGGAGCAGCACTGATCATGGTCAGGGCGAGCACCCCGGAAGCGGAGAGCGGGGTCACTTCATTGCTGTTAACCGCTGCCTCAAAGGCGAGTTTCTGCAGGCGAACGGTCGCGGCTTCCTGTGTGGCTTCTTCATCTGCATCATTGGCACCCTCAGGCACTGTTGCGGGCAGGGAGGCGATGACCGGCCTGCCAAAAGCCATGAAGATGCGCCCCAGCGGTTTGCGTAACCCGGCAACATATCCAATGAACCATGCAAGGCTTTCCTTGCGCTTTATCGCGCCGCGCTGTTCGTCCTTGTACGATCCGATATCTGGAATAAGGTCATAATAAATGGAGACCGGCACGAGGTGCAGGTTGTCGATGCCGTTTTTCTCAGCCGCTTCTGTGACATATTTCAGGATGCCGTAGCGCGGCGGCATCAGTTTGCCGATGCGCGAGCGCGTGCCCTCCAGTGCCCAGGCGACGGGAAAGCGTTTTTCCAATAAATAGGATATATACTGACGAAGGCAGGCTTTATAGATCGGATCATCCTGAAAGGAGCGGCGGATGAAGATGGCACCACTTTTTTTGGCCAGTGTTCCCATGCCGGCAAACGCCATATTGATGCCACCGATTGTGTGTACCAGCGGGAAATTGCTCTGGCTTGTCTGGGCGATCAGGGCGGGACCATCCACATGAGACTTGTGCGTGAACATCAGCGCTGTCGGGTTATTGCGCACGATATCCCGAATTTCCCGCAGGTGCGTGTCATCTGTGACGATCTTGTTTTCATAGCCAAAGCCACACAGGCCACGCATGATTTTTGCCATCAGGGTGACATAGAAGCGGGTGGGGGTTGGCGCGATCTCTTTCAGGCAGCTGCGGGCGTGCGCTTCCACATCGTCCAGTGATTTGCCGGTCTGCCCGGCGAGGTCGCGCAGCTGCGCCTGAAAGTCGCGCCGGGCCATGATGGCGGGCACAACGAAGCGCGGCAGTTTTGCGCCGGCGCCCGGGACGCGGCGCTGTTCACGCTCTACAGTCAGCACGGCCTGACGGGCGACATATTCAACAAAAGCATTGTCATTCCGGTCACTGACGAATTTCTGCTCAAAGCGCTCAACCAGAGACTTCTTGGTCGCTGCTTCGCCGGCCACCAGCACGCAGCGCGTCGGATCGCCCGCCAGCACTTTTTGCTTGTTGCTCCGTTTGGTCGGGGCCAGCTTGTTGGAAAAGATGAAATCCTTGAACTTCAGGCGGGCGGCGTCTTCGCCACCTTCGGTTGTCCAGACGATGCCAAGCGGCACGATGAGATGATCGCGCGGGGCGTCAATGAATTTGTCAATGGGGGAGAGCGTTGCGGCGTCCTCGTCTTCCTGTCTGACACGCATACGGGAGATGGCTGCGGCGCTTGCTTCGGGTCTTGTGGTTTCAATCCAGCGCTCCAGCAGGTCGAACTCGAAGTCTTCTTCCGCATACAGGATGAAGTGTACAGGGCGCGTATTTTCATGCGGCCACGGATCGCCAATCTTACTCAGTCTGGAAATATCGGGTGCGTTCACGTTTCTCTCTCAGTGATCTCGATGGACTAGGGCGGGATGATCAGCCAGGTTCGGATTCAGCGCCGGTTTGTGTGCGCAGCAACCCCCGGAAAGCCTGCCGGGCAGTCGAGCCTTCGTGACAGACGCGATAGACTTCCAGCGAGATGGGCATTTCGATGTCATGCTCCTGGGCCAACTCCATCACCACCTTTGAGGTTTTGACCCCTTCGGCCACCTGGTTCATTTCTGAAATAATCTCATCAATCTTTTTGCCCTGGCCCAGTTTGAAGCCGACAGTGTGATTACGGCTGAGCGCGCTGGTGCAGGTTGCCATCATGTCGCCCATGCCTGCCAGCCCGGCAAAAGTGCTGGCGCGCCCGCCCATAACCCGTCCAAGCCGGGTCATTTCCGCCAGGCCACGGGTAATCACCGTAGAGCGGGTATTGACCCCGGCGCCGGAGCCATCGCCCATGCCAGCGGCAATGGCGATCACGTTTTTGAACGCGCCGCCAAGCTCGCAGCCGACCACATCCGTATTATGATAGACACGGAAGATGCCGTTGCCGAACACAGGCTGGAGCTGCTTCACGATCACTTCGTCCTCCATGGCGAGCACACTGGCGGCCGCGAAGCCATCAATGATTTCCTTTGCCAGGTTCGGGCCAGTCAGCACCCCCGGGGGGTGGCCGGGCAGCACTTCCTTGATGATTTCAGTCATCCGATAGCGGGTGCCCGGCTCAAGGCCCTTGGCAAGGCTGATCAGCGGCACCCAGGGGCGAACGTATTTTTTGACTTCATCGAGCGTATCACGCATCGCTTTTGAGGGGACGCCCAGTACAATGATATCCGCCTGCGCGACGGCTTCTTCCATATCGGTTGTGGCCTTCACGGCGGTGGCGATTTTTGCCCCCGGCAGATAGGTCGCGTTGGTATGATGGTCGTTTATTTCCTGCACGATGCTGGCGCTGCGGCCCCAGAGGATCGTCGGGATATTATGTGACATAAGCGAGGCGACAGTCGTGCCCCAGGAACCGGCACCCAAAACGGCCGCTGTCAGCTTCATAACAATCTCCCGTGTCGCCCGTCAGGGCGCGTGTCACCCTTTTGCGGGTGTTCTTATTGAAAACACACTTAAGCAATTCCGTCCGCAAACAGCAAGCTGCTGTTTTTCAAGGCAGAACTGTAACGGTCACTACGCCTTACTGGGTGGCGCGGCCGTTTGCCTTGCTGCGGGATTTGCTGGCCGATTTTGTGGCACTGTTCTTACGGGGGGTGCCTTTGCGTGTCGCCTTTTTGCTGGACGCTTTTTTCGCAGGCGCCCGTTTGCGGCTCTTTTTCGGCGTTGGCGCTGGTTCTGGTTGCAGATCCAGTTCAGGCGCCTCCGGTTCTGCAGGCGGCTCGGCATCTTCTGCGCTTAACGGCTCGTCCCAGTGATCGAGGGATATATCTTCCCCTGCATCGTCGAGCTGGCCCAGCGTCTCGAGGAAAAGATCGCGTATCTCATCAATATAGTCATCAAGATACTGGCGCTCCCAGTCGCTGGTGTCGATGGGCTCCAGCACGGTTACCTTGATGTCCGCGGCACGCGCAAAATTCTGGCCACGCGGCAGGGCATCAACCGCATTGTGAATCACGATCGGCACAATCGGCACGCCTGCCTGCATGGCAATATGAAAAGCGCCTTTCTTGAAGGCACCAAGCCGCGTGGAGACACTCCGTGTGCCCTCGGGTGACAGGGCGACGGAAAGCTTTTCTTTCTGCAATGCCTCAATAACCGGCTTCATGGCCTCGATGGCTTTTTTGGCATCGGACCGGTCAATCAGGATCACGTCGGCAAATTTGAATAACTGCCCGATAACCGGGAAGTCACCGATCTCTTTCTTGCCAATGCCAGTGAAATCGCGGCGCAGCAGTTTCGGGATAATCAGTGTATCAACCGAACTCTGATGATTGAAAATGAAAACAGCCGGGCGGTGGGACCAGAGATGTTCCTCCCCTTCCACATCAAGATTGATACCGGTAACGGCGGTAGCATAATCCGACCACAGGCTTGTCGCCATGTTCAGCATGTCGCGCTTGCGCCCGGTTGCAGCCCACATGGTCGAGGAAACCGCCAGGGCGGAGGGCAGGGCGCTATAGGCCATGCCGGTGCGTAGCATGGTGCCAACACCGGGGCGGCCCCGGCTGGTAAATTTATAAACCGGCCAGGAGCGTTCCTTGGCGATTTTGGCCAGCGGCTTGTTGGGGTTGAGAATGCGCGGGCGACCCACAGCTTCAACCAGCGGCAGGTCGTCATCACTGTCCGTATAGAAAAAGCTCTCGGAAAGTTTGCAGCCTTCTTCTGCGGCAAGGTCCTCGGCGGCCATGCGCTTGCCTTCGCCGAAACACGTCGGGCTGATCACATTGCCGGTGAAGATGCCGTCATCAACTTCCAGTTCCGTGCAGAGCAGAAACTCGATTCCAAGATCACGCGCCGCTGGCAGGATCTGGTATTTTGTGGCGGAAGAGATGATGGCCACCGTGTGGCCTTTTTCCAGATGCGCGTTCACGATGCGCCGCGCTTCCGGGTAGATTGATCCGGCGATGGATTTTTTATAAACCTCCTCGCCAAATTCCTCGAACCAGTATTCAGCGCGGCCTCGCAGGGTGTTGGCGGTCGCGTTCATCAGGGCAGAAAAGCCCACTTTCTTGGCGGCAAATTTCCGCACCGCTTCAAATTGCTGGACAAAATCCCGGGGCGAGAGTCCGCCACTCATGATCTGCTCGCGCAGGAACGCGGTTGCCGAATAGCCCGCGATCAGCGTGCCATCAAAGTCGAAAATTGCTGCAACCTGCGGCCCGCTTGGCGCGGCGGCAATATCATCTAGAATTTCCCGTAACTGTTTGTTACTGGCCATGTTTCACCATCCCTTTGCCTTACCAATACACGGTTAAGAGCAAAAGGTGAAGAATGAGTGAGGCAGAAGGCAAACGGGGTTGGGGCCCCGGTTGCGCCGAGCGAAATCTAAAATGAGGCAGAAGGCAAACGGGGGTGGAGTGTAAAAGAGCGATCTGGCGGGCTAAGTTGGCTTCAGCCCACCTGAGTGATCTTCCCCATATCAAAGCCGGTAAGCTGACCATGTCCGCTCTTTTCCGGGGGGAGTCTGTTCATGGGTTGGGGGGCTCAGGTCGAGGTTTAGCCTAAGGCTCTCGTTACGGTTGTGCTCATCAATATCAAGTCTTGATTATTTGCTTGCATGCTTTTCGCTAAACGTTACGTAAAATTGGCAGATAGCAGATGCAGAGTAAAATAAGTTAAGGAATTACAATTGCGTCACCCATCTCTGCAAAAAGCGTGTCTTTCACTCGAAAAGGCTACGCAGGCATACGAAACCCTGTGTACATGCAGGGATTTTAAGACATTTCGATTTGCTTGGGCTGATTTTTTGCAAGCTCATAATCATGTTTTTTCAATGTTAGCAAATTGGGCTAAGGATCGTCCAAAGCATAATGCGTGGTACGGATGTGTCAGAAAAATTCGACGCGAGGATGAACTCCTTTCGTATGTACATCAAGCTCGGAATGCATTTGAGCATGGTACTCAAGAGATACATGGAGAGAGTGGACCTAAATTCGTCTACAAACTAAAGGGACCGATGTTGTTGGTTCCGAATGGCATACAAATTCTTGGGGAGGTCACTGAAAGTCAAGAATGGAAACCACCGAGTCCAGAACTCCATACATTCATCAACTCTAAAAAAAGTTATGCACCGCCCAAGCGACATTTGGGTAGTCAAATTCCCGATCCAACCCCTCAGAAGGTAGCTGAGCTCGGGATAACTTTTGCTGAGCTTAAATTACAGGAAGCAGAAGAGCGAGAGTTAGAAGGATAAGTACCTTTATCGACTCATCAATTCTTCCAGCTGGTTGTTGATATGTTCGAACGCATCAATAATTTTGTCGAAAATGAAATCTAGTGCCCGTCCAGTTTCGTAACTTCCACACGAATGTCCGAAGCAATACCTTGGGACTGAGCAAAGCTCTTAGTCGCGCAGGAATAACATCTGCAGGAATTGGAAATTCGTTAATGTTGGTCATCACGAAAACTCATAGAAAATTCGGATTATTCAAAATTGATATATTGTGTGCATTAAACCGTACAATCACATTCGGTTTACCCCGGCAAGTCTTCTGGTCGGTCAATATCGGCCAGCACGGTGTGATCCGGCCAGTTGATCGTCAGCAGGCGGCTTTGCTCTGCGGCGATAATGTCGCGGGCCCCAAGCTCCCCCGTCAGCCCGGCTAGGGCGGGAAAAACATCTGCCGGAAACAGCACAGGATGGCCGGGTCTGCCTTCAAAGACGGGGCGGACGATGCTGCCAGGGGCACGACTGCCCTTACGGCCATGATTTCCATGTGCAGTAAACTGATCTACCACGGCTTGAAAAACAGTATCTGTCAGATAGGGCATGTCACCAAGGCAGAGGAAAACGCCCGCCACTTCCGGGTTCAGGGCCGTGGCACCGCAGGCAATCGAGCTGCCCATGCCCGTCTTGTAAGCCGGGTTATGCTGTACCCTGACAGCATAGGGTTGCGCGATTTGTGCGATCGCCTCGTGATCGTGCCCGCTCACTACGATGATCTGTCCAAGCCCGAGTTTGCAAACCGTATCAAGACTATGGGCGAGCAACGGCCTGCCATTGAGGGGGGCGAGCAGTTTATTGGCCGCACCAAAGCGCGACGACTGACCGGCGGCGAGGATAATGGCGGCGAGGTCATGCACCTTTTACGGGCTCACTTTTTCTGAAAGCGGCAATCACTTCAGCCAGAATGGAGACGGCTATTTCCTGCGGCGTGCGGGCGCCAATATCAAGGCCGGCAGGGCCGGAAATGCGGGCAAGCTGTTTCTCCTCAACGCCCATGCCGCGCAATTGTTCGCATCGCTGCGCGTGTGTTTTCTGGCTGCCGAGCGCTGCCAGATAAAAGCAGTCTGTACGGATAAGTTTGAGGAGCGTGGGTGGCTCCCATTCATGGTCATGAAACAGGAGAACGCCGGCTGACCACTGATCCGTGAAGGCGGGGCTATACCGCTCTGGCGTCGTCATATGGTCAACCGCTGTTGCAGGAAAGGAAGCGTCTGAAATATCCGTATCCGGCGTTGCGACATGCACCTCGAAATCGGCGGTCGCAGCCAGTGTGGCCAGCGCGGCAACGATCGGCCCGCGGCCAATGATCTGCAGGGCCGGGGCGGGTGTGTAGTTTTTGACCCATGTCTCATCTGGTGCCGGGTCCTGCGTGAAACCACGCATCTTCGGGGCTGTGTCAGCGTCACCCAGCAGGTTCAGGGCGACAGGCTGGCGCGCGCTGAGACCGGAAAGGACCTCCTCGATCGCGGACAGGGTAGGGGAACTGATCAGCACATCAATGCCCGCGCCGCAGGGCAGCTGAATATCCATGAAAGCAGATCCCTCACCATAGCGCAGCAATCTGGGTGTCCCGGTGCGGATCACCTGAACGGCTTCATCATGGATGGCCGCCTCAGCGCAGCCACCGGTGATATAGCCAAAATGACGGCCATCCTGCGTGACCGCGATCTGGCTGCCAACAGGGCGCGGCGAGGAACCATCGGCGCGTACTAATGTGGCCAGCGCAGCGCGGTGGCCCGCCTCCAGTTGCGCCAGATACCATGGCAGCACATTTTCATAGGTTTCTTTCATGTTCAGCATTGTGTTTTTTTCGGCGCTGCCGGGCAACCACAATCAGCAAGCATGACATGTTCTGGCGCTAAAGCTGCGGCTGACGGTTGTATTTGCCGGTGCTGCGTGTGATTCTGCGGTGAAAAACTACAGGGAGAATGTGCATCATGCCGGGGCCGCTGGAAGGTATCCGTATCGTTGAATTCGCCGGGATCGGGCCTGGCCCGTTTTGTGGCATGATGCTGGCCGATCACGGGGCGGAAGTCATTCGCATTGAGCGCGGCGGTATGCGCATTCCGCCCGTTGACCCGCTCGCGCGCGGGCGCAAGTCCATCGTCATCAATATCAAGCAGCCGGAAGGCGCTGAACTGGCGCGCAAGCTGGTTGATACAGCTGACGGGCTGATTGAAGGTAACCGCCCCGGTGTGATGGAGCGGCTGGGCCTTGGCCCGGATGATCTGCTCAAGCGCAATCCCGGGCTTGTCTATGGCCGGATGACGGGGTGGGGCCAGACCGGCCCTTATGCACAGGCGCCGGGCCATGACATCAACTATATTGCGCTTTCCGGTGTTCTTCATTCCTGTGGCCGGGCGGGTGAGAAACCGACGCCGCCGGTAAATTATCTTGGTGACTTCGGCGGCGGTGCGATGATGCTGGCTTTTGGCATGGTCAGTGCCTTACTCGCGGTGAAGAACGGTGCGCAGGGCCAAGTGATTGACTGTGCGATGACAGATGGTTCTGCTTTGCTGGCTAGCCTGACCTGGGGGTTCAAAGCCTCCGGCATGTGGCAGGATATGCCGGGACAGAATATCATTGATACCGGCTCCCATTATTATGATGTGTACGAAACGAAAGATGGAAAGTGGATTTCCATTGGCGCGATCGAAACACAGTTTTATGCGAATTTGCGCGATGCGCTTGGCCTCGATGACCCGGCCTTCGACGCGCAGCAGGACCCTGACAGCTGGCCGGAGTTGAAAGAACAGCTCACGGCAATTTTCAAAACCAGAACGCGCGATGAATGGTGTGCCCTGCTGGAAGATGCGGAGATCTGTTTTGCGCCGGTGCTGTCCCTGTCGGAGGCGCCTGACCACCCGCATAATCAGGCGCGCCAGACTTTCACGGAGGTGGATGGGCATAAGCTGCCCGCCCCGGCACCGCGCTATTCTGTCAGCAAGACAAGAGCCCCGTCTGCGGCCCCGGCGATTGGCGCGCATACAGACGAGATTTTGAGCGACCTGGGCCTCTCGGCATCACAAAGAGATGACCTGCGGGCAAGCAAGGCAATCAACTGAAAGGCGAGCAGAGCATGGCAAAGATTGAACACAAAGAAACAGCGCAGACACGCTGGAGCAGGTTCAAGCCGATCAAAACCGGCGAGGATTATGTGAATTCCCTGCGCGGGCGGGAGCTGACCGTGCACATGTTTGGCAAGACGGTTGATGATTACGTGGAGCACCCGATCATCCGCCCTTCAATCAATGCCCTGAGGAAAACCTACGAATTGGCCGTGGAAGACCCTGAACTGGCGACAGCGCATAGTGATCTTGTTGACGCGCCGGTGAACCGCTTTCTGCATATTGTAGGCGCTCCGCAGGATCTGGTGATGAAAAACAGGATGCAGCGCCGCCTCGGGCAACTGACAGGCACCTGCTTCCAGCGTTGTACCGGCCTTGATGCCATCAGTGTGCTGCATTCCATAACCTATGACATCGACCAGAAACACCAGACGTCCTATCATGAGCGTTTCCTGACCTTCCTGAAGCAGGCGCAGACAAATAACGTCATGATTGCGGCTGGCATGACCGACCCGAAAGGGGACAGGTCTAAGCGCCCGAGTGATCAGGCGGACCCGGACCTGTTCATGCGCATCGTCAAACGCGATGAGGACGGCATTTATGTGCGCGGTGCCAAGGCACATATGACGGGCGGTCTGAACAGTCACTGGATTGCGTTGATGCCGACAATGAATCTCAGTGAATCTGATCGTGACTATGCAGTGGCCGGTCTGGTGCCGGGGGATGCGAAAGGCATTACCTATATCTATGGCCGCCAGTCCTGTGACACGCGGGCCATGGAAATGGGAGAGATTGACAAGGGCAACGCGACCTATGGTGGCCAGGAAGTGCTGGCGGTATTCGATGATGTATTCATTCCGTGGGCGCACGTTATGATGGACGGCGAATATGAATTCGCGCAGGAAATGGTCGCGCGCTTCACCTCCTATCATCGGGCAAGTTATGTCTGCAAGACAGGCCTTGGCGATGTGCTCGTGGGGGCAGCGGCGTCTATTGCCGAATATAACGGGGCCGATCACGCCAGTCATATCAAGGACAAGCTGGTTGAGATGACCCATCTCAATGAGACGATCTATTCATCAGCCATCGCCTCCAGCCATGAGGCGCAAGAGCTGCCATCCGGCATCTATATCAATGACCAGATGCTGGCCAATGTCTGCAAGCATAACGTGACGCGGTTCCCATACGAGATTTCACGCTTCGCGCAGGATCTGGCGGGAGGGCTGATGGTGACCATGCCGGCGGAGGCTGATTTTGAGGATGAGACAACAGGTCCCATGCTGAAGAAATATCTGCGCGGGCGCTCCAACATGCCGGTGGAAGTGCGCCAGCGCATGTTGCGCCTGATTGAAAACATGACGCTTGGCCGCAATGCGGTGGGTTATCTCACTGAGTCCCTGCACGGGGCAGGGTCACCGCAAGCCCAGCGCATTCAGATCCAGCGTGGCATGGAGGTGGATACCAAGAAAACCTATGCGGAGGATCTGGCTGGTATAACAGGCCTGCGCGACGAGGAATAAGCAGGAGGGGGCCTGTTGACTTAAAGCCAGCGCCGCCAAGCAGTGGGCAGGCATCCACATTATCAGTTTCATAAGCTTCCCAACAAAAAAGCCGCTCAAACGAGCGGCTTTTCCGTTTGCTGAACTTTCAGCTGAGGATCAGTTACAACCTGTTTGATCAGGGTTGATGTCACACTCAGGACCTGTTGGGAAGTCTGGCTCGTTGCCAGCATCCGCCGCGTCTGTCGCGTCGTTCAGGTCTTCAAGAATTTCAGTTTCATCAATGTCGAAATTGATACCTGAATCTTCGGAGATGGCAGAGTCGCCACCAGATGCTTCATCAACATTGCCGATGCCACCTTCGCCGGTGCTGGCCCCTGTTGGCGCTGTGCGCAGATTGGAACTGAAGACATCCAGTGCCTCAACAGAAAGCGTGAACGGACCGAAGACGGTAGAGCCAGCGGCCGGCACAAAGGCCGCCTGGCCAGCTTCATCAAGACGCTTGCTGCTGGTTGTGGTAATCACGTCCAGTTCACCGCGCTTGTTCGTGCCCTGATTTTCACGGCCAGGGCCACGCAGAACAACCAGCAGGGCGTTGTCTGCATCGACACCCGATGTATCGTCGATCAGGCCTTCAGACCGCGCAAGGTCAACAGCATCCTGTCCGATAACACCTTCAATCATTGTGCCGCGTACACCCATGGTGGCGACAGGTGAGTTTAGCTTCACATTGTTCGGGTTCGACGCAATCTTGCCGGACATGAAGCGGAAAGTGCCGCGGGCGATATTTGCAGACATATTGCCGTCAGCGGTCGCCGGATTGTAGACAAACTCGTCGATTATGATGGAGGAGTTGGGACCGGCTGTGAAAACGGTCTCGTCTTTCAGCAGAATTTGCAGGGCACCTGCAGCACCACTTTCCACTTTGTCACCGAGGTAAACCTCGCCTTTGACGACCGCGTCACGCGGTGCTTCGCCAGCGGATTGCAGGGTCACATCGTTGCGCACAGCGGCATTGACGCCAATTTCAGTTTGCTGGGCAGCGGCCGGCATCAAGATAGATGCGGTTGCAGTCAGCATGGCGGCAGTCGCCACGCTTTTCAGGACAGTAGTGGGCACCATGGTCATATCTCCTCGTCTCCCGTGGTTGTTATGACCGCATTAACGGTCAAAATTCCAGATCAGCTGAACTTCAGCGCCTGTATTGTCGTAGTCGTAAACATCGAAATTTGCCTGACGGTCGTCATAGAAGACTGAAAATTCAACCCGCAGATCATCAAGTGTTTCCTGCAGATTGGCGTTTTCACTTTCGAAGACGGCCCCGACAGGCACGCCAACAGCGACGCGGGCATAATGCCGGTCTTCTTCGCGTGGCTCGGTTGCACCCGGCACAACAATTGTGTCCGGTGCGGCATATTCAACGTCACGATAGAAGTAACTACCAATCGCGTAGGAGCCGTTTTTGAAGCTGCGGCTGAGTGAAGTCGTGAAGAAGGCTGTGTCGAACTCGTAAGCTTCGAAATCAGCTTCTTTCTTCTGATAGCCGATGCCGACGCTGCCACGTGTCTGGCTGTCGAACTTATGGTTCACGGAGCCAATCACTGTATATTTGAGCCCGGCACGCTGATCTTCAAACAGGGTCTCTGTGTTGCCGATCGTGATGTTGTCATATTCCTGATAGCTCGCATCTGCATCAAGCTGGAGCGACGTTTGGGCCGTCATCTCACGGCGGACGCGGACGCTTGCACCGCCTTCACGCAGATACTGGTCACCGACAATATCAAGGTTCTTGAAATCAGCCAGAATGCGCCAGTCGTAAGGGCCATTGGCCCCCTCAAAGCCGGTGCGGGCGGCGATGAAGTTGAAATCAACGCGGCCGAAATCATCATAGCGCTTGCTGAGCGTGCTGAAGAGGGCAACAAATTTCAGATCCTGCTCGCCGCCAATTTCATATTCATACTTGCCGCGTGCGCGGAAAGTGAAGGCTTCATCAGACTGAGTAGGGGCATTATTCGGATCGATTGACGGGTCGTCATTATTGACCGCCACGTTATCATCATAGGTGAAGCCGACGGCAATGCTGCCGCTCAGCCTTGTCTTTCTCTGTTTGTTGTCAATACGGCCTTTGAAGTCTTCAAGCTGTTCCTGAAGTTGTGGAGACAGCGAACGCCCTTCAAGAATTCGTACTTCTCGCTCAGCGCCCGAGTAATCGGCGAGGCGATATAGCACTGCGGCATAGAACAGGCGGGCTTCGTCCCAGTTCGGGTCAGTCAGCAGAAGCCGTTCAAGCGTTGCAGCAGAAGCAAGAAGATTACCCGCAGCAGCTTCCTGGCGGGCGTAATCAATGTTCAACTGTTTGTCGTCAGGGTTACTGAAAACGTCGTCAAAGGTGATCGTATCCTGCGCCTGGGCAGCAGCCAGAGCGGAGATACTGGCGGAAACGGCCAGCGCAGCAGCGATTTTCGCAATGCGTCGGCTGGTTTCAGTCAAATTGGAAATAGCAAAAGTCACAGGATGAGTCCCCCTCCCTGTCAATGAGTACCACACTTATTTTTGAGTGTAGGATACTAAGTGAAACAAGAGCAAGCCCTCAAATACCATGCCAGAAATGTTTTTCTCCCACACCTTTATGGTGTGCCATGGCCGGATTAGCACCTCGGCAGTTATTTTCGGGCAATGTGTTGCTGGACGCCGGGGCCAACTCCGGGTTAAAGGTTAACAAATCGGCATTATGAGGGGGTTATCGTGGCTGATAATGCACAGAGAATTAGGCTTCTTGTCGGACGCAGCAAAAAGCTGATCCCGTTGTTTCTGGGGCTGGCAAGTGTGGTGCTGGCGCTTTTCTCTTTCTATAGTTTTCCCTCTGCCCTGAAAGATGTGGGCAATTTGCTGTTTGATGAATATCAGCGCCAGCAGCCGCGCGAGTATGTTGAGGCACCTGTTAAAGTCATCGATATTGATGATGAATCTCTGGAAGTGCTGGGCCAGTGGCCGTGGCCGCGGACAGATTTTGCCGATATGAGCATCAAGCTGGGCCAGATCGGCGCTGCGGCGGTGGTATACGACGTCGTGTTCTCTGAGCCTGACCGCACATCGCCGGGCAATATCGCCGGGATGCTTCTGAACAACGGTCTTTCTTTCGAGGCGTTCGACGCCATCACGGCCCTGCCTGACCATGATGCCTATCTCGGGCAGAGTTTTGCCCAGACCCAGACAAATATTGTCACAGGGTATTTTCTCACACCGCGTCTGGAAGAGGGCAGGGAGCAAGTGCTGCCGCCAGTGCGCTACGGCTTTGTAGAAATTGGTGCGAGCGCCAAAGATCAGATGCCGGCCTATGAAACATCTACGCGAACTTTGCCGGTAATCGACGAGGGCGCGCAAGGCTCCGGCTTCGTCAGTGTGGCCAGTATTGATGGCGGCGTGATCCGTAAAGCGCCATTGCTTGCGCGGATCGACGAACAGATTTTCCCGTCCCTGTCTCTGGAGGCATTACGTGTGGCAATCGGTGCTGGTACGATACAGATTAAAAGTTCTTCAGGCAGCGGGGAGTTTGGTAGTGGTAGTGAAGGCCCTGCTTTTGTTTCTACCGTTCGTATCGTTTCGGAAATTGGTGACTTCCAGATTCCGACGAATAGCCAGGGTGAGTTTCTGGTGCATTATTCCGAGGAACGCCCAGAGCGCCGCATTCCGGCCTGGAAAGTGATCAAGGCCGGGACAGGTACGCCAGGCGCCTATAGTATGCAGGAATTGCAGGAGCAATTAGCCGGACACATTATTTTGATCGGACCATCGGCACCCGGCCTGCTCGATTTGCGTTCCACACCCATGAACGGGTCGTATCCCGGGGTGCTGATTCACGCCCAGATGATTGAACAGATGCTTACAGAACAGTTTCTGGTCAATCCCTATTGGGGCCAGAGCGTTGTTGGTATTATCATCCTCGTCGGCGGGACAATCCTGGCATTCATGCTTTCATTCCTTGGTGCGGTGCGCGGGGGCCTGATCACGGTTATCTCCCTGATCGCGCTCTTCTTGTTCTCCTGGTTGCAGTACACGGAAAGCCAGATCCTGTTTGATCCGACCTTTGCGGCAGCAGCACTGGTTTTCATCTCCATGGTGACGATTATCTCCAGCTTCTATCTGACCGAATCTGAGAAAGCCGAGATTCGCGGCGCGTTTGACCATTACCTGTCGCCCGACATGGTTGACCAGATCGCTGAAGACCCGTCCCTTCTGCAGCTTGGTGGGGTTGAGAAGGACATTACCATCCTGTTCTGCGACATACGGAGCTTCTCGAAAATCTCCGAGCAACTGTCACCACAGGAACTGATTTTGTTCCTCAACAATTTCCTGACACCCATGACCGAAATTCTGATGGATTCAAAATCGACAATCGACAAATATATCGGCGATGCGATCATGAGTTTCTGGAATGCGCCGCTGGATGACCCGGACCATGCCCGCAACGCCTGTCGTGGTTCGCTGCAAATGATCCACACATTGCGGGAAATGAACAAGCAATTCCATAATGACCCTGAAAATGCACCGCTCCCGGTGGAGACGAATATCGGGATCGGCCTCAATTCCGGCCCCTGTAGCGTCGGCAATATGGGCTCGACACAGCGCTTTGCCTATTCGGTGCTGGGCGATGCGGTGAACCTGTCATCCCGCGTGGAAGGCCTGACCAAGCAATACAAACTGCACATCATCATCGGCAGCGCGACGGCTGAAGGGGCACCTGACTTTGCCCGCGTCGAGGTGGATCAGCTGCGCGTGGTCGGCCGCCAGGCACCAGAAACGATTTATACGCTGGTGGGCGACGAGAAAGAGGCGCAGACCCAGACCTATAAGGACTGGCAGCAACTCCAGACCGCTTATCTTGCTGCGTATCGTTCGCAGGACTGGGATGAAGCTGAGGGCATTGCGGCAGAAGCAAGACCACTGGCCGCAACATGGTTCGTGGACGGCTATTATGATGTCATGCAAACCCGCATCGATGAATATCGCCAGAACCCGCCAGGCGAAGACTGGGATGGCGTCTACCAGGCAACATCGAAATAGGCTTGCCCGGTTAGGGTACTGTTTCAGGTTTTCTGGGCTGCCTCAGGCAATCAGGTGTCTTGCAGACGTTAAGCCCGATGTGGATGGTTGCCTCTGTCATCCGGAAGGTTACCAGTCATTATCCTTAACTGTCTGATAACCTTAATGAAAATCTTCTTAAAAATTTGCTCTTCCTTAAACTGATCGCCGTATTCTGCCCCCAGTTTCTGGTGGGTACAGTATGCGTAAAATCTGTTTGAGCATGGTCTGTGTTGCGTTGTGGGGCATGGTTGCCGCAGCGCAGGCTGGCGATCAGGTGACCATTGAACTGTCGATGACAATCGCACCCAGCTGCAAGGTCACAGAGCAGGTCAGAACTGAATTGCAGGACAGACCGACAATCAATGTGCGCACGGCCTGCAATACGGAATATTTCCGCTTCATGCTGTCCAGCCCGTCAGATCAGTTACAGGTTGTCGCGGCGCAGAGCACCAATGCCGTAACAGATGTTCAGCCAGGTATGAATGAGGTTGCCGTCAGGCTGTATCGCCCTGGCCAGCAGGACTTTTCCTTTCAGCTTGAAGAAGCGCTACCGCCAACAGAGCCGGTATCAATAGAAATCATCTATTTCTGATTTGCCGCTGACAGGGCTCTAAAAGGGCACGAAAGTCAGTGTCAGGACATCATTATACTGTCCTGCAAATGTTTCAGGGAAGGGGGGGATTTCAATTCTCACCGTTTCGCTGTTGATCACGGCTGTATTGACATTGAGGGTGACCTCATCGCCGCCCTGTGGATCAATGGGTATACCGGATAAAAAGGCGTTATACGGAATTTCCCCAAAACTACTGCCTCTTTCATGTACGAGGTTACCCTCATTATCAGACATCGCAGTGACGGTCAGGTCTGTATTTGACCTGAACATGAAGCTGCTTTCGCCGGATGTGCCAGCTTCGAGTGTGCCAAGGTCGAGCTCAAGCTGTCCGTCACCGGCCTCTCCTTCAAAGCGCAATCCTGGCTCAACAGTGCTCAGCAGATTGAACGTGCTGACAATGGTTGTGCCAGATGACGCCTCAACCGTCAGGGTCTCGCCAAGGAACAGCCTGGCCAGCGCAAAATCACTCAGTCGTGCCCGCTGGGTGCCCACAGGCATCAGGTCAGTGGACTGAATAATATCGGTCGTGATCGCATTGCCGCCATCCGTCAGATCCAGCGGCCCGTTATTGATGGCATCGAGGAAAATGGGCTGTGTCAGACAGGTATCATCTTCATTAGATGAGGTTTTCTCGATAGAGAGCGAAATCACCAGCGGAATATCGTCCGATTGCGTGTAATTGCTGCCCTCTGTCTGGGTGATATCGAGGACGAGATTGGTGCAGGCCAGAGCAGATGGTGACAGCAGCAGTCCCGCTGTCATGATGGCAAGAGATGCGAGATACTTCATGCGCCGGGCCTCACGGTTATTTCTCCAAGATCAACATAGGCAGGATCTTCCCGGCCCACTGTAAACGTAAATTGCAGGTTTTTGCCAGCAACCGTACCAACATAAGTGCCGGGCTGCAGTTCATTGAAGGCAGCGCGGCCGGTCCTGTTGGTGAAAAATGGGGTGCGTTCGTCAGAACCTTCACGGCGCAGGCTGCCATAGGCAAGGGCAAGGGGTTCATCCAGATAACTCCGTCTGGCAACAACTGTGCGGAATGCTGCTGAGCCAACGGTGATGCGGGTGCCGGTCCGGGCACCTGGCTGGATGTAGTATCGACCGTCACCGATATTGTAGCCGGGCGGTGCATTCTTCACGCCAACCGTCAGGTTATCAATGCGGTAGGCGCCCCCTGGCTGGATAACGGCAGGGCCGAATATGTCCGCCTGTCCAAGGGGCGGGCCGGCATTGCCGTCATTGAGCACCACCTGTGCATTGGAGAGGGAGCCATGCTTGTCGACAAGATAGAAGCCACGCGAGGGGTCCCGGCCAAAGCCGAATTTGCCATCCGCATAGGCAATGCCGGACTGAGCACGGAATCGGGCATTCGTTCGTTCCGGCTGTCCGCTGGCATCTGGCAGGTTCTGGGTCAGGCTGATGTCAGTCTCGAACCGGTTGGTCTGGTACCCGAAATTACCGAAGATGTTTGTATCATTCGGCGTATCCTGCACGCTCAGGCGATAGTCATAATCAGGCACCTGCAGGCTCGGGCGACGGCTGAACTCGGCGCGGCTCGTTTCCGAGAGCGTGTCATAATTGGCGTTGGCGAACAGCCTGTTACCGAATGTTCGGGAGATATTGAAAAAAGCGCCAAAATCTTCCCGCCCGGTTGAGAGGTCTGTGTACCTGAAAATAGTGTTGAAATTCAGTCGCCCGAAACGACGGTTCACACCAAGTGAAAGGGATACATCAGGGTCATCGGCGGTGCGGCTTTGCGAATAGGATGTACCCAGAGAGATATTCGTGTCCAGAAATGCATCAAAATTATACGAGGCGTTGGTGTTGAACTCTGTATCTGACACAAAATCGAAACTGGAAAGTGTCGTGTAATCCTCGGAGAAATAGTCGAACTGTACCGACAGGAAATCATTTTCCAGAAACCGGTTAAATGGTCCGGCGCGATAATCAATGCTGCCGGCATAGCCCGTGCCAAATTCGTCGCTGAAACTGAAGGAGGAATCGAGCAATATAATGCCATTCAGGGCTGCCGTCACGAGCGAAGCGCCCAGTTGGGAAATTTCCTCTGAATAGGTGGCATTTGCTCCAAGCGTCAGGTTGTTGGTGATCCCCTGCATGTAAGTACCGGTAACAACAGGGTCTTCCGTGTAGGCAATATCAGACAGGTCTGCGTCATCACGCCGTACACCGCCAGAAATCGAAAACTGGTTCAGGCCTGGCTCCAGCAGGTTGATGTCCGTGGCAACGGAGAAATTGTCCACTTCGCGGCGACCAAATGAATCTTCCACAACGACAACCACATTATTGGTAATCTCGGTAAGGGGAATATCGTTCAGGGTCACAACACCAGGGTCTGCGCTGAATGTGTTGACCAGGATGCCGTTTGAATAAACCTCGATAATGGACGGGCGCTCAATCGTCAGCGAGGAGCGGCCAAGAGAGCGGACATTGCGCCGTGGTTGCAGCTGCGAGAAATTGCGCTCTACGGAAAAACCGAGAAAGTCAAAATCTCCGGCCAGCTGCAGCGGCGCAGAAAGCAGATCGCCAAAGGAATAGCGGATGGCGCGTTCAATATCATCCTTGAAGGCAATGATCCGCCCGCGCCGAAAGTCACTTTCCTCAGTGTTTGGATCATAGATATAGCTGCCACTGAAATCGACATTGATGCCGTCAATACCGCCGAAATTGGTAAAGCCGTTCAATTCCAGCCCGTATAGCGGGTCAAACTGGTCATCCAGCGTATCATTGGCGGAAAAAACGGTAGAAAGCCCGAAGGCAAAATTGGCAGCAGGCACCAGGGGCACATTAGGATCACGGAAGCGATCAGCCCCGGCAAATTGCTGGTTCTTCTGCAAGCCATCGGGCAACTGCGCCGCCACGGACAGGGTGGCCGGGTCGAGATAGAGATCGAGCCCGGTCATCTGCTCAATCCGCTCGATGGAGACCATCTCGTCGCCCATCGCCTCAAGGCTTTGGCGCATTTCGTCATTAATGGCGTCACCAAGACTGTTGGACAAGCCGCTCGGCGACACGGCTTTCAGTTCTTTCACGGTGGCCTGCGCCATCACGCCCGGTGCCCTGCGGCCCTCAATCAGAACCGGCAATGTCATGGTCACGGTGGGCTCTTCCGCCGCAGCAGCGGCCAGGTCAGCCTGTGCCTGTCTCTCGGCTTCTGCGCGGGCGGCTTCCTGTGCAGCTCTTTCGGCCGCTTCGCGTTCTTCGCGAGAAACAGGCGGAATGGCCGGCACCAGGGGGCGTATGCTTTCGGGTAATGTTCTCTCAGGCACGGCTCTGTCTGGCACGGTTCTATCCGGTACCTCCGTTTCAGTGCTCACATCACCTGCTGTGTCAATTTCCGTGTTGGCCCCATCCTCATCTGTCGTAACAGTCTGTGTTTCATCAGTCTCGGCAGGGGCAGCATCTTCTGCGATGCTGTCAGTGTCCGCTTCGTTATCAAGACCTGCACTTGCGTCAGAAAGGTTTGTATCGGTTTCATCTGCGCGCGTGCCGTCTGCACCACCGGCGATATCAGCGTCTGTGACTTCTTCCTGTTCTGTTTCATCAGGTTCTTCTACTGGAGCATCCGGTCCAGGGCGTGTCAGAAAAAATATCAACAGGGCTGTGGCCGCCAGCAAAAATAGCAGCGGTAAGCCTCTTCGAAAAAGGTTACTCATGATACTGAACTAAAAACTAGCGGCGAAATATTACCTGATGCTCGCCGTCAACTCCCCCTCAAGATTGATGTCCTGGTCTAATTCCCCAATATCCAGGCTGAAAGTTCTGACTGAGTTTGGTGGAATCAACGGATTGCCGACACCCTTGCCCGTCAGATCAATCTGCTTGCGCCCGTGGGCTGTTTCGACCACTACAGTCTTGCCAACAGTGGTGCCATAATCGTTGCCGCTATTCCTGATGGCGAAATCCAGTTTGTTATCATCAGTCTTTTCAATGCTGGATAAGGTGAGAGTAGCGTTCGGGTTATCAGCACGAATATAAAGTGCCACCCCGAAATTGTAAGCAACAGTTATCCCGGTTGCATCTTCCTGAACAACTGGGACCTCGGCAACTTTCATCACATAGGCAATGGTTTCCGCCATGCTTGGCTCGCCGATATACTGAACCCGGATTGATTGTGTACTTTGCGGTGCGATCAATGCCTGGGGTGGAAAAACGATAAAATCATCGTCGGCGGGCACAAATGTCTGTGTACCATCCTCGGCAATCAGTCTCTTTTCAACCAGAATTTCTACGGGCAGGTCGGTGGGTCTTGTATTGCGAACACGGATGACCCCAGCGCTTTCACCAGATGATGAGCTTAATGTCACCCGCATTGGAGTGACTTCATATGCAATAGCACTTAAGTTGAAAATAAAGAAAATAACAGAAAGTATTGAGGAAATATAATCCACTTTTTGAATTGATGCATTTATAATTATTCCTGAAGTAAGGGTTTTTTTACATAAGTCTATTATGGTGTATGTAGTGCCGCCATTTTCATCATGGATGTTATTACGGTGAAGAATTTGATGTAATGGATATTGTTACGGTGTCTGTATAAACACCTGCAAATACGCTGGTCTGGCTTATTGATCCCAGAACTTCACCTTGCTCAATGAGTACGCCATCAGCTGCGAAAGAGATGTTGCCCGGTACGCCAACCAAAAAATTTCCAGTTAGCTCTGTTTCAATAGGGGCCGTCAGTTCCCTCGATGAAAATTCAATGCCTTCTGTTCCGGTGTGTGTAACTGTGTATCGAATTTGATTTTCTTCCGTCAACGGCCCACCCAGCCTTTGCAGTTTCCCATTATTGGCGGAGCTAATGACGCGTGAGAAGCCTGACGGTTCATTGCAGGCATATGTTAATGCGAGGCTGGTGCCATCGTTGACATCAAGAATGATCCCTCCGCCTACGTCTGTTGTTGCATTCCCAGACAAAACGGCACTTCTCGTATTTCCGGTTACAACATCTGAGAGAGTGCCGAAGCTGAAATTCCCAGCGCTGCTGTCAGAATTATTGATAAGACTGAAGACACCACATTTCACATCGACAGTGCCTGTCAGATTCAAACTAATTGTATTGTCTGCATAGCTGGCTGACAGCGCTGTCAACCAGCTAGCTAGGCTCAGGACCTATTAATCTTGTGATCTGATACGAACGGTGATTCAAGATTGCAAAGGAGGCTTTGCAATGAGCGATTTGATTTGGTTATCGAAAGAGCAGTTGTCACGGATTGAGCCGTATTTTCCTTTATCCCATGGTGTTCCGCGCGTTGACGACAGGCGTGTATTGTCCGGGATCATCTTCGTGATCCGCAACGGTTTGCGCTGGCGTGATGCGCCGAAGGAATATGGTCCGCACAAGACTTTATACAATCGCTTTATCCGCTGGAGCCGCTTGGGCGTTTTTGATCGCATCTTTTCGAACCTGTCTGCGCAAGGGGACGTTTCCGAAACGCTGATGATTGACGCCACGCATTTGAAAGCCCATCGCACCGCGTCCAGCCTTTTAAAAAAGGGGCTTTTCCCAGGCACATTGGACGCACAAAAGGCGGCTTGAACTCAAAACTTCACGCCGTTGTCGATAACATGGGACGCCCGCTGATCATGTGCCTGACGGCTGGACAGACAAGCGATCATATCGGCGCAAAGCTGATCTATCCGGCACTGCCGGAGGGCGCGAAAACCCTGATCGGCGACAAGGGTTACGATAGCGATGAGTTTCGCAGTGCTCTCACCGCTAAAAACATTCAGCCCTGCATCCCACCGCGAAAAGGACGGCGTCATCCAGCGGAGTTTTGCGAAACTCTCTATAAACAACGCCACAAAGTCGAGATCATGTTCGGAAGACTGAAAGACTGGCGGCGCGTCGCCACCCGCTATGACCGCTGTGCTCACACATACTTCTCAAGCATCTGCATCGCAGCTACGATAATCTTCTGGATCAATCAATGAGTCCTGAGCCTAGGGTGTGGACTCAATTGATCCAGCATTTTGCTGCGAAGAGATATATCATGTTGATGAAGTTCCTTCGAGATTTCTCGAACCGTGTAGCCAGCCGTCTCATGTCTTTCATTTTGCAGAAGAACCGCTCGACAATATTACGCATGGCGTAAAGGCTGGTGTCATGCGGGACCGGATTGCGCGCATTGGACTTGGCGGGAATAACCGCCAACGCACCTTCATCGGCGATATCGCGCCTGATCTTCGCACTGCCATAGGCTTTGTCCAGGACCATCGCCAGAGGCGGCATCTCCCAGTCGAGGAAGACATTCATCACCTGGCTGTCATGAACATGGCCGCCA
The DNA here is from genome assembly GCF_030758415.1 of Parvularcula sp. IMCC14364. Taxonomy (NCBI): domain Bacteria; kingdom Pseudomonadati; phylum Pseudomonadota; class Alphaproteobacteria; order Parvularculales; family Parvularculaceae; genus Parvularcula; species Parvularcula sp. IMCC14364. The sequence continues at coordinate 2,423,523 of NZ_CP132334.1, read as the reverse complement.
GTGACCTCAATGCGCAATGGCCTGCCATTTTCATCTACGGCCACGTGAACTTTGCTTGTGCGACCGCCCCGTGAGCGTCCAATATCTTCCGCCAGTTCCCCCTTTTTGAGCCACTCGCTGCGCGGTGAGCTTTGACAATCGAGGCGTCTATGAAGATCAGACTGTCCTCACATTCTTCAGCGAGCGCATCGAATATGCCCTTCCAGACGCCGCGCTCGCCCCACCTGTTATACCGATTGTAAGCAGTCGTGTACGGTCCATATCGTTCCGGCAAGTCCCGCCATGGCGCGCCTGTGCGCAAAATGTAAAAGATGCCGTTCAGGATCGTACGATCATCTTTGCGCTTCGGGCCGCGGCTAACCTTTGGCAACAACGGTTCAATCACCGCCCATTCTTCATCCGACAAATCAAACCGCGCCATTTAAGACTCCCTTTCGGAAATCCCTGAATCACGCTTTGCACAAACAAATCAATCAGTTAAATTGGGTACAGACCCTAGTGAGATCAGGACAAGTTTTTTCATTGAACTTCCTACGATACCGAAAAACGACACGATAATTGTGTGAGTCAAATAGACCAGAAACTTTACCAATATTAACAAAGGTTAATGATTTTGCGTCAACAGCAATGCCCCGGACAAATTTTCCGTATGTAAGAAATACGCCATCCGGTAACGTCTCGTTAACCATTTGGTAACGGACATGACTGATTCTTTAACCATAATCCTTTCGCCGCCCTGCTGTCCTGTTTTCCCGGAGTGACCCCATGCCCCTGAACCTGAGTGTGCCAACCGTGACTGAACTGAAACCCCGCATTTCTGTGATTGGCGTCGGTGGCGCTGGTGGCAATGCGGTCAACAACATGATTGAGAGCCAGCTGGAAGGCGTGGAATTCGTCGTGGCCAACACGGACGCGCAGGCGGTTGGTCTGGCGCTGGCGGATCACAAGATCCAGCTTGGCACCGCCTTGACGCAAGGCCTCGGCGCAGGGTCCCAGCCGGAAGTCGGCCAGGCCGCCGCAGAGGAGAGCCTGGCGGAAGTCATGGACCTCATTTCCGGCTCCAACATGCTGTTCATTACCGCCGGCATGGGCGGTGGCACGGGCACCGGTGCGGCGCCCGTCATCGCCAAGGCAGCGCGTGAGCGGAATATTCTCACCGTGGGTGTCGTCACCAAGCCATTCCATTTTGAAGGCGCGCGGCGGATGCGCATTGCTGATGCAGGCATTCTGGAGTTGCAGAAATATGTCGATACGCTGCTGATTATCCCGAACCAGAACCTGTTCCGCATTGCCGATGACAACACAACCTTCGCCGATGCTTTTGCCATGGCCGATGAAGTGCTGCATTCCGGTGTGCGCGGCATTACCGACCTGATGATCGTTCCTGGCCTGATCAATCTTGACTTTGCCGATGTGCGCTCTGTCATGTCCGAAATGGGCAAGGCGATGATGGGCACTGGCGAGGCAGAAGGCGACAAGCGTGCCTCGGAGGCGGCAGAAGCGGCGATCTCCAATCCGCTGCTGGATGAAGTTTCCATGAAAGGCGCGCGCGGTGTTCTCATCAACATCACCGGCGGCATGGACATGAAACTGTTTGAGGTCGATGAGGCCGCCAACCGTATTCGCTCGGAAGTTGATCCCGATGCGAACATTATTGTCGGTTCTACCTTCTCCAGTGAACTGGAAGGCAAGATGCGCGTGTCCGTGGTTGCCACCGGCATTGACGCAGAGCAGAGGCTGGTCGTGTCGAACCAGACTGCGCAGGGCACAGCGCCTGTTGCACCGCCTGTCCAGCAAGAAGCCCGCCCATGGCTGGGCGCGATTGCCCCGGCCACAACAGTGGACGTGCCGGACTTGCCCATGTCTGATCTCTCGGTTTCTGATGACGGCGATGTGACCATTCCGGCCACACATGAACTGTTCACGGAAGAACCAGCGGCACCTGCATCAAATGTGGGTCAGGCAAGGGCCACTGAAACCGGGCACGTGCCTGCCGCCGCCAGCCTTGCCGCCACAGAAGAGGCGACAAACCCGGTCGGCGATGTGCATGAGCGTATCCGCAAATTGCTGACAGAAGATGCCGATGAAGCAGACACCGGTACCCTGCGCCCGGCGACAGAAGCGGGCAACAAAGGATTGCGCAATCCGTTCCGTGAGGAGCAGAAGTCAAACCGCTCGCCACTCAACTCGGCCGTCAATCTGTTGAAAGAGACTTTCGGCGTGGACCAGCCCGCCACGCCCCCAGCGCGCAAACAGCAACCGCGCCGCAAGTCGGAAGCAGATGACCTGTTCCGCGAAGAGCGTGATCCGGATCTCGAAATTCCGGCCTTCCTGCGACGCAAGAACGGCCGCTAGAGAGTCCCCCAATTCAGGATCCGGCGCGCCCCTTGACCGGGCGCCGGATGTTACAGAAATTAACCTGTAATAACAGATGGTTAACCGCTGTCTGTAGTATTATGTAACATACCTTTATTTGAATGCGCGCGCCCTTGCGCATATTCACATTGTCCGGTGGGGGCAATTTTAATCCGGCCAATCTTAAGTATGGTCAGGCTGTAGTGTAGGGCGTAATTCCAGTGTTCGATCAGTTAGACACACATTCATCTTTTCTCATGCAAACCACTGTCAGAACATCTGTCTCTTGTGCGGGGACAGGGCTGCATTGTGGTGAGCAGGTGAATATGCAACTGCATCCGGCACCCGCTGGCACCGGCATCATCTTCCGCCGCATCGATCTTCTGACCTGCAATAGCCTGGATGCGCAAGCCGCTTCCCTGCATCAGGTTTCCATCAAGGCCTCACCGGCAAATGTGGCTGGTACCCAGCTTGGGACGTCGCTGGTGAATGACCATGGTATCGAGATTTCCACTGTCGAGCATCTGATGGCAGCCTTCGCAGGCTATGGCGTTGATAATGTCATTGTCGAAGTGGACAATGCCGAGCTGCCGATCATGGACGGAAGTGCCGAGCCCTTCCTCAAGCTCATCGAGCGCGCGGGCCTGCGCCAGCTGAACAGCCCGAAATTTGCCTTGCGCATCAAGGAAAAAATCAGTGTCCAGGACGGGGACCGCTGGGCCTATGCGCTGCCGCTGGATGAAGATGAAGTCCCAGGTTTCAATATCGATGTGCTGGTCGATTATATCGACCCGGCCATTGGCAAGCAGCGTGCCTCAATGACCGTCACACCGGCAGAGTTTCAGGCCAATGTCGCCCCGGCGCGCACCTTCTGTTACCTGAGCGACGTGGAGGCCATGCGCGCGCGCGGTCTGGCGCTGGGTGGCTCCTATGATAATGCCATCGTTGTCAATAACGGCCAGATCGAGAATGAAGGCGGCCTGCGCCTCAGCAACGAATTCGCGTCCCACAAGGCATTGGACTTGCTGGGCGACCTCTACCTGCTTGGTATGCCGTTGCAGGGCCGCGTCACCGCCTTCAAGCCGGGCCATGACATGAACACGCGCCTTGCCAGAGCCATTCTCGACAATCCGGACAAGGTCGAGCTGGTCAGCGTCAGCAATGCCGATGCTGAAAGCGTCCGTGCGCAGGCCTGATCCGCGCCCACGTTTCTGATTTTTAAGCCATTTTGACCCGCAACCCGCCCTCTGGAGGTTTGACCCGCCTGCGGTTTGCCAATAAGACATTCTGGAAAAGTGTTACTGGCATAAGTTTAGGAGCCATCGAATATGCGTATTGCAACCACTGTCTCTGTCAAAGCCCTTGCCGCCGCCTGCGCACTGGCTCTTGGTCTTGCTGCCTGCTCCGGTAACGACACGGACGCCCGGGATAAATTCGCGTATGTAGAGCGCCCGGTCGAGGCACTGTATCAGGAAGCTGTGGACAACATGGAGCGCCGTCGTTTCGACGAGGCGATCCTGTTCTTCGACGAGGTCGAGCGCCAGCATCCATATTCTTCATGGGCCCGCCGCGCCATGCTCATGTCAGCTTTCGTAAAATATGAGCAGACACAGTATGAAGACGCGCTGGCCGACATTGAGCGCTTCCTGTCTATTCACCCGGGCAACAAGGATGCACCGTATGCATATTACCTGCGCGCCATGTGCCATTACGAGCGCATCCGCGATGTGGAGCGTGATCAGGACATTACCCGAAATGCGCTGGAAGCCCTGAACGATGTCATGCGACGTTATCCGGACACGGAATATGCGCGCGATGCCCGCCTGAAGCTGGACATGACCTACGACCATCTGGCCGGCAAGGAAATGGAAGTGGGGCGCTTCTACCTGCGCCGCAACCAGCATGTCGCCGCGATCAACCGTTTCAATAATGTGGTCGATAATTTCCAGACCACCAGTCACACGGAAGAAGCGTTGCACCGTCTGGTCGAAGCCTATCTGGAACTGGGTGTCCTGCCAGAGGCGCAGCGCCATGCGGCAATCCTGGGGTACAATTATCCGGGTGGGGAATGGTATGAAGATACATATCGCCTGTTCCGCAGCCGCAATCTCGAGGACGTGTTCGAGGCCGCCCAGGAACAACGCACCGCCCAGGTCGACGGCTGAGCAATTCCAATACTGACATTTCAGTCTTTCTTCGCTGCGCTTTTGGCATAGCGGCAAGTAAACTTACACAGGCTGCCTGATCCGTTCTCATAAAACTGTTGCGGGAAAACTGATTGTTCTCTATATGTTCTATATCCGAATCCTGCTTGGGATGCCGTCATCCCCGCAGTGAATGGGAAAAGGAACGATGGATCTGGATTTTTCAGTTCGGGATAATGAGCGTCTTGAGGTATCCGGCAGCGCCGATACCTTATTGGGGCTGGCAGATAACGGCACTCCTAAAGCCGGGAACAAAAAGTCAAAACGCAGCCGATCATGCGCCAGCGTGAGATCAAGGTCGGCCTTGGCACAAGCACGGCTCAGGGAGTTGTTCATTCAGGATATTGTCCTGATCGAGCGGCTCACAATCCCGCTCGCTGACGGCCTGACGGCGCTCACCGGTGAAACCGGGGCAGGAAAATCCATCATGCTTGATGCGTTGGGCCTGGCCATGGGGGCTCGGGCGGACAAGTCTCTTGTCCGGCAGGGGGTAGCATCAGGGATCGTCAGTGCCGCCTTTGATGTGCCGACGGGGCACGCAGTCTGGCAGGCGCTGGCCAGTAATGGATTTGCGGAAGATATCAGAGATCAGGGAGAGATCATCCTGCGCCGTGTGCAGGAGGCTGATGGTCCCTCCCGCGCCTATATCAACGACCAGCCTGTCAGCATCAGTCTGCTACGTGAGATTGGTGCCGCGCTGATCGAAGTGCATGGACAACATGCGGGTCAGGGGTTTCTCGAAGTTGCCGCCCATCGCAGTCTGCTGGATGCTTTTGGCGGTCTGGAAGGACAGGTCAGTGCGGTTAAAGCGGCGTGGCAGCGTGTGCAAGCTGCGCGCGACACGCTGGATGAGAAAGAGGCGGCGCGCGATGCCGCCCTGCGCGAGGCCGATTATCTGCGTCATGTGGTTGAGGAACTGGGTGCATTGGCCCCAATGGCAGATGAGGAAGCCGCGCTTGCATCCCGTCGTGCGGCACTCATGGCCGCCGAGAAGGTTGCCGGCGAGATGGAAGAAGCTGCCAGTTTGCTCAATGATGATGCGACGGAGCGTCGCCTGACCTCTGTTCTGGCGCGGTTGGAAAAAATTTCCCCGGCTGGGCGGGAGGCTGCGGGAGAAGCCTCGGGCGCGATGACAGATACAGCATTGATGGAGGTTGTGACGCGCATTGATGCAGCGCTGACCGAACTGGCGGAAGCGCGGCAGACTGTTTCAGCCGCGCTTGAGAAATTTCAATATGATGCTGACGAACTGAACACAGTAGAAGAGCGACTTTTTGCCCTGCGTGCAGCCGCCAGAAAATATAATGTCCTGCCGGGGGACCTTCATCTGCATCTGCAACAGTCCGTTGAGGCCCTCAATCTCCTGGACCGGGACGAAGAGACCTTCGAGATCCTGAAAAAAAATCTGGCTGACGCGCGAGAGGCCTATGGCAAGCGTGCAGAAATGCTCTCTGCTGCCCGGCGCAAGGCGGCAGCAAAACTCGACAAGGCTGTCAAAAAAGAGCTTGAGCCGCTGAAGCTCGGCAAAGCGGTGTTCAAGGTCGAGGTGCAGACAGGGCAGGACTTGGCCGGCGCGACGGGCATCGACCGGGTGCAGTTTCTGATCTCGACAAATCCCGGGGCGCCGCTTGGTCCCCTGAAGCAGATTGCCTCAGGGGGGGAGCTGTCACGCTTTGTTCTGGCGCTCAAGGCGGCACTGATGGCACAGGAAAACCGGACCGTGATCATTTTTGATGAAGTGGATGCCGGGATTGGCGGCGCCGTTGCGGATGCGGTGGGGGAGCGTCTTGCAAAGCTGGCGGCCAATGCGCAGGTACTTGTGGTAACACACGCGCCGCAGGTGGCCGCCCGTGCCCGGGCGCATTTTCAGGTGGCTAAATCCGGCAGTAAAAAAATTACCACCCGCATTGCTGTTCTTTCACCCGAGCAGCGCATTGATGAAATCGCCCGAATGCTGTCAGGTGCAAAAATTACACAGGAAGCGCGTGCCGCCGCCGTCCGGCTGCTCGAGCAACCTGCCACTGGAGCAAAGAAGACAACTGCCTGATGACAGACCCGGTCAAAAGCACACAGCCAAAAGACGCCCTGAAAAAAAAATCTGTAGAAGCCCTGACCCGAGAGGAAGCCAGCGAGGAATTGGCGCGGCTCGCAGCAGAAATAGCGCAGCATGACGTGGCCTATCATCAGAAGGATGCACCGCAGATCAGCGATGCTGAATATGATTTCCTGCGTCGCCGTAATGAGCTGATCGAGGAGCGCTTCCCAAAACTGGTGCGCGAGGACAGTCCGTCAAAAAAAATCGGGGCGAAGCCGTCAGGCCGGTTCGAGAAAGTAAAGCATACGGTGCCGATGCTCTCTCTGGGCAATGCGTTCAATGATGAGGAAGCGCTGAAGTTTGATGAGAGCGTCCGCAAATTCCTGAATGTGCCGGATGAGGATGCCCTGGCCTATGTTGCCGAGCCCAAGATTGACGGTCTCTCAGCCAGTTTGCGGTACGAGGACGGGCATTTCGTCCTGGGTGCAACGCGCGGGGACGGGCAGGAAGGCGAGAATATTACCCTCAACCTGCTGACCATGCAGGCGATCCCCCGGGAAATAAAAAATGCGCCGGAAGTGCTGGAAGTGCGCGGCGAGGTCTATATGGCCAAAGCGGATTTCCTTGCCCTGAACGCGGCGCAGGAAAAAAAAGGCGAGAAGGTCTTTGCCAATCCTCGCAACGCCGCTGCCGGTTTTTTGCGCCAGAAAGACCCGGCCAATACAGCCCGCGTGCCCCTCGGTTTTTTTGCCTATACATGGGGCGCTGTTTCAGCCCCCTTCGCGCAAACCCAGTGGGATGCCTTGCAAAAATTTTCCGAGTGGGGCTTTGCCACCAATCCGGACACAGCTCTTTGTCAGAACATGCAAGAGGTGCTCGACGCCTATCGCGGGATAGAGCGGCAGCGTGCCAGCCTCGAATATGATATTGATGGCGTCGTCTACAAGGTGAACCGGCTCGATTATCAGGAGCGTTTGGGCTTCCGCTCGCGCACCCCGCGCTGGGCAACGGCGCACAAATTTCCCGCAGAGCAGGCGACGACCATTCTGGAAGAGATTGATATTCAGGTCGGGCGCACAGGGGCCCTCACGCCCGTTGCCAAGTTGCAGCCGGTCACGGTTGGCGGCGTCGTTGTCTCCAACGCCACATTGCACAATGAAGACGAGATCGCCCGCAAGGATGTGCGCAAGGGCGACACTGTTGTTGTGCAACGCGCCGGTGATGTGATCCCGCAGATCGTGGAGGTCATCCTTTCAGAACGCAAAAAAGGCGCAAAAAAATTTCAGCCCCTTGAGGCGTGCCCCATCTGTGGCAGCCATGCCGTGCGGGATATCAATGCCAACACGGGCAAGGAGGATGCCGTGCGGCGGTGCACGGGCGGGCTCATCTGTCCGGCACAGGCGGTAGAGCGCCTGAAACATTTTGTCTCCCGTCAGGCACTCGATATTGATGGTCTGGGGGCAAAGCAGATCGAAGCATTCTTCACGGATGGTCTGGTAAAAGAGCCAGCGGATATTTTCACGCTGGAAATGCGCGATAAAAAAAGCCTTACGCCGCTCAGAAACCGCGAGGGTTATGGCGAAACATCCGTGCGCAATCTCTTTGCCGGCATCAATGACCGCCGCGCGCCGGATCTTGCGCGGCTCATTTTTGCTCTTGGCATCCGCCATGTGGGGGAAACCACAGGCCGCCTGCTCGCGCAGACCTATGGCAGTTTCGAGGCTTTTCAGATCGCGGCAAAAAAAATCGCTGCTGGCGATCAGGCAGCAACGGATGAGTTGATTGCCGTTGATGGCATCGGCGGAACCGTTGTGGCAGCCCTGGGCGATTTTTTCGTGGAGCAGCATAATCTCGAAGCTGTCGAGAGACTGCTCGCGGAAATATCACCGCAGGTCGCAGAAAAAGTACAGTCAGACAGTCCCGTGTCGGGTAAAACGGTTGTGTTCACCGGCAAGCTGGAGCTGATGACACGCGATGAGGCAAAAGCCCGCGCCAGTGCCCTTGGGGCAAAAGTATCAGGCTCTGTCTCGGCCAAAACCGATATTCTTGTGGCTGGCCCCGGCGCCGGGTCAAAACTGACCAAGGCACAGGAACTTGGTATTCAGACGATGACAGAGGAAGAATGGCTGACCCTTATCGGCACTACATGATCCGGGCCTTGAAGGCCGCAAGTCATGCATTGGCTATTCCGGGTGATCAAAATCCCGTCACGCAGAAAGGTCAAAAAGCACTCAGGCGTGGAAATTTATTTCCGTAGGCTGAATAATTTTACCACAGCCCAGACGGGCACAACAATGACCGCGCCGACAGCAATATAAATCAGCGCCGTGCGCACAGTGCTCCAGCCGGTGTCGAGGAAACGCTCTGCCAGTTCGTAAATGCCTCTGGCGAGGCTTTCCCAAAGTTCAATCGGGGAAATGCCTGCCAGGGTCAGGACGGCACCGACCAGAAAACTTGCCACAAGCAGCACGGAAACAGTGCGCAACCTAGCACCGAAGCTACCCGTCCCACGGGTTGCCGGGCCATTATCGTGAAAGGAATTATCATCTACCATATAACTATATTAGGCATTCTGCGGCAGGCCTGCAATGGGTGAAAACAAGGCACGCCTGCTCAGCAGAGACAGTTCGTCAGCCCTGTTTCTGGATCTCGATCGTCGTCGGGAAGGGGATATTCACGCCCTGCGCGTCAAATGCTTCCTTGATTTTCCGGTTCATGTCCCATTTCACCGCGAAATAGTCAGAGCCTTTCAGCCACATGCGCACGGTGAAATCGACCGAGAAGTCACCAAGGCTGTTGACCTCAACGAGCGGGGCAGGCGTGTCCTGCACGCGCTCGTCATCCTTGATGATCTGCAGGATGATGTCACGCGCCTTGCCGATGTCATCATCATACGAAATGCCAAAGACCATATCGAGGCGACGGTCGGTATTCGCTGAATAGTTGGTGATCGTATCATCCCAGATTTTACCGTTCGGGATAATGATCTTCTTGTTGTCTACGGTTGCCATTTCAGTCGTGAAGATTGTGATGTCCTTGATCGTCCCGGCTTCTCCTCCGGCTTCCACATAATCACCGATTTTGAATGGCCGGAACGCGAGCAGCATCACGCCAGACGCAACATGGCCCAGCGTACCCTGCAGGGCGAGGCCGATGGCAAGGCCCGCCGCACCAATGACGGCGGCAAGGCTGGTTGTCTGCACACCGAAGCTGCCCAGCACCATAACCAGTACGAGCGCAAGAGCGGCATAGTAAACCAGACTGGAAATAAACCCGATCAGCATCGCATCGAGCTTGCCGGTGCGTGTCATGACTTTCCTGATGGCGCTCTTTATACGCCCGGCCACAAACAGGCCAATAATCAGGATAATGAGCGCACTGACCGCACTCATACCCCATTCAGCCGCTTTCTCCGCCAGTGTATTCATCAGCACCTGTACATTTTCAGAGCTCATATTGGCCGCATCGCCTGTATTTTCCTGCATCTCAATTCTCCTCTTTATTCCAGTTCACATTCGGTCAGATCGCGCCAGAGGCGCGTTAGTTCCCTATGCCAGAAGTACGTTCCCTGCATTACGCCAAAGGCGTATCATCCACATTGTGCCCGGTGACGCAGGGCATGATCGGCCAGCACACAGGCTGTCATGGCGACAGCCACCGGCACGGCGCGAATACCGACACAAGGGTCATGCCTGCCTTTTGTGACAATTTCTGTCTCTTCGCCTGATTTGGTGACAGTCTTGCGCGGTGTCAAAATGGAAGAAGTCGGCTTCACCGCAAATCGCGCCACGATGTCCTGTCCTGTACTGATGCCGCCCAGCACGCCGCCGGCATTGTTGGACAGGAAGCGTGGTCCGTCATGCCCGGCGCGCATTTCATCGGCGTTGCCCTCACCGGTCAGTGCAGCGGTTGCCATGCCGGCACCGATCTCCACTCCCTTGACGGCATTGATGGACATCAGCGCGGCCGCAAGGTCGGTATCGACTTTGCCATAGACCGGCGCCCCAAGCCCGGCGGGTACGCCCTGCGCGACCACTTCAATTATTGCGCCGAGGGAGGAGCCATCCTTGCGGGCCTTGTCGAGAATACCTTCCCACTGTTTTGCTGCCACGGGGTCCGGGCACCAGAGAGGGTTATCGTTGACGCTGTTCCAGTCAATCCGTTCACGGTCTATACCATGCGGGCCCATCTGCACCATGCCGGCGTGAATTTTCACCGCCCCGCCATAAAGCGTGGTCAGCACCTGTGCGGCGACAGCCCCGGCGGCCACGCGCGAAGCGGTCTCACGGGCGGAGGAGCGTCCGCCGCCGCGATAATCGCGCAGGCCGTATTTTGCTTCGTAGGTGTAATCCGCATGGCCCGGGCGATATTTGTCGCGAATATCCGAGTAGTCTTTCGAGCGCTGGTCCACATTCTCGATCATCAGGCAGATCGGTGTGCCAGTGGTGCGCGGCCCATCGCTGCGATCATCTTCAAAGACGCCGGACAGGATTTTGACGGCATCCGGCTCGCGACGTTGTGTCACGAATTTTGAGGTGCCGGGGCGGCGTTCATCCAGCCGTTGCTGGATCATTTCCGGCGTCAGGGTGAGTCCCGGCGGGCAGCCATCCACCACACAGCCGATCGCCGGCCCGTGGGATTCCCCCCAGGTTGTCACGCGAAACATCTTGCCAAACGTATTATCAGACATAAGTTTGTGTCATATCAATCACTTGCTCATACTACTAGACATGTTCCGGAGGCATTTCCAATGGCAGATGAAGGTCTGATCCCCAAAACGCCTACAGCCAAAGAATACAAGGCTGGCAAAGAGGCTTTCAACGTCGCAGAAGACCAGGGTGAGGTGTTCACGTCGGATGATCCTGTTGATCTGTTCATCAACTGGTTTCAACTCGCGCGAAAGCACGAAGTGAACGACCCGAACGCCATGTCTCTGGCCACAGCAGATGCGGGCGGCCTGCCGGATGTGCGCGTGGTGCTGCTCAAGGATGTGAGCAGGAGCGGCTTTTCATTTTATTCCAACAGCGAAAGCGCGAAAGGGGAAGAGTTGAGCGCCAACCCGCAGGCAGCATTGTGTCTCCACTGGAAATCCATCCGGCGGCAGGTGCGTGTGCGTGGCCAGGTTGAAGCGCTCAGCAACAGCGAATGCGATAACTACTTTGCGGAGCGCGCGCGGGGCTCACAGATCGGCGCCTGGGCCTCTTTTCAGTCGCGCCCTCTGGAAGACCGGGAAATTCTCCGCCAGCGCGTCACCGATTATGAGGAAATCTATGAGGACAGGCCCGTGCCACGTCCTGAAAACTGGATCGGCTGGGTTGTGCGCCCCCAGACAATAGAGTTCTGGGTCAACCGTCCTTTCCGCCTGCATGACCGGCTGCTCTTCACGTCGTCACCGGAAGGTTGGCAGCGATCCTGGCTGTATCCCTGATCGTTATTCTTTTGCCACGGTCTCAAGTGCGAGGGCGTGTAACTCGCCGCCCATCTTGCCTTTCAGGGCCTTGTACACCAGTTGGTGCTGCGCCACGCGGGACTTGCCGTTGAACGCCGCAGAGATGATCCGTGCTTTATAATGATCGCCGTCTCCGGCAAGGTCTTCAATCTCGACCTCAGCATCGGGCAGGGCTTCAAGGATCATGGATTTGATGTCTTCTTGTGCCATGGGCATGGTGGCTGTCTCCTTCTGCGGGGTCATGAGCGCGGGCAGTGTACCCTGATGAATATCGACAAGATCAATCAGGCCGATCATATCTTCCTCGTCCAGAATAATATCTTCACCACCGAACATTCCCAGTTTGGTGGCCTGAATACCGGCCATGGAAGCTTTCAGGATCAGGCTGTCGGCCGCATCAGTAGAGACAGCGACAAGGTAGCGTCCCTGATCTTCGCCAAACCAGTAAGCGGCCCGGCGCTCCTTTACCGGCGTTGTCAGCATCAGGCCAAGGCCGGCGCCCATGGCCATTTCAGCCGCTGCAACCAGCAGTCCACCATCGGCCACATCTGTCACGGCCGTGGGCAAGCCATCCTGAATGATCCTGCGGATGAACTCACCGGTCTCACGTTCTGCTTTCAGGTCAACCGGTGGCGGTGCTCCCTCAATGGAATCGAACAGATCACGCATATAGACTGACTGGCCAAGCCAGCCACGCGTGATGCCCAGCGCCAACAATGTGTCACCGGCTGTGGCCGTATCATTGCGGGCTGTGTGCTGAACATGTTCAATCAGTCCGACGCCGCCGATGGCGGGTGTCGGCGGGATCGCCTGACCGTTGGTTTCGTTATAGAGCGAGACATTGCCGGAGATCACTGGATAAGCGAGGGCTTCACAGGCTTCTGCCATGCCTTCGATGCAACCGACAAACTGGGCCATGATTTCCGGGCGCTCAGGGTTGCCGAAATTCAGGCAGTTGGTGATGGCCAGGGGCTTGGCACCTGCCGCGCAAAGGTTGCGCCAGGTTTCGGCAACTGCCTGTTTGCCACCTTCATGTGGGTCAGCCTTGCAATAGCGCGGCGTGACATCGGTAGAGATTACCAACGCTTTAGTTGTGTCATGCACGCGCACCACGGCGGCATTACCGCCCGGCGGCACGACAGTGTCGCCCATGACGGTGTGGTCATATTGCGACCATATCCACGACCGGGCGCAAAGGTCCGGTGTACCCAGAAGATTGGCCAATGCCATGAGCAGAGTGTCGCCACCGGGCTGGTCCGCCAGTGAAACCTCTTGCGCATTGAGCTCAGATGCAGCGCCGACTATCATCCCCGTCTCGGCCAGATTATCGGCCGCCTGCGTCAGGCCTGCGACCGCCGCTGCATCAGCTTCCGGGTGCAGCCGGACGTAAAGCTCTGCCTTGCCGGGAGCCGCTGACCAGCCGGCGGCTTCGACAGCGGTAATCTCGCTCAGCTTTTCCTCGATCAGGGCTTCGGCCAGCGCGCCCATTTCCTCAACGGGCTTGTCGGCACTGAGCGTGATCAGTGCTTCGCGTATGGTAACACGCGGATCCGCCAGCGGTGTCGGTTTCTCTGCCTTAGTATAAGGACGATCATAATTCGGGGCATCATCGGCCAGGGGCGGCACAGGCATGTCTGCCTGGATGTCGCCCAGATGCCGGATCACCAATCGACCCGTGTCAGTTGTCTCGCCGATCACGGCAAAGTCGAGATCCCATTTCTCGAATATTGCCCGGGCTTTTGCTTCTGCCTCTGGCTTGATGACCATCAGCATGCGTTCCTGACTTTCTGACAGCATCATTTCATACGCCGTCATGCCAGTTTCGCGTTGGGGTACTTTGTCGAGGTCCATGTCAAAACCGCCGCCGCCTTTCGCGGCCATTTCCACAGAAGAAGAAGTGAGCCCGGCGGCACCCATATCCTGAATGGCGATGATGGCATCTTCTGCCATCAGCTCAAGGCATGCTTCCAGCAGCAGTTTCTCGGTAAACGGATCACCAACCTGAACGGTCGGGCGCTTTTCTTCCGATGCATCGTCAAACTCGGCAGAGGCCATGGTCGCGCCGTGAATGCCGTCACGGCCCGTCTTGGCCCCGACATAGACAACCGGGTTCCCGGCACCGCGTGCAGCAGAATAGAAAATCCTGTGCTGTTCGGCCAGTCCCACACACATGGCGTTGACGAGGATGTTGCCATTATAACCGGCATCGAAATTCGTCTCTCCACCAACTGTTGGCACGCCCATGCAGTTGCCATAACCGCCAATCCCGGCCACTACACCAGACAGCAGGTGCCGCGTCTTCGGGTGGTCGATGGCACCAAAACGCAACGCATTCATGTTGGCCACTGGGCGCGCGCCCATCGTGAAGACATCGCGCATGATGCCACCCACGCCAGTCGCTGCGCCCTGATAAGGTTCGATAAACGACGGGTGGTTGTGGCTTTCCATTTTGAAAATGGCAGCGAGTTTCACGCCGTCCGGCCCATCGCCAATGTCGATCACCCCGGCATTTTCACCGGGCCCACAGATCACATGTTCTGCTTTCGTCGGCAGCTTTGCCAGATGCCGGCGAGATGACTTGTAGGAGCAGTGTTCCGACCACATCACAGAGAAAATGCCAAGTTCCAGCAAATTAGGCTCCCGGCCCATATGCCCTTTGATACGGTCATATTCTTCCGGCGTGAGGCCATGGTCGTTGATTACGTCAGGGGTGATTGTGGTCATCACAGATCATCCAAATGCTTGAATTGCGGAATTGAAAAAAGCTGTGCCGTCTTCACCGCCCAGCAGGGGTGAAATCACGCGCTCCGGGTGCGGCATCAGGCCGAGAACATTGCCTTTTTCGTTGAGGATGCCGGCGATGTTCCGGCTGCTGCCATTGGGGTTCGTCACATACCGAAAGGCAACGCGGTTGTCGCCCTCAAGGCGGTTTAGCGTTTCCTCATCAGCTGTGTAATTACCATCATGATGGGCAACCGGAAAATCTACATAGGGCTTTTCCGCCAAACCTTTCGTGAACTGACTGTCGCTGTTGCTCACCTGCAAGGTCTGCATTCCGCAGACAAACTCAAGCCCCGCATTGCGCATCAGGGCACCGGGCAACAGGCCGGTTTCCGTGAGGACCTGAAAGCCATTGCAGATGCCCAGAACAGGCACGCCAGCTTCTGCTTTTTTCACCACGTCCTGCATGATGGGGGAACGCCCGGCCATGGCGCCGGAACGCAGATAATCACCATAGGAGAAGCCACCGGGCAGCAGAATAAAATCTGTGTCCGGCAGACTGGTTTCACCATGCCAGACCATATCTGGCTTCTGACCGGTCGCCTGGTCAAGCGCGACAGCGGCATCCCGGTCGCAGTTTGAAGCAGGAAAAACAATGACGCAGGATTTCATGGCTTACCCAACCAGCTCAATCTCGTAATTTTCCATGACCGGGTTGGCGAGCAGCTTCTTGCACATATCTTCGACCTTGCTGCGGGCGCTTGTCTCATCTGTGTCGGTTAGTTCCAGTTCAATCACCTTGCCCTGCCGAACTCCTGAAACACCCTCGAACCCGAGACCGGCGAGGGCCCCTTCAATAGCGTTCCCTTGCGGATCAAGTATCGAGGGCCGCAGGGTTATATGAACACGCGCTTTCATCGCTCAGTCCTTCTTGTCGTCATTGTTGCTGACCAGCACAGGGCCTTTGGTATCGGATATTTCTTCGGTATCGGATATTTCTTCATTTTTGCGCAATATGCCCAAGCGTTTGGCAACTTCTGTATACGCATCGGTCAAGCCGCCAAGATCCTTGCGGAAGCGGTCCTTGTCCAGAATCTCTCCGGTTTCAATATCCCACAGGCGGCAGCTATCCGGTGAAATCTCGTCTGCCAGAATGATCCGCATGAGATCACCATCATACTGGCGACCAAACTCGACCTTGAAGTCAATGAGCTGAATACCAACACCTGCAAACATGCCGCACAGATAGTCATTGATGCGCAGGGTATAGGCCATCATGTCGTCTATTTCCTGCGGATTGGCCCAGCCAAATGCATTGATCTGGTCTTCGGAGACAAGCGGATCGCCCAGTTCGTCTTTTTTGTAGTAGAACTCAACCACAGGCCGGGCGAAAGGCTCGCCTTCCTTGAAGCCGAGCCTTTTGCAGATTGAGCCAGCCGCGACGTTGCGGATCACGACTTCGAGCGGAATAATCTCCACATGATAAATCAGCTGCTCGCGCATGTTCAGGCGTTTGATGAAATGCGTCGGGATGCAAATCCGCTCCAGACCGAGCATGACAAACTCGGAAATGCGGTTGTTGAGCACGCCCTTGCCTTCAAGCACAGCATGTTTCTGGTTGTTGAAGGCTGTGGCATCGTCCTTGAAATACTGGATGACGGTACCGGGCTCAGGCCCTTCATAGAGAATCTTGGCCTTGCCTTCGTAAATCTGCTTGCGACGCGCCATGCGGTGTTCCTTGAGATAAAGGGAATCGGCCTGCTTGCCGGAAAGCTTCGCTAGCATGTCCGGCAGGCTCTGCAAAGGGAGTCTTTTTGTACACCCGGCGCGGATTTCTGCTTTGTATGGCGCAGGTGAACACCATATGTAAGAAAGAAACTTTACCCCCGGAAGGAGATACCATGAACTCGTTTGATGATCGTCAGGACCGCTTTGAGAAAGAATTTGCCCACAGCGCTGAGCTTCAATTCAAGGTCGATGCAAGGCGCAACAAACTGGTTGGGCTCTGGGCAGCGGAACTTCTGGGCAAATCCGGCGATGAAGCCGCCGAATATGCCAAATCAGTCGTCATTGCTGATCTTGAAGAGGCGGGTGATGAAGATGTTTTCCGCAAACTGCGCGCCGACCTTGATCAGGCTCCGAAACCTGTTTCAGATAAGGAAATCAGAAGCAAGATGGATGAGCTGATGCCCGTGGCAAAACAGCAAATCCGCGACGGGGCTTGATCGCCCCTTACAGAAAAAGGGGCAGTCATGGGACGTCTGGACGGAAAAAAGGCTTTTATCACGGGCGGCGCCCAAGGTTTGGGGCGCTGTTTTGCTGAAATGTTTGCAGCCGAGGGCGCAGCGGTCGCCATCACGGATGTGCAGGCAGACGAAGTCCGCAAGACAGCAGAAGAGATCAACCAGGCGCATCCGGGCAAGGCTTTCGCCTTTACCCATGACGTGACCTCGAAAGAAGACTGGGAAACCTCCCTTGCCGGTGCAGCCGATGCGATGGGGGGAATATCCGTGCTGGTCAATAACGCCGGTATTGGCGGGGCCTGGGCAAATATCGAAACTGAAACATGGGAAATGTATCGCAAGGTCATGGACATTGATCTCGATGCGATTTTCGTCGGCACACAACTGGCGATGCCATACCTGAAGGATAACCAGCCGGGCTCGATCATCAATATTTCCTCTATTGCGGGCGTGCGCGCTGACGGAAATTTCCTTTCCTACAATGTTGCGAAAGCCGGTGTGCGGATGATTTCCAAATCCATTGGCCTTCACTGCGCCAAGGCCGGATACCAGATTACCTGTAACTCCATTCACCCGGTCTTCACGCGAACGGCGATTATCGAGCCGATGACATTGAGAACGGGATCACAGGAAGAGGGCGAGGCCAAGCTGGCCCGTCAAATTCCCATGAAGCGCATCGGGGAGCCATCGGATATCGGCTATATGGCGATTTATCTGGCGTCTGATGAAGCGAAGTTCATTACTGGCGCTGAATTCATGGCAGATGGCGGCATGACAGCACGCTGATGAGACGCTTTGCAGGCGCTGCCTGC
Organism: Parvularcula sp. IMCC14364; assembly: GCF_030758415.1. Taxonomy (NCBI): domain Bacteria; kingdom Pseudomonadati; phylum Pseudomonadota; class Alphaproteobacteria; order Parvularculales; family Parvularculaceae; genus Parvularcula; species Parvularcula sp. IMCC14364. Next base: position 2,405,704 of record NZ_CP132334.1, on the reverse strand, counting down.
CCACATTTGTGTGAACTGATGTGATTGGTATAATCACCAAAATTTGCGTCTCCGGTTGATATGTATTCAAGGGAACGAAATTATGGTGAGACATATTCTCGCAGTATTGCTGGCTGCGGCACTGATTTTTTTCGGGGTGCAGAAATTCGGGGCTGAGAATTTCATTTTTGAGCGTATCGCAGAGCGCTCCGGCATCAGCCTTTTTGAGCCGGGTGTACGCGTTCTGACTGGCCTTTTGGAAGTGACTGCGGGGCTGATGCTGATTTTACCGCGCACGCGCAGTTATGGTGCAGTGCTTGGCACAGCGCTCGTCGCGGGAGCGATCTTCTTTCACCTGACACCATGGCTCGGCATCCACACGCCAGCTTCTGCCGGGGGTGAGGAGAGCATTGGTCTGTTTATGACAGCGGTAACTGTGTTTGCCCTGTCACTCGCCAATCTGTTTTTGAACCGCACTGGCTTGCCTCTTATCGGCAGATGAATGCATCGGGCAACTGGCCCCATTCGGCCCAGGACCCGTCATAAAGGCAGGTTCTCTCATGCCCGGCAAGGGCAAGGCCCAGCGCCAGAATGGCAGCCGTGATCCCTGACCCACAGCTGACAATAACATCTGTGTTCGCCGTGATACCAGCTTGGCTCAGATGGCTGCGAATTTCCTCCACAGTTTTCATGTGGCCGTTTTCGATCAGACAGCTTGCGGGCAGGTTGTGTGAACCGCTTATATGTCCGCTTTTCAGGCCAGGCCGTGGTTCTGGCGCGCGGCCAGCAAACCTATCAGCAGGGCGCGCATCGAGGATCATGGCAGATTCATCGGCAACGATTTTTTTCAACTCTGTCAGTCCAATGACCTTGCCTGCCTCGAAGAAAGTTGAAAAATCTCCTGGCTCAATATGTACCGGCCCGCTTTCAAGCGGATATCCATGGTCAATCCAGGCCGGTAGGCCGCCATTGAGTATCTGCACATTCTGTACACCCATGATGCGAAGTGTCCACCACACGCGCGGAGCAGAAAAGATCCCGGTACTGTCATAGACAACCACCCGGTCGGTGCCTGAAAGACCCAGGTCACGCGCTGCTGCATCAAAATAGTCCGGCGAAGGCAGCATATGAGGCAGGGGACTTTGCTGGTCTGCGATGCCGTCTATATCAAAAAATACAGCGCCCGGAATATGCTGCGCCTCGTATTCCGTTTTGGCAACCCTGTCCGGGTCAAGGTGCCAGGAGGCATCAATGATTTTCAGATCAGGTTTGCCCAACGCTGCAAAAAGTGCGTCTGATTCAATCAGATAATCAGGCCGGTCCGGCAGGTCTTGTTCAATCAAGTTGCAGGGCCGCATCAAAAGCCTGGTGCATCAGGGCGACGGACATGCCTGCGCCGACCCGCCCCCGGAATTCACCATCGACCACAATCACCGCATAGCCGGTTTTGACATCATTCAGCGCGACCTTGTCGGCAACCCCCAGCGCTTCGGCTTTCTGTGCTTCCACCAGCAGGCTTTCATAAGTCATGTTGGTGTAGTCCAGACGGACAATATCAATTTCTCCATTGTCATACGTGTTCACCGCTTCTTCCAGCACAGGGTCGAGAATTTTGCAGGCAGAACACCACTCCGCCCAGTAGACCATGGCGGTGGCGTCTGCTGCACGCGCCTGTGATGACAGGGCGACAAGGAACAGGCTGCTGACGGCGGCAATTATGGATTTCAGGGACATGTTCGAATGCTTCCTTATGGGACAGGTGTATCTGCATGGGAACCTAATCGCAAACAGGCCGCATGCACAGTCACAATCAGGTGCGCAAAACCCGGTCAAGAGCAGGAATCCGGCCGACTTTAATTGAAAATAAAGACACGTCACGGATGATATGGTGGGGAGTTTAGGACAGGGATAAGCAATATGAAGCCTGACGTCATTCAGTCACTTGTAAATGAAATCAACGATGACCCGACCGTGCTCGCGCTGCTGTGCGGTATGCAGGACGACGCCATGATGCGGCTTATCCGGGCATGTGTCGAGATGGACCCCGAACATCGTCACGGCATTGCCGGCCTGATCGAAGGGCTCAAGGTCAGTTACGAAGAAGTTATTATCGAAAATGTGGTGGAAGTTGAACCATCACTTGAAACAGTCTGAGACTTGTTGCCGGCTAGAAGAATTTAACAGTCTGCCATTTTGATTATTCTTGCTTTAACCATAAGATCTTATTCTCTGTCCACAATTTTCAGGACAAGGGTGTGCCATGCATATTCATTATATTGAAGATGACGAACTTGACGCGAGTGTGCTGAAGCGTGCCGCAAAAACCAACGACACCCTTGATGTAACCGTCAGCAAGTCTCTTGAAGACCTCTCCGAGACGCTGGCGGCGCGGCCTGCAGACTGCATCCTGCTGGATGTCCTGCGACCTGAATCTGTGTCCATTGAAGATGATATTGCCAGAGTGCGGCAATATACAGATGCACCTATTGTCTTTATTACCGGGGGAAATGCCGGTGAATTGCGATTGCATGCGACGCGCGTTGGCGCTGATGCAGTTATTGACAAGGAAGACATTTCGCCGGCTGTGCTAAAGCAGATTTTCTACAATATCAGTGCACGCCATCAGGCGACACCTCAGCCTGTTGAAACTGCTGCCGCAAAGGGAACTGAGACACCAGAACCGGGTAAAGCACCGGCAGTTTCACTGAACTATCTGACTGACGGGCTGTCAGTTCTGCATGAGATCATGAAAGACAACGGCCACAACCGGACCGCTGATTTTGTTCAGGAATTACTGGAGACAAGCGAAGCCATCCGTGCCTACCTCACCAGTGATCTGTCAGGTACTGCTGAAATTGCGCTCCACACTATTTTGCGGCGTATGCAGAGCAGAGCGCGCGATATTGCGCGTAACAAGAAAATCCGTTTTTCAATGGAATGCGATAATACCTGGTACGCTCAGGCGGGCGATGAGACGCTGGCCAGACTCGGATTTCAACATTTTGTGGAGGGCGCGTTGCGGGCCTGTCCTGCCGACAGCCAGTTGCTCTTTTTCGCGGCCTGCCATGGCGAAGGCGTCAAGCTGATGCTTTATTTTGACAGACAGATTTTGCCGGATGCTTCCATCTTTTTCAGTGATGCCACACCGGCAGGCTCAATCGGGCAGGAATCACACTCTTCATTGCGCCTGGGGGCTGCCATTCTTGGCCTCAAGCCGGAAAACGTGCAGATCACGACATCTGGTACCGATCAGATGGTGACGGTTATTCTGTGAGGAACTTACCGGGTGCCTAACCCGTCAGCCTGACTTCATCCAGCCAGAATTCTTTCAGCCTCAGGACTGTTTGCTTGTAACCGCCCGGGCTGTCAGGCTTGACCAAATAGGCATTTGCATGTCTGGCATAGCACTCCTCAATATCTGTCTGACTGTCAGATGTTGAAAGGACAATCGCAGGAATTTTCTTCAATTCTTCATCAGACTTGAGCGCCGTCAGTAACTGCCGACCATCCATACCGGGCATATTCAGATCAAGGATAATGAAGCAATGGGAATGGTTCTCTTTCAACACGTCGAGCGCTTCCTGCCCATTACGGGCAGTGTCTATGATCAAGTCATCATTGTCCGCATCGGCTTCCAGGTATTTCTGGACAAAACGCAAATCAATCGGGTCATCTTCCACGAGCAGAATTCTTCTGGGCATATCTGCGTCCTTCAATAATAGGGTACTTCAAGAACGAAACAGCATCCGTCCTGATATTTCGGGTCTATGCGCAATGCGCCTTTGTGCAGATTTGCAATCCTGCGACAAAGCGCCAGTCCAATGCCTGAACCCTCAACTTCTTCTTTGTGATGCAGGCGTTTGAAAGGTTCGAAAACCTTTTCATGAAACTCTTGCGGAATACCAACGCCATTATCCTGTATACGGATTTCATGCACAAGTTTGACAGGGTTCTGCAGGGAACTGATCTTGATCACAGGGCGGTCAGCGCCGGCATATTTCACGGCATTGGCGAACAGGTTCTGGAACAGCTGTGCGAGCAGGTCTTCTGCCCCCAGCACAGTTGGTAATGCGTCAAATAAAATTTCGGCCTGGCTATCGTCCAGCACCTCTTCCAGTGATGCACTGGCTCTTTTGACAACTGAGGCAATATCCACAGGGAGAAGTTTGATCTGTTGTGTGTCGAGACTGAACAGGTGATACAGGTTTTTCACCATGGAGCGCATGTTCTGTACGGACGTTTCGAGATTTTTCAAAGTCTCAAGCGCGTCTTCGGATACAGCTGAATCAGCGATTTCGTCATGTAGTAATTGCGAGAACATGGCGGTTTGCCGCAATGGTGCCTGCAGGTCGTGGGCAGCGACAAAAGCAAATTCCTGCAGGTTCTTGTTGAGTTTTTCCAACTGTTCTTCGCGTTGTTTCAGGGTTGTTATGTCACTGGCAACAACAAGCAGCCTCTTTTCGCCGGAGGGAACCTCGAGCGGAATTTTATCGGTGCTGACCCAGCCCTGATCGCCATGTAAGGGCGTGTAGGATTCCACAATATTGCGCAGAGGCATGTTGCTGTTGATGACGGCGAGATCATCTTCATGATACTTTGCAGCCATTTCCGGGAAAAGTTTGTAGGTATCAGCATTTTCCAGGTCTTCCGGGTCTTCAAAACCCATTGACTTTGCAGCAGATGTGTTAGCGTGCAGGATCGTATTTCTGTCATCCTTGTACCAGATGCGTGCGGGCATGTTGTTGAACAGAATCTGCAACTCGTCCCGATTGTTGCGCAGCGCATTTTTTGATTCGATGAGTTTGATCCGTGCAGACAATATATCTGCCATCATGCTAGCATTATCCAGATCACTGTCAGAAAAGGGGCTGTTTTTTGCTTCAGGCCCCAGAAAACAGAGCGTTCCGTTGACCCGCGTCTCAGTCATCAGGGGCGCGCCGATATAGCAACCGAACCCGGCACGTGAAAACTTCTCGTGTACTGATTTCAAATCATGCAGCGCCACCGGTGCCTTTTCTCTCACCACCGCGGCGCAAACTGTTTCGCTCAACGGTAGCGTGTCTCCTGAGCTTACGGGCAGATTGCCGATTGTCTCAACAAGCTCATAGGTTTCGCCGTCATTGCGGGCATAGATGCCAAACGGGCAATCAAAAATTTTCCGCCCAATCTCAAGAATGCCCTGTGCGAACATATCAAGATCAAGGTCTGTATCAAGAGAAAGAAGGTGCAGTTCCTTCAGGGCAAGCTCGTAGCGCTTTGCGGGTGTGATTTGGGAGAAGTTTATCGTGACGCCGTCTTCACCGGTCTGCACCGCCTTGATGCGGAACCAGTCCTTGACGTCGTCCTGATTGTAATGGACTTCAAATTCCGCAGCCCGGCCCGTCGTCGCGACTTGATGATAGATGTCATAAAGCCCCTCGGCTTCATTGCCTGGAAATTCTTCCAGCAATGTTTTGCCGAGTAACTGCTCAGGTGTGCGCCCGGTTAAAAGGGCATTGGCTTCATTTGCGGCGACAAATCTGTAATCAACGACATCGCCTTGCTCATTCCGGACGGGCGTGAGGCTCAGGATCCCGGCTTCAGATGAATCGAGGAGTGACTGGTTGAACTGGGCGTACCGTCTTAGCTGTTCGGTGTGTTCACCGGGACGTACTTTCTCGCACGCGAAACAGACAAGCAGCGTCTTGTTCCCGGAAGATTCGATATGCAGACGGACCTCTGCGCTATAAACAGAGCCATCCTTGCGGTGATAGTCCGCGTCCATTTCTGGCATGGCTGCTGCCTGTCCGGCATCAGGGGCGATTTTGCAGGCAGAGAGTGCCTCAAACAGATCATTGCTGATGGCCCGCAGGGAAAGCTGTTCTGCTTCTGCAGCCGTGTATCCCAGATTGGTTCGTGCCTGTGCATTCGTGAACAACACATCCCCGCTGTTAGCATCAACCACCAGTGCCTCGCAGGGCAGGCTTTCCAGCACCGCCGCGGGATTCAGGGTATCAATGCCTGAGTTTTCTGCTCCGGCAGAAAAAAAAGCGGTTGTTGATCCGTCCATGGCATGTCGTCTTTGGGCAAAATTGGACAATACGATCTCGACTATAGGTGATGTTCGGCCGCCGCCACAACTATTAAGGGAAACTCTCGCGTTAGAATCATGTTTTAAGAAAAAAAATTTTCGGCAGGATTAAAATGATGAAAACCATTCTAGGTACTTCGCTAACCATAGTTTGGCTGTCTGCGGTTCCCGCGGTCTGCGCACAGGAAACTGGCAGTGAGTGGGAAGGGTCTGTTGAGTTCTCGGCAGCGAACGCGACAGGTAATTCGGAAACAACAAATCTCGGCTTAGGGCTGGTGGCCAAGCGCAAGGTCGGTCGGTTCCTGAACACGATCACCTCCGCAGCAAATTTTGCTGAGTCAGAATCTCTGGAAACGCAAAATAACTGGCTCGTTGCCTATCAGGTCGATTTTGACCTCGATGACCGGACATACGCTTACGGGCGGGCCCAGTACGAGGAAGATCAGTTTTCAGGGTTTGATAACAGACTGTTTCTCGGGGCGGGACTTGGCAGGTTCCTGATTGAGCAGGAAGGCAAGGTCTGGAAAGTGGAAGGGGGCCCCGGCTACCGGCTCTCCACGATTGAAACACCGGCACCACCTGTCCCGGCCGGTTTTGACGAAGAGGAGTCAGAATTCGCACTTTATGCTTCGAGTGACTTCGATATGACCATCCGGGAGGGCGTGGACCTGACCCATGATCTGGCCTCGACCTACACGCAGTCCAACACAACCGTGACAACTACTGTCGGGCTGGTGACGCAGTTGACAAATGCACTTTCCTCCAAGCTTTCCTACCAGGTTGATTACGAAACTGATCCGCCGGTTGGCCGCGAGGATACGGATACGCTGCTCAAAGCCTCGGTTCTGTTCACCTATTGAGCGGGCAGGCGAGGCGGATCAACGCCGCCGGAACGCAAAAAAATTATCATAGGATAACTCCTGCATTGCGTTACACTATAACTTTCTGCTAGGACGCGCCTTCAGGTAAGACAGCATCCTGCGTCGGATGCTTGTCGTGTACACAGGGCAGGGCGCAACCGGATGGTAACTCTTTTTCAGCTGATTGGCCGGTTTCTAAATAACATGGATGCCAGAGCGTGGGTGTCGCTGCTTGTTTCAGTGGCTTTATTGGCGTTTGTCCTGCTTATGCTTGTCTTTGGCGGCGAGCTTCTGCAGCTCGATCAGGGGCGCGTACAGGAATTGATGGTCGGCATCTCGGAGTCGCCATTCGCGCTTTTGGGCGTGATTTCTGTTTTCTGCCTGCTGGCGATGACTGGCTTTCCGCAGACGCTGCTGATTGCTGGCGCTGTAGCTGTCTTTGGCCCGCGCGATGGCGCGATCAATGCCTGGATTGCCACAATGTGTTCCGGCACGCTGACATTCATGATGGGTAATATCTTCGGCGGCCGCTTTGTCAGCCGTCTTTCTGCCGGGCGGGCAACCCGCATGATCGGCACGATCCAGCATCACGGCATTCTGTCCACGATGATGATCCGCTGGATACCCTCTGCTCCATTTATAGTTGTCAACGCGATGGCCGGGGCTGCACGTATTTCCATCCTTAAATTCTGGCTTGGAACAGGCCTTGGTATTATCCCGAAAATCATTTTCATTGCCGCGCTTGGCGGTCAGGTCGATGAGATACTCAAATTCTTCACTAACCGGGACCCGGAACATCTGTTTATTCTGGCGGCTATCATTGTTGGCTGGCTGGTTTTCCTGTTGTTCGTGCGGTGGCTTTTCATGCGCCTTCGGCTCCGCGACGCCGGGCAGTAAATCTGGCCTCGCAGCCTGACGGTGGTTGAAAATAATTAACCCTGTATAAGGCAAACAACTGTAATCTACTTACTCATATGCGTGTTGGGATATGCTATGACCAATATGCTCAGATAGTCGGGAAGTCAGATGTTATCGACCCTTTTTGGAATGCTCTCCGCCGACATGGCGATTGATCTGGGCACGGCCAATACCCTCGTTTATGTGAAGGGACGCGGCGTCGTTCTCAACGAGCCTTCAGTCGTGGCTATCGAAAACAAGGGTGGGCGCAAGATTGTTCGGGCCGTAGGCAACGACGCCAAGGAAATGCTCGGCCGCACACCCGGAGACATCGAGGCGATCCGGCCCATGCGCGATGGTGTGATCGCGGATTTTCAGGTTGCCGAAGCGATGATCAAGCATTTCATCCGCAAGGTGCATAACCGTCGCTCTTTTGCCAGCCCGCGCATCGTCATCTGTGTGCCGTCAGGTGCCACAGCGGTTGAACGTCGCGCGATTCAGGAAGCCGCGATGTCAGCTGGTGCCCGCAGGGTGGACCTGATTGAAGAGCCAATGGCAGCGGCTATCGGGGCCAATCTTCCGGTCACCGAGGCGACAGGTTCCATGATTGTTGATATTGGCGGTGGCACAACAGAAGTTGCGGTACTGGCGCTGGGCGGTGTCGTCTATTCCCGCTCTGTACGGGTTGGGGGCGACAAGATGGATGAGGCAATCATCAGCTATATCCGCCGCGAACATAACCTCCTGATTGGCGAGGCATCAGCCGAGCGCATCAAGAAGGAAGTTGGTGCAGCGATGATTGATGAGAGCGAGCAGACCAGAATGATCTATATCAAGGGTCGCGATCTGATGCATGGTGTGCCCAAGGAAGTAAAAATCAGTGAACATCAGATTGTGGAAGCGCTGCGCGAACCGGTGACACAGATTGTTGAAGCAGTAAAAGTCGCCCTGGAGGCAACCCCGCCTGAATTGGCGGCAGATATCGTTGATACGGGGATCATGCTAACAGGTGGCGGCGCTTTGCTGAAGCATCTGGACCGCGTCTTGCGGGATGAAACCGGCCTGCCGGTATCAGTCGCGGACGACCCCTTATCATGTGTGGCCATTGGTACAGGGGCTGCGCTTGAAAATGACAAGACCATGCGGTCGGTTCTGTCCACCGCCTAGCAAGGTAGCTGAGAAGTTGCGCACCTTTCAGGGTATCGGAGTTTGATGATGCAGGAACTCGGTTCTCAAAGCCGCGAAGGGCTTGGGCGGAAAAGCAACCGCCGGCTCAGCATCATTTTTCTGCTGGCCGTTTCCTTCATGATGTTTTCCTTCTCCTTGTACGGTGCGCAGGCATCTGTTTTTGAAAAAGCCCGGGAAACATTGCTGGATGCCGCAGAACCGGTCCTCAGCCTCTTCAATGCCCCGATAAGGTGGGTGGATAACCGGTTTGGGGATATTACGGACTATTTCAATTATCTTGAGCAGAACAAGCGTCTCCGGGAAGAGAATGCAGAATTGCGTGTCTGGATGAATGAGGCCGTCACTTTGCGCCAGCAGGTCGCCCATTACGAGCAGCTGCTGGAGATGCGCATGGAAACACCGGCAGAGCCGATTGATGCCCGTGTGGTTGGCGAAGCTGGTGGGCCCTATCGGCGGGCCTTGATTATCAATGCCGGGCGCAACCAGAATGTCGAGCAGGGGGATGCGGTGATTGATACGGCAGGCATGGTCGGCCATGTCGTGACCTCTGGCCGCTCTGCCTCCCGCGTCTTGATGCTGACGGATTTCTCCAGCCGGATTCCGGTCTTTGTCGAGGAAGCTGGCATTGAGGCCATTCTTGCCGGGCGCTTCCCTGACGAACCTGTTCTTCTGTTTCTTGAAACACGAGACGCGGACGAGATTGGCGCGGGTATGCGCATCGTCACGTCCGGCACGGGCGGTAAGCTGCCGCGCGGGATTCCGGTCGGCAGTATCGGCAATATGGGCGATGAAGAGATCACGGTCAGATTGTTTGCCAAATATAGCAGAACTAACGCCGTGCGCGTCCTCGACTACGAGTTTGTTGACGAGGAAGTCGGCAATGTTCTCGACGACGATGTTTCTGAACCAGCGCCGGACGGGGCAGCACCCCAATGATCCAGCCCGAACAGGGATTTGCAGGTATCCTGCGCGCTTTGACGCCAACCCTGCTGGGCTTTGTGGGTGTCTTGCTTTTGTCTTTGCCCTTGCGTCTGTTTGAAGGAACCGTGCCGACGCCTGTCTTCCCGCTGATCGTGATTTTTTTCTGGTCGCTATATGCGGCAGAATACATGCCGTCCGTTTCCACTTTCCTGATTGGTCTGTTGCAGGACCTTCTTCTGGGTGGGCCCATGGGTATGTGGGCGATCGCCTATCTGTTGACACAATATGCGATGATTACCCAGCGCAGTTACTTTTTGGGGCGCGAGCAGCATGTGGTCTGGCTTGGATTCCTTGTGGCGGCGTTGATGGCTGGCAGCATTATCTGGCTGGCCATGAGTATTTTTGCCAGTTCATGGATGCCTGTCTGGCCGGTCATCTGGCAGGTGCTGGTGACATTCGCTTTTTACCCTGTCATGGCGATAGCCTTTTCCAGCCTGCACGAACGGGTTATAATAGAACAATAGTATGCGCGTAGAACCCTTTGATACCCAGCGGCACATGATTTTCTCGCGCCGCGCAACCCTGTTCACCGCGGGGTCTGTGCTGCTGTTCGCTGGTCTGGGCGGGCGGCTCTATCAGCTTCAGGTACGTGACTATCAGCAATATCGCGGACTTGCCGACGATAATCGCTTCAACCAGCGGGTGATCGTGCCCATGCGCGGTGAAATCTATGATCGCTTTGGCGTGCCGCTGGCAACCAACCGGCAAAATTTCCGCGTGCTGTTGATTCCGGAGGAAGCGGGCAGCATCTCAGATGCGCTGGAGCATCTGGGACGGATCATCACGATCTCTGACAGCCAGAAGCAGAAAGCGGTGCGTGAGGCCCGGCGCGGGCGCGCCTTTACGCCCATTGAGGTGGCCAGCAATCTGACCTGGGATGAATTTACGAAAGTCAATTTCGAGTTGCCGAATTTCCCAGGGCTGCGGTCTGAGGTTGGGAACACGCGCAATTATCCCTGGAATGAAGCCATGGCATTTGTGGTCGGGTATGTTGGCGCACCCAGTGAAAATGATCTGCAACAGGAAGAAAACGAAGCGACCAGACTGCTCTATCGGCAGCCGGGTTTCCGCCTTGGTCGTGCCGGTCTCGAGCGCAAGCATGATGAGAAACTGCGGGGCAGCGCAGGATCGCTGACCGTGCAGGTCAACGCCCATGGCCGCGTCATTGAAGAATATCCTAATGACGGTGACAGGCCCGTGCAGGGGCAGCCGCTCGGCTTGACGATTGACAGTGAATTGCAGATTGAGGCCATGCGTGTGCTGGCCGAGCCTATTATCGAGCCTGAAGATGGTCAGGAGCCTGAGCCGGTCAGCGCCAGTGCCGTGGTCATGGACATTGAAACCGGTGACATCCTGGTCATGGCCTCTGTACCTGCGTTTGATCCGAATGAATTCAATGTGGGGGTCACCTCATCACGCTGGCGCGCGTTGAATGACAGTCCCTACAACCCGCTTCTGAACAAGACACTTAATGGTGTGTATCCACCGGGATCGACTTTCAAGCTGGTCACCGCGATCGCAGCACAGGAAGCGGGCATCAAGCCCTCATACAGGGTCAACTGCTCCGGCAAGATCTGGTTCGGTAATCGCTTCTTTGAATGCTGGAAGCCGGGCGGGCATGGCACCATGGATATGCGCGGATCGATCAAGCATTCATGTGACACATATTACTGGAATCTTGCCCAGCAGCTGGATATTGATCTGATTGCGGATGTTTCAAAACGCCTCGGCCTTGGCCAAACCTATGACCTTGGTCTTGGTACCCAGCAAAAAGGTATTGTGCCCAGCCGGGAGTGGAAGCAGCGATATTTCCGCTCCACGCCGGAACAGCAGACCTGGTTTCCCGGTGACACATTATCCGCCGCCATAGGCCAGGGCTATGTCGCTTCCACACCGTTGCAACTGGCGGTGATGACGGCACGTATTGCCAGCGGCAAGGATGTCTCTCCGCGGATCGTCAGGGTGGACGAGCGCGGTGTTGTGCCGCCACCGCCGTGTATGTCCCTGACGATCAATGATGAACATATGCAGATTATTCGTGATGGCATGGATGCCGTGGTCAATCAGTGGGGTACGGCATCGCGCTCACGACTGGAAAATCCGGAATGGCGTATGGCGGGCAAGACCGGCACCAGCCAGGTCGTCAGCCTGCAACGCGACCCGGTAACGGGCAAGCGTATCCGTAACGAAGATCTGCCGCGCGAAATGCGCGATCATGCTCTTTTTGTCAGCTATGCGCCTTACGAAAATCCGCGCTATGCCTGCTCGGTTGTAGTGGAGCACGGTATGGGCGGCTCGCGTACGGCCGGGCCGAAGGCTCGTGATATCATGCGCGCTGTGCTGCAAAAGGATCCGGCCATGCAACGCGCCTATGATCCGTCGCGCGACAAACCGGTTAAGCTGTCCGACTTGCAAAGAGCTGCGCAGCAGTCCGTCAGTGGAGGTATGCCGTGAGCACACTGATCATGATGGACCGCCGGCACGGGGTGCGCGCAAGGCTTGCTTCTCTCAACTGGTGGCTTGTTGTTCTGCTGACGCTTATTGCCGCGATTGGTGTCGCAACGCTTTATTCTGTGGCGGAGGGCGCCTGGGACCCGTGGGCGCGACAGCATACCCTGCGCTATCTTTTTGCGCTGGTGCTGATGATCGGTATCGGCCTGACACCGTTGCGGGTCTGGCTGTCACTGGCGTACCCGGCCTATTTCTCCATGCTGGCCTTGCTCGTGCTTGTGCCGTTTATCGGGGAAATCAATATGGGCGCGCGTCGCTGGATTGACCTTGGCGGGTTCCAGTTACAGCCATCCGAGTATATGAAGATTGCGCTGATTATGGCGCTGGCCCGCTATTATCACGGACTCGAATTCAAGAAGGTTTCCAACCCGCTTTACCTGTTCGTACCGCTGATGATGATTGGCGCGCCTGTCGGGCTTGTATTCCTGCAACCGGATCTGGGCACAGCGCTTCTGATTGGCGCGATTGGTCTTGCGGTGATCCTGCTGGCAGGTCTCAGCTGGCGCATGACGACGCTTGGCGCCATTCTGGCTGTAGTGGGAGTCATCGGCGCCATCCGCTTCGACCTTCTGAAGGCATATCAGATCAACAGGATTACCGCTTTTCTTGACCCGGAGAGTGATCCCCTCGGCTCAGGCTACCATCTGGCGCAGTCCAAGATTGCGATTGGATCAGGCGGTGTCTCGGGCAAAGGCTTCATGGGCGGTACGCAAAGCCAGCTTGAGTTTCTGCCAGAGATGCAGACGGACTTCATCTTCACGATCTTCGGGGAAGAGTTTGGCCTTGTCGGTGCCTTCGGCCTGCTGGCGCTATATCTGGCGCTGTTCATCATGGCGACCAACATCGCCATGAAGGCGAAATCTCATTTCGGCCGTCTGATGAGTATGGGGATTGGTCTTAACCTCATCCTCTATGTGTTGGTGAATATCGGCATGGTTATGGGGCTTGCCCCGGTTGTCGGCGTGCCGCTGCCGCTTGTCTCTCACGGGGGCAATGTGATGATTGCCATCATGGCAGGGTTCGGTCTGGTCATGAGTACGTGGGTTTGCCGCGATCAGGATACGCTGCGGACCAGTACGTCATATTATGGCAGTATCGATTAAAGGGGCCGAGTGCACTTTTCAGCAAAATTGCTGCCGAAAAAAATTATGACAGCAAAACTGTCAGGCAGCGATGGATTGCATGAGATCCTGAAAGGCCCCGCGCGACTGAGAGATATCGCCAGCAAGCTTTAGAAACGCTTGCTGCACGGTTTCGAGATTACGCTCACGCGCCCCGCTTTCAATCGTCTTTGCCCGTTCAGCGAGCTGAACGGCGCCAAGGTTCATTGCTGAGCCTTTCAACGCGTGAGCAGCTTTTGACATTTCATCGAAGTTTTGATCCCGGAAGCTGTCTCTCAACAGAACGAGCAGATCTTCACAGGAACTCCAGAAAGCATCAAGGATCGCATTGGCGGCATCAACCCCTGCAGCGGCCGCAAGTGTTTGCAGTTGCTCTGTATCAATAACGGTTGTTTGCGCGCTTTGCATCATACTCATACCTGACTGTTGCCGTACAATAAGCCCGAACGCCTTAAAAAGCCGTTAGCAGATAGACGGAAAAGCCACTGTCTATTCCTGTGCAAATTTGCTAAGAATCCTGAAAATTTGCTTAAATCACTGAACTGTAAGCGTAAAATCTGGAAGGGAACAACTATGGCGGGTGTCAGCAAAGCATCAGGACAGGAAAACTGGTCTTCTCGTGCAGCCTTCATTCTGGCGGCAATCGGATCAGCAGTGGGCCTCGGTAATTTATGGCGCTTCCCTTACGTTGCGGGTGAGAGTGGTGGCGGTGCTTTCGTGCTGATTTATATTCTCTGTATTGTGCTGATCGGTCTTCCGGTGCTGTGTGCCGAGTTGATGATTGGTCGCCGGGGTGGTGGTTCTGCCATCTCAGCTGTGACCAGACTGGCCAGAACAGAAGGGCATCCGGCTCTGTGGGGCACCTTTGCAGGGCTTGGCATTCTCGCCTCTTTCCTCATTCTTTCCTTCTACTGCATGATCGCCGGATGGGTTCTTTATTATGTCATCGCTATACTGGGTGATTTATTCAGCAACATTGCCAGCAATGGTTTGGGTGCAATTTCTGCCGGCGCTTTTGAAAGCAGTACACCAGAAGAGATCAGCGGACGTCTTGGTGCCTTACTTGCCAGGCCGGGTGAAGCAATCATCTACCAAGGTATTTTTGTTCTCCTTACGATCGGGATTGTCTCGCGTGGTATTAGCGGTGGGATTGAGAAAGCTGTCACAATCCTGATGCCTGCATTCTTTGTCATGCTGTTGATCCTGGTGGTCGTTGCTCTGGTACAGGGAGATGGTACTGCAGCGGTAAATTATCTGTTCAAGCCTGACTTCGCCGCGCTGGCCGCGGGGATAGCGGACCGATCGATCCTAAGTAATGCTCTGGGGCAAGCGTTCTTCTCCATCGGCCTTGGCTCTGCGCTGATGATTACCTACGGCATGTACATGAGCAAGGATGCCGATGTGCCTGGCTCAGCAGCCATCGTCTGTTCGGCAGATACAATCGTTGCCCTGATTGCCGGCCTTGCGATCTTCCCGATCGTTTTCCAGTTCGGGCTTGAGCCTGGCGGTGGTCCCGGCCTGATGTTTGGCACTTTGCCACTTGCCTTCCAGCAGATGCCGTTCGGGGCCGTTTTTGGCGCGGTGTTCTTCCTGATGGCGCTGTTTGCGGCCCTTACATCGTCAATTTCCCTCTTGGAGCCTGCTGTAGCCTGGCGTGACGGGGGAGCTGATCTTGCACCGGAAGCCAAGATGAAACGGCGTCTTCTGGCCTCAATAGGTCTTGGCGGTATCCTGTTTGCACTTGGTGTGATGCACATTCTGTCGCAGGTACCAACGGGACAGGCCAACTTCTTCAATAGCTGGGTACCGGTTGATTTCGGACCATTTGCTGGCAAGACATTCTTTGATTTTGTAGATGTGCTGACTTCACAATTCCTGTTGCCGATAGTTGCCTTGCTGACGGCTATTTTTGCAGGCTGGGTCGTTTCCAAAACAGCCTCGCGTGAGGAACTCGGATTCAAGACAGAATCCAGATATCGCGCCTGGTACTTCCTGATCCGTTTTGTGTGCCCGGCAGCGATCTTCCTGATCGTGCTGACGAGCCTTGGCATATTGTAAGAGCAAAAAGTCTTATACGGGATATGAACGGGGAGTTTCGGCTCCCCGTTTTTTATTTTTTGAACTTCTCTGTAGCTGCGATCAGGCCGGATATGATGCCCGGCTCGCTTGCTGCATGTCCTGCATCAGGGATGGTGACCAGTTCTGACTCGGGCCAGGCCTTGTGCAGCATCCAGGCTGTGCGCATGGGGGTCACAACGTCATAGCGCCCCTGAATGATAATGCCCGGAATACCCTTGAGCTTGTCAGCATTTTTGAGAATATGGTCGTCTTCCTCAAAGAAGCCCTTGTTGATGAAATAATGGTTTTCAATGCGCGCGAAGGCCAGCGCGAAATGGTCTGTGGCAAAACTTTTCATCCGCTCCATGGAAGGGTGAAGGGACACGGTTGAGCCTTCCCACACGCTCCACGCTTTTGCGGCTTCCAGCTGCTCGCGCCGGTTTTCGCTGGTCAGACGCTTCGCATAGGCGCCCAGCAAGTCGTCGCGTTCATTCGCTGGTATTGGAGCAATAAATTTTTCCCACGCTTCTGGGAAAATCCAACTGGCACCCTCTTGATAGAACCAGTCAATTTCGTCCTGTCGCAGTGTAAAAATACCGCGCAGGACAAGACCAGTAACCCGCGCAGGAAATGACTGCGCATAGGCCAGCGAGAGGGTTGATCCCCAGGAGCCTCCAAAAACCAGCCATTTCTCAATATCGAGATGGCTGCGTAACTGCTCCATATCCTCGATCAGTTGCCAGGTTGTGTTTTCCCGCAGTTCTGCATGGGGCGTTGAGCGCCCGCAGCCGCGTTGGTCAAACAGAATGATCCGGTATTTCTGGGGATCAAAATAACGCCGCATGGAGGGGGAGGTGCCACCACCGGGCCCACCATGGCAGACAACAACAGGTTGTCCATCGGGGGCGCCGGACACCTCGTAGTAAATCTCATGCAGTGTCGAGACCTTCAGCCTGCCGGTGTGATGCGGCTCAATCGCCGGAAAAAGGCCATATTTCTTGCTCATAGAGATTGTCGCTGAGATTGAATGAGTGTTAGTGTTTAGCAAGGGCAAATAAAAGAACAAGCATCTTGTCTCCGGTCGGCAGCCTTTACAGCCTGAGAGATGAGAAAATTTGTTCACAGTACGGGTGTGGTTGGGTCAATGAGTAGTGTTTCAGGACGGAAAGTTATCAGGCTTTTTTACACAATAGTTGTTATGGGCGTAGCAGCAGTCGGATTCTCTGGCTGCGCGTCAGTTAAAATTGCCATGCCGGGCGCTGCAACCGATGAAGCGGTTTCTCTTGCAGGCGTGCATGAGCGCGCAGCTCTGGTATCCGCGACCCGCCAACTGGACCGGACACCCTGGCCTGAAATCACCGAAGAAAATTTTTCTGGTCGCATGATGACAGCGCTTTTCGGCGGAGAGCAGAAAAATGATGGGGTCAGCCGTGATGCGGCTCTTGAAGCATATGCCGCGATGCTGGCGGCTGAGCGGAGCCCGCAGGCTGTTTTAATGCAGGATGCGAATGCCACGTTGCGACATGCAAGAATGGTCTCTGAGTCCGGTCGTCAGGCCGCCTATGCCATGAACCCGAGTTCGGGCGACATTTCCGTGCTGGAGAGCGCGATTGCTGATGTGCGTGAGTCCCGGGATATGTATGTCGGGACATTGCGGCTCCTGCGCAAGAAGGGCTTCGATATTGACAGGGATTTTGAGCAGGAGCTGAAAAAGGCTTTTACGCAAACCATTCAGGATATCGGTACATCGGCAGATATTGTCGCAGATCGCGTTTCTTCTGCTGCGACCGCCCAGTATGCGGATCAACAGACAGATCGCTGACGGTGTGAAGTCCATCGCCCGGTCAAAACCAACACGCGGGCGGCGTCAGTCTCTATCTTTCATATCATAACTGGGTTAGGGGTCAGGCAAAAGCTGACACCATCCCATGCTTCGAACACCTGCCACTCTTTACACAGCGCTCTATATCGGACAGTTCCTGTTTCTCGGTGTGCAGTTGCCTTTTTTTCCGGGCTGGCTGGAAGCGCAAGGTATTACTGCTGGCATGATTGGTCTGGTGATGGGGGGGGCTCTCATTTTGCGGCTTGTCCTGGGGCCGGTTATAGCGTGGTGGGCTGAGAACCAGCCCGATCAGCGCACCGCCCTGATGGCTGTATCCGCCATTATGGCAATCAGCTCACTGTTGTTGATGCTGCCACAGCCAGTCTGGTCAATATGTGTGCTGACCATCTTTGCCGTCTGGGCCTTTGGCTGTCTTGTGCCTCTTTCCGATACCGCCGTGATGCGGGCGGACAAGGCGGGGCTGGTGAATTACGGGCAGTCTCGCGGCGCCGGATCTTTTGCTTTCATAGTCGCAAATCTGCTCGGCGGATTTCTGATTGCCCAACATGGCGATAATGTGAGCGTCGTCTGGATGGGCATGACAGCCACCCTGACGCTGCTTGTCGCATACGCACTGCCCCAACGTACTGTTATGCTGTCCGGGAATGATCAGGTGCATACTACGGTGCGGCCCAATATCACCGAGGCCATGCGCCTGTTTCGCTCGCGTTCGTTCATCCTGATGCTGATTGCAGTTGGCCTGACACAGGGCACACATGCGGCCTATTATTACTTTTCTGAACTCCACTGGTCCGCACTTGGCTATCGCAGTGACCTGATCGGCCTGTTATGGACCCTTGGGGTGCTGGCAGAAATTATTGTCCTCTATAAAGGGCGCAGTTTCATACGTCGGCTGGGGCCGGTTGCCATGATCTCGATTGGTGCCCTTGGCGCGGTTATTCGCTGGCCCCTGACGGGCCTTTCACCCCCATTACCGTTGCTGATTATATTGCAGCTACTGCATGCGCTGACATTTGCCATGACCTATCTCGGTTCTGTGGAATTCATCTCCAGAGCTGTTCCTTCCGGTCTTTCCAATACCGGTATGACACTTGTCTCGACGCTCGGCGTTGGTGCGCTCACCGGGCTGGCGGCAATTTTTGTAGGTTTCGTTTTCAACGCTGATGCGCCATTGCCCGCTTATCTGTTGATGGGCGGCATGGGGGCCGTTGGCTTTGTTGCCGGCCTTTTACTGGCCCGCCGGTGGGATGGTGGTATTATCCGTACAGCACGCGCCTGATGGCTACGCCTGAGCACCAGTTACATAAGAGATAGTCAGAGATAGATTTGCTGGCTGCCATCCCACTTATCTTTGCCTTTGCCATCAGAATCTTTCTGTTCAAGTTCTGCTGTGTGCAGACGCTGTTCATAGAGACTCAGAAATGCCTGATGTGTGCCCGGTACTTCTTCCAGTTGATTGAGAAAGGCCTTTCCTTCCGCGATGTTGCCATCCCGCCAGGCATTCACCAGCCCGCGTTGTGTGTCAGCCATGCGCCGGAAAGTCTTGCTGGCTTTAAGGAAGGGGTTTCCCACAAGGCCGTAAATCTGCCTTGGTTGAGGGTTGTCATTGATCCGCAATGTATCAAGGTCGAGGAAAGCGAAATGATGTCGCAGGGCAGTAAAGACAGTCTCATCACAGACGATTGCCGGTCCGTACAGCCGGGAGCGCTCCCGCAAGGTGCCAGCCAGCGTGACAGATGGCCCGATAACCGCATATCTGTTGCGGGCACCACGGCCGACAGGTCCTGAGAAGCAGACATCGCTGGAGATCCCGATCTCAAGGTGACCCTGTTCAAAGGCCGAGCCTTTATCTTCGTCAGCAATGCGTGCCAGCGGGAAAGAGGCTTGCGAACTCTGCAGATCACGCGCCAGTGCGTTCATGTCTTCGATCATCTGCAAGGCACAGCTGCAGGCGCGCTCGATATGATTGGGGGCAAGCTCAGGCACATTCCAATAGCCCAGCAGGCGGCCATCCTCACCATAATCGACTGTGCCGCCAAGTTTGAGAATTGTCTGGCGCAGCTTGTCATTCGTCTTGGCACGAAACTGTATGTACTCATCCGGCTTATCGACAAAGTCGGCGATCATATCATCCGGGAGGCGGATTGAGGCCGATAGCACGGTTACCTGTCGGCGCACACCGTCCAACAGGCTTCGGCCTTTCTGCTTTTGCAGTTTGGCCATGGTCGTCGCCGGCAGGGCACCATGAAAGGCGCCGCGTACCTTGTCATCGCGCAGCACGGACGCGCCAAGGCTGCTCAGGCCATAACCAAGCTGTGCGCCAACCATGGCAAGGATCGCTGGTGCCGGGTCGATCAATGTTCCGTTGCCGGAGAAAACGAGCCAGGTGGCGATCATGAGCGTGATGCCTGCCACTGCAGTAAAGGCTGCCCCAATCACACCTGAATAGAACAGCAGACAGATAACGGCCGCAACGCCGAGCAAAAGGGCAAGACCGGCCTCCAGAAAGCCCGACCAGCCAGGGCGCGTCAGGCTTGCCCCGTCAGCGAGCTGGTCTGCCAGCAATACATGTATCTGTGCGCGTGTCAGGTCTCCACGCGGTGTCGGCACCGTGGCATTGCCGGAGACGCTTTCCCCGATAAAAACAGTTTTACCATCAAGGGACTGACGCCAGCTGTTATTACCGGCAATGACGCGCCACGCAGGAACGGTGGGCACGGATATATTTTGTGGAAAATACAGTCTGGTTGCACTCTGGCGGTCGAGCATGATCTCGTTGCCATTGACCGTGATACTGGCCAGAGGGTGACCGGCATTATGGATCAGGCTATCATGCGCTGTGGCCAGAATTTCACTTTCGCCTGCCATCAGGGCACTGAGCGACGTGGCCGGGACAGGCGCGCCATAGGCGTGCCAGATCAGTCTGGCGCGACGGAACACACCATCCGGGTCCACAGGCAGGGCGCTGACGCTCACCTGTGAGGCCGCTTCTATATTCTGCGAAATGCTGCCATTCGGCAGGCTGACGGGCAGAGACTGACCGTTCTGGGCTGGTCCGCTTTGCTGCAGGGTGATCCATTCTGCCCCTTCAAAAGAGGTGCGCATCCACCCTTGTGTGCCGCGCATCAGCGCGGCAGGATTTTCTGCCACAGCGATGGCAGAAGGCAGTTGCGCCAGAGCCTCGCCGAGCGCCACATCGTGGCTTGGCAGGCGCGCTATTTCAGACATCAGGGCCCGGTTATCTGCTGTACTGGAATTGAACCAGTAGCGGCCCACAATTTCCGGCGAGAGCGGGTCCGGCCCTTCGACCGGCACTGTGAGGACCACATTATCGGCACCGGACTCTCTGGCAATATTGACCAGTTGCGCCAGTTCCGTGCGCGGCCATGGCCAGGGGCCAATGCGTTCCAGACTGTCCTTGTCGATATCAACGATGACGAAGCGATCACTCTGCGCCGGGCTGCTCTCACGTGCATCCAGTCGCATGAACAGGCTGAAAATTGCCTCCCGGGGCTGACTGCCCGGTTGGAAAGCTGTTGTCAGGGCAAGGCTTGCCACCAGCAGAATGATGGCGATTGGCAGGATTGTCAGCCAGTTGTTTTCGCTCGCAAGTCTCTTTTCAAACACAGGGATGTCCCACTTTCGTTCTCATAATACAGCATACTATGCGTCACATTGTGCGATAGCTGAAAAAATCATGCCACAAAACGCACCTGTTAAGCTTTTAATTACCATGTATTTAGGGCTGGTTCAGGTTCTCGTGGCATAAAAGCATAAACATGAACCGGGTGCGCGGAGCAATCAGCGCCGTTTGGACAGGAACAGCATGGCCGAAGCAGCCTTTACAGCGACCGAAGAAAACGATGTCTGGCATCTCGCTGTGTCTGGTGCTTGGACGCTCGAAGCGGGGTTGAGCCAGATTGACAGCAAACTGCGCGCGTTTGCTGACGGGGCCATGGGGCAGAAACTGGAAATCAATCTGTCCGGGCTTGAACATCTCGACACAGCTGGCGCCATGGCGTTGCAACGCACCATGCGGGCCTGCTCCATGCGCGAAGAAATTGCCGAGCAGCCGTTATACGGGTTCAGCAACATCAATGACCGACACGCGCCCCTGCTGGCAGAAGCCTGCAATCATCTGTTGCCCTGCGAGATTGAAGTGGATACCGGAAACCCCTTCCTGATGCTCGTGGAGCGGCTTGGCCGCGGCGTTGCTTCAGTCGTGAAAGACACCAGGGATATTCTGAATTTTGTCTGGCAGGTCGTCAGCGGTATTGGCCGCATTATCCGGCGGCCAAGCCGATTGCGTCTGGCAGCGACTGTTCATCATATGGAAGAGTCAGGTCTGAACGCCACGATGATTGTCGGCCTGATGTCCTTCCTGATCGGGGCGGTGGTCGCGTTTATGGGCATTCGTATTCTGTCCCAGTTCGGGGCGGAAATCCTCACCGTCGAAATGATCGGTATTACTGTCCTGCGCGAGTTCGGTGTGCTGTTGACAGCGATCCTGATTGCCGGGCGTTCCGGCAGTGCTTTTACGGCGGCACTCGGGTCAATGAAATTGCGTGAAGAAATTGACGCCATGAAGGCCATGGGGATCGACCCCATGGAAGCGCTTGTTATTCCGCGTACCCTTGCAATGGTCATCATGATGCCGGCACTTGCGCTGATTGCCGCCATGCTGGGGCTGATTGGCGGCGCGCTGGTCGCTCTTTCTGCGGCAGAAATCTCGCTGAACCTGTTTTTCGCACGCATGCAGGACGTAATCCTGTTACAGAATTTCTTTGTTGGCCTGATCAAGGCACCGTTCTTTGCGTTCTTTATCTCCATCATCGGCTGCTATCAGGGCATGTGTGTGGAAGGCAGCGCGGAAGATCTGGGGCGGCGCACAACCATGTCTGTTGTGCAATCGCTCTTTGTGGTCATTTTTCTCGATGCCCTGTTTGCGATTCTTTTCCTGGAGCTTGGCGTATGACACAGGAAACGAGCAGTCATGAGCATGTCATAGAAATTGAAGACCTTGTCACCGGTTTTGGCGAGATCACTATTCATGACCATCTGAATCTTGCCGTCCGTCGGGGCGAGGTGATTGGTGTTGTCGGAGGCTCAGGCACAGGCAAGTCGGTCCTTTTGAAAACCATCATCAGTCTGATAAAACCCCGCTCAGGCAATATCAGGATGTTTGGCCAGAATGCCCTTTCCCTGAATGAAACGGAGCAGCGGCAGCTTGATCGACGACTGGGCGTGCTGTTTCAGGATGGCGCCTTGTTTTCTGCCATGACGGTTGCGCAGAACATCATGGCCCCGTTGCGTGAGCATCTTGATATATCTGATGCGCTGGCCAGTGAAATCGCAGCGATGAAAATAACCATGTCTGGCCTGCCACTGGACGCAGCGATAAAATACCCGTCAGAATTATCGGGGGGGATGCGCAAACGGGCAGGTCTTGCCCGCGCTTTGGCGATGGACCCGGAAATCGTTTTTCTGGATGAGCCAACCGCAGGACTTGACCCGATTGGCGCGGCAAAATTTGATGAACTGATCCTCAGTCTGCAGGATACACTGGGTCTTACCGTGTTCATGGTGACCCATGATCTCGACAGCCTGAACCGGATTACTGATCGCGTGGCTGTTCTGGCTGACCGGAAAGTATCGGCAATCGGGCCGATTGAAGAGGTGCGGCAGGATCCACATCCATGGATCAGGGAATATTTCTCCGGCCCGCGGGGCAGGGCAGCCATGGTATCAACCGTGCAAGCAAGTGAAGAAGCAACAGGCTAAGCCTGAGTGAAGAGAGTAGAATAATGGAAACATCAGCAAATTATCGGCTTCTGGGCACATTCGTGTTGGCAGCAGTGGTTATCGGGATTGGCTTTTTCTACTTCCTGGCACCTGCGGAAAATGACACGATCGAGTATGATGTTGTCTTCAACGAGCGTGTGTCCGGCCTGTCAGAAGGCAGCGATGTGCGCTTCAACGGCATCAAGATCGGTGAAATCCGCAGCCTCAAACTGGCCCCCAACAATCCTGAACAGGTTGTCGCCCGTGTCAGGGTGACGCGCGATGCACCGATCAAGGTTGATACGCAGGCGGAGATTGAGCTGGTTGGGGTGACGGGCCTAGCCATCATTCAGTTCACAGGCGGGAAGCCTGAAAGTCTGCTGCTGCGTGATGTTTCGCGACAGCGCATTCCGCGCATTGTGGCCAAGCCCTCTGCGATTGCTGATATTATTGATGGCGGTACAAACATCATCGCCGGGGCGCAGCGCGTTCTGGACCAGAAGAATACAGACACCCTTGCGAGAATTCTTGAAGATGTGGAAACCATCACGGACAGTCTTGCCAGCCGCGAAGAAGAAATCGGCAAACTGTTCGATAATGCTGCCAGTGCAGCGGAAGATTTTGCTGTCTTTGCGGAAAGTCTCAGCGAAACATCTGACAGTCTCGAGACGGTGATCATCTCTATGGAGCAAGTGTTCAACCGTGATGTGCCACAAGCCATTATCGAGTTTGATATCGCCGTTGCGGATGCTCAACTGTTGATGACCCAGCTTAACGGCCTGCTTGATGAAAATCGCGAAGCGATAGAGGCTTTCGCCCAGCAGGGGTTGGGTGAGGCAACCGGTATCATGGCAGATTCCCGTCGCCTTATCAGGACACTTGACGGAATGCTCCGTGAAGTCGAGCGTGACCCGACCAGATTTTTCTTCGGTGATACACGCCCCGAAGCTGCGAACTGAGGAGGCCTGAATGAAAGTGCCGATGAACAGAACGACGCGAAGATTGCGCAGGTTTGCGCTTGCAGCCGTTTCAATGATGGCTGTCGCAGGGTGTCAGTCGCTTCTTGTGGGCAATGGCGAGACACCACCACGCTACACGCTGTCGCCCGTGCCCGGCACTGTTGCTGCGCAAACGCAGCTGGCGGCACGCCTTGTTATTGCCGATCCTGTGGCAGAGGCTGCGTTTGAAACGTCCAGGATTGCCCGATCCCCTGAGCCGTTGCGATATGAGTATTTCGCGAACGCAGAATGGTCTGACCGCGCCCCGAACCTGTTTCGCATATTTCTTGTCCGGAGTTTCGAAAATAACGGTCGCATTCAGGCGGTGGGCGACAGGGTGACCTTACCGATTGGAGATTTTATTCTCGATACGGATATACGCAGTTTCCATGTGGAAATGCAGGACGGGCAGAACATTGCGCGTGTGGCTTATTTTGCCCGCCTGTCTGACCGGCGCAATAACAGCATTGCGTCACGTCTGTTCGAGGTTAATGAGCCGGTTAACGGCAGCGCTTTACCGTCCGCCGTTGAGGCGTTGAATAGCGCCGTCAACCGGGTCGGCAATGAGACTGTTGTCTGGGCAATATCGGAAATAGAGCAAAACATGCAGGCGGCGGATGTAGAAAGCTGATCCAGGCCTCAGGCTACTTAGCTATAATTTATGGTGCCGCCGGTGAAGGCTCAGGAAAAATAATCCATCGCATTACCAACGATCAGATAAACCTGCCCGATGGGTGAGCCGAGATAATCGTCAATCAGCGTGTCACCATCCTGTTCACCAGTTGCTGGTTCAAGCAACTGGTCGAATGTTTCCAGAAACTGATATACGTCCTGACGAAATGCCGGACGACGGGATGTTTCAAGACGAATACGATCCTTCACGGCCTCTTCGTCACGCCGCAAGATAATATGGGCAAAGATATTGCGCTCGCCACCTTCGAAGCGGGAGATAATTGCAGGCTGTGGCTCGCCGTAAAGCTGACGCTCAATATCGCGCATGAAATACTGCATTTTGCGGACAAGCCCGATAGCATCCGAATTCCCGGCCGGGTTGGTGCTTTTATCTGTGCCGGTATTTTTAACAGCAGTGCGCTCAAGTGTGAGGGGGTCATCTGTTACGTCAGCGGCTGCCAGAATGTCACGCCATGACTTCTCCTGACGTGTGCGGCGCACTTCTGCACTGTCGCGGGCAGCAGCTGCGGCATCTTCTTTCAGGAGCATCGGCGCATCGGCAGTCTTGCCTGTATCATCCCCCAATGCGAGAATACTGCTGATGGACAAAGGCTTGCGGGCAGGCTGGTCGTCATGGCGGCGCATCGGTCTTGCCCGGCTGTCCTGCGTCTGTTCCAGTTCGCTCATGCGTGCTGTCTGCTCTGCAATGGCTGATGCTAGGCGCTCTGCACGCTCTCGCTGGTCCTGAATCATGTCTTCAAGTTTCTGACTCTCTGCTGCCAATCTTGACTGAGCCTCTGACAGGACAGACGTATTGGCTTCGATCAGTTTGGCCATTTCAGCTGATTGTTGCGCTGTGTCTGTTTTCACTTTGCCAATCCGCTCGGCGCTGGTGGATACCGCATTCTCCTGTGAGGAAAGTTGCTCAGACACTGTAGAAAAAGCACTCAGGGTTTGTTCTGCTTTCTGTTCGAGGGTCTCCAGCCGCGACTGAATAGCCTGCTCCGCCTTGCCAAAGGCCTCCAACGAGATATCAGAATCAGTCCGGTCAAGCCCGGACTGTTCTGTGATGGCCTGAACCAGCCTGTCCGCTTCCTTGTTGAGGCTTTCTGTCAGGGAGATTAGCTGTGACCGCTCTTCAGCAATCCGGGTTGCGGCTTCGCCAGAACTTGTCTGCACGGATGTTGCTGCATGTTCCATCGCCGTGATCTGTTGCCGGATCATCTGCTCAACCGTGTCCAGTTTTTCCAGTGCGTCGGTAGAAAACAGACCTGTGCCTGTTTTTTCCGAGAGGGCGGTCAGCAATGTATCAGCCCGCTCCTGCTGGCTGACGATGATGGCTTCAAGGCGTTGTCCTTCGGCTTGCAGGCGTTCCTGCACCGAGGTCATGACCTGAGTGTTATCATCAAGCATCTGACGGATCATATCTGTCTGCTCTCCGGCCCGGGAAGAGATGGTGTCCAGCCTCTGTGCGCTCTCGCTGATGATGCCTTCTTTCTCGGCCAGTGCTGTGGTCAGGTTATCAAAGGCACCCAGAGCTCTCGAAGAGATCGCCTCAAGCGTTTCGATGCGTGTTGTAAGCTTTGCCTGCGCCTCTGCAAAGCGCGAATCGTCAGAGGCCATATCGGCGCTAGTGCGTGCATTTTCTGAAATGGTATCGGCAAAGCGGCCCGCCTCTTCATTCAGCTCCTGCATCAGGGACATCAGCTGCTCGCGCTCTTGCACAAGGCGTTCTGCGTTGTTGCCGGTTGCATCCTGTAGCAGCCCGGATGTTGTGCTAACGGCTGTGATCTGTTCACGGAGCATGGTTTCGACGGAGACGAGGCTGTCAATCGCACCTGAGAGCGCAGGGTTGTTTTCGGTCTGCTCATTGATGGAGGTCGCCAGTTGTTCAACCCGCGCGCGCTGGTCGGTAATCATCTGTTCCAGTTTCGCGTTTTCAGCGTTCAGGCCTTCCTGAGTCTGGGCGATGGCTGTTACATTCTCACCAAGCATTGCTGCGAGATGGCCGGCCTTTTCACTGGTTTGTGTTGTCAGTGTTTCGAGACGGGCACTGCTTTGCGTGACCGCCTGTTCCTGCGCTTCAATGGATCCGGCAAGTTTTTCAAAAGCGCTCAGCGCATTCTGCGCAACCGTTTCCAGATCCCCAAGGCGTGTTTCAAGGCCGGAATGTGCGTTTCGGGAAATCGACTCAGCAAAGCGCTCCGCTTCCTGATTAAGCTGTTCGGTCATCTGAATCATCTGATCGCGTTCAGTCTCAATGCGGCTGGCGCTTTCGCTGGAGGCTGTCTGGATCGTGCTGGCGGCAGTGTTGATTGTTTCCACCTGCTGGCGGATCATTTGCTCCACCATGGAGAGGCTCTCAAAGGCTTTTTCCAGCTCCGGGTTGTGTTCGGCCTGCGCGGCCACGGTTTCAGCCAGACGCTCTGCGCGGTCTTTCTGGTCCTGGATCAACTGCTCCAGCCGTTGGCCGTCTGCCTCCAGCCGTTTCTGGGCTTCAAGTATGTTCTCGGCATTTTCCTGTAACAGGTGCCGCAGATAACTGGTCTTGCCGTCAGCGGCTGACGCCAGGCTGTCGAGGCGGGCGGTGCTGCGGCTGACAGCACTTTCCTGTTCCTGCATAGTGTCTGCGAGGCTTTCAAAAGCTGTCAGGGCTTTGGCGGCCGTATCTTCCAGTCTGGTCAGTCTGTTTTCGAGATCAATTTCGGCCCCGGCGATGCGGGAATTGGCAGTCTCAGAGGACTCAAGGCCAAGGCGCGCCTTTTCGGCAATCGCTTCGGCAAATTTCTCCGCCTCGAGGTTCAACTTCTCCGTCAGTTGCATCAGTTGCTGGCGCTCACTGGCAACCTTGTCTGTGTTGTCATGTGACGCGCTTTGCATCGCTTCCGCAGCGCTGTCGATTGCCTTGATCTGTTGCCGGATCATGCTCTCGACAGAAGCAAGTTTGCCAAGGGCTTCATCCAGATGCACATTCAGGGAGTCGATCTGTCCACGAACGGCGGTGCCAACGATCCTGATATTCTGTGCGGCGCTGACATCCGGTTTCAACAGGCTCACGGCTGAGAATTCCAGATCTTCAGCTTTCCCTGCCATGCGCAAGCCAAGCGACAAAATATGTCCGATCACGTAAATCAGTATCGGGATCGTGACCATATAAAAGAAAACCGGCATGGTGAAGCCAAGACGGAAGCGGAACAGGCCGGTCTGGTTGTATTCCGCAAGGCTCGTGCCCAGCGGCCAGCCAAACAGGAAACAGCCAAGAAACGCAAAGGCTGCGACGCGAAAACCGAACTGTACCAGTTGCGCTCGACGGTTCCAGCGTTCTGATGGTCTGGTGAAATTGCCCACAGTGTGCTCGGGGTTCTTTTCTGTTCCTTCCACGGGGGTGCGAAGACTATGCACATTGCTGTCATCCTCGGCTGCCGGGAAGTCAGTCTCGTCATTGACGCTCATAGATTAGGGCCCACGCCGCTTGCGGTTCAACACATCTCGGCTTATTCACCAGAACAGGCTGGCGCCTTAGCCGCGATTTACCTTATGTGCCAGATATAACAGTCTTTTTGGCTGAGATGGTTAACGTCTGGTATGAAATGGGAGGTCTGGTGGCCTTATTTTCTGCTTTGGCGGCCAGAACTGGCCATCAGTCACTGATGATCCGGTAATTTTGGAGACAGACATGACGCGCGATCACCATTCGGACGCGGCTCAGGCGGAACTGGCTCTGTCAGCAGGGCAGGAACTGCCTGCACACACAGCGAAGCTGCGCACTTTTCTGGAAAGCAGATTGTTTCAGAATTCCATCCTGCTCTTGATTGTAGCTAACGCGGTCACGCTGGGGATGGAGACCTTTACGGAAATCCGGGCTGAGTATGCGCTCCTTCTGTATCGGGCCGACCTTATTTTTCTGGCTATTTTTGTCATTGAGCTGCTGATGCGCATTTATGCCTATCGGCGGCAGTTTTTCCGCAATGGCTGGAATGTCTTTGATTTCATCATCATTTCGCTATCCGTACTGGCCTTGCCAAACGCCTTTTCGGCCTTCCGCGCCTTTCGCGTTCTGCGGGTTTTGCATCTGGTCACCGTCATGCCGCGTATGCGTGTCGTGGTCAGTGCGCTGCTCGATTCAATACCCGGTATTTTTTCGGTCGGCGTGGTGCTGGTGCTGATCCTGTATGTGTTCGCCGTTATTTCCGCGAACCTGTACGGTCCGGATCACCCCGACCTCTTTGCAGATGTTTTCACCGCCATGTACACGCTGTTCCAGGTGATGACGCTGGAAGGCTGGCCGGATGTGGCCAGCGCGGTGGCTGAGACGCATCCGTCGTCGTGGATATTCTTCGTCATCTTTGTGCTGATTGCCACCTTCACTATGCTCAACCTTTTTGTCGCGATTGTTGTGCGCGTGGTTGAGGAAGACTCAGAAGACCTGGAGCACGTGCTGGTGCGCGAGAATGCGGAACTGCGCGAGGAATTGCAGGAAGTGCATGGTGAAATCGTTCAGCTGCAGGAGACCATGTCACGCATGGACCGGGCTTTGGCGCTGGCATTGCAGGACTTGCCAGCCGCAAGAGCGGACGACCGGGACAAGACCTGACAGGCCTGCCGGCTACTCATCCCCTGCCCATCCGGGTAACCGTTTGGCGAGGAAGGCCGCAAGGCCCTCGCGCGCTTCAGTGCTCTTGCGATGTTTGGCGCCGCGCCGGGCGGCATCTTCCACCAGTTTCTTGTTCAGTGGCTTGTCCTCGCAATAGCTGATGAGTTCCTTGCTGGCCTCTATCGCAGCCGGCCCGCCTTTCAGCAGTTGTTCAACAAACCCGCCAACCGTTGCTTCCAGTTGCGCGCGCATACACACGGCGTGGATCAGGTGAATATCCTTGGCTCTCTCCGGCGTGAAGCGCTCCCCGGTCAGCAGATAGCGCCGCGCCAGATGCGCGCCGATCCCGTCAATGATGAAAGGGGCAACAATCGAGGGGATGGCACCGAGATGCACAGCGGGCAGGGCGAAATAGGCTTCTTCGCTGGCAACAGAAATATCGCAGGCAACCGCAAGCGCGACGCCGCCCCCAACGCAGGGCCCGTCAATCATTGCCACAGTTGGCACGCGCAAGTCCTTGATCTGTAACAGGAGGTGCGCCAGCCGTCGGGATACATCATCCGAACCGGCCTGCGCCATGCGCTCCATCCATTTGATATCCAGCCCCGCGCAGAAGCAGTCATTCGCGCCAGTGAAAATGACGGCCCTGATCTCTTTTGAGGTGTTGATATTTGCCAGTGCCGAACTGAGCGCGTTGATCATGTCATCATTCAGCGCATTGCACACATCCGGCCTGTTCAAGGTGATGCGGGCCGTTCTGTTATCTGTAATATCAATCCTGACCGTATCGTTATCCATGCCCTGTCTCTCGCTTCCGGCTTTTCAGATTACCGTTTCGGCTACACTCGAGCAAATAGCTTGCCAGTCAACAGGTAATAGCGATCAGGCGTAGTAGCGCTTGCGTCTTGCGGCCGCGGCGCGCTGGATGAAAAAACTCGCCAGTGATCGCGAGGATGCTCTGGTGATGAAAACGCCGGTCCATACGCAGGTTGCGCCGATTGTCATGACGATCTCCTGATCGGCCAGGGCCGGGCTATCAATGAGGCAGAGCAGGAAGAGTGCTGATGCAGCACCGGGCGCGCCGCCAAACCAGGCGAGAAAGTGCTCTTCTTCGGTTGCAAGTTTCAGCGATTTCAGGGCAATCAATCTTGGCACAATGCGCAGCAAGGTGACGGCAAACAGCGCAAACAGGATCACCAGCGCATCAGCCTGTAACAGGCGTGGGCCAAGCACGAAACCGAACAGGACAAATGCCAGCGGCTTGGCGATCTGTTCATAACCGCTATGCAGCACGAACCGTTCTGACCTTTTCAGGCTGGATTCTTCTGACCACATGAGACCTGCCGCACACACAGCAATGATGGCGCTGCCGCCGAGCAGGGAGGCAAGACAGAAGGCGAGTAATCCGGCAGTGATCGTGACACCCGGCTTTGCCAGAGGGCTTTTTCTGTTCACCAGCCATTTATAGCCGCGTCCGCCCAGAAGGCCAATGGCCCCGCCAATGGCAAATCCGATTGCGGTGCGGAAGATTCCTGTTTCTACAATATCGCCGCTGGTGAGATGCGGGGTCATCGCTGCAGTTTCAATCATCACAGCAATCGGCAGGCCAACAACCAGCGCAGCAGCACTTTCAAGCGTAATACTTGCCTTGATGCGTTTGGAGATGGATGATTCCCGGAAGACACGGCGCTCAAGACTGGCGCCGTTCAACATCAGGGCTGCGCCAATGACGAGGGCTGACCAGACCGTCACGGAAGGGGAAAGGACAAACACGGACAGTGCGACGATCACCATGAAAAAGGGACCGGCAATGACCGCAAGGCGCAAGGCAGCCGGGGAGTTGAGATGCAGACGGCTGATGCGGAAATGGAGAGCAGCTGAAAACACAAGCAGCGCCAGACAGGCCTCCGCAATCAGTTTGACGACACCGGCGTCAGACATGGGCAGGCCGGTATATCTGTACAGAATACCCGCAAGTGTCGAGATGGCGAGCACTAACGCGGGGCGCTGGGTCAGGCTTGCCATGGCACCGGACCTGACAAGGGCAAAAAGTGTCAAGCAGACAACAGCTGCCAGAATTGAAAGCATCACAGCAGGGGACATATACGTAAACTTTTGAACTGTTATGCGAATCGTGAAGCGATGCGCTCTTTCAGGCAACAGTTTTTTGTCAGGTACTGAAAAAAACAGTACCCGTGATTGATTTTGGACGGTTGATCTTAATCAAGACCGGTAGAGAGATTATCCCAATCCTGATGACGCGATGCCCTCAGTTCACGCCATTTTCGTTGCCATGAGCGTGGCCAGAAATGCGTTATACGGTATTTTTTCTGCAGAAAATTCCGACTCTTGGGGCGTTTGGGGCGCAACAATCTTTCCGCGATATATTTTTCTGTGCTGTCAAAATTGAAAGGACCGTCTGCGGGGTCTTCGTGATGAACCGTAGGGTCCAGCTCGACTGTGTGCCGGAAAGCCTCGTCCAGCACTTCATCTTCAGATTTCAGATCAGCTTCAGAAAGTGGCTCGGCCTCGTCTGATGGCGCGCGGGTTTGTGCACTAAACACAAAGTGATAGTCTCGCGGCGATATCTCCGCTGCGGCATCGGGCGTGCTGTCGCCTTCTTCACTTCTGTCCGTAATTTCTATTTTATAGGCAGGGTCTGGCACGCTGTCTGCCATGGACAGATTCAGGCCCGTTCTGTCAGCATCCAGCACGGCTGCCTCTTGAGAAGTTTCTGAGACTGTCTCTGCTGGTTCTGCGGGCTCTTCTGTTTCCGCCCCAACCTTATCCAGCACTTCTGCGTCGGACAGAATCAGCGCGTCTTCGGCCGCATCAATACCATCGTCATCTGCCAATTCTTCATCCACCAACTCCTCGGTCACGCTCGACGGCGCAGCCGCAGGGGCACTTCTGCCAAGGGCAGCCTGTGCAAGAGACCCGCCCAGCAGCAATCCCGCTTCTGGTGCAGCATCTTCGTTTTGAACAGGTCTGGCAGGGGCTTCAGTTGCTTTGGCCGGTTTATTTTTCAGGGCAGGCGTGATGGACGCGGCGAGATCTTCCTCGTCATAAACTTGCGTCAGTCTTTCCTGCAGTCGGCGGGCATTTTCTTCGGCGTGTTCGCGCGCTGCGGCTTCTTCCAGCAAATGCTGTTTTTCAGCCAGCTCCTGTTCTGCCTGTTCGGCAGCAGCTTTCTGGGCCGCGGCTTTTTTTGCTGCCTTGCGTTTGGCGGCAAGGCGCAGTTTACGTTTTTTTTCTGCGGCGATGGCTTCGAGGTCTTCTGCGCCGCTTTGAGCATCATCATCAGACTGTGCACTGTCGACCTGTGCTTCATTCATTGTCCCCATCGACGCGGGGTCAGCTTGCGCTTCGGCATCCAAGGTCTGTGCTTCTCCCGCCAGACTTCTCAGTTGCGCCTTTGTGGCGTTTTCCAGAGACAAGGCACTGCGCACTTTCGCAATCATCGACGGATCAAAACCGTCAGCCTTGCCGATACTGGCAAGATAATTCCCCTGCGCTGCGTCGAAGCCCAGGCTGACCAGCGCTTCCAGTGATGCTTGATCTTCGACCCCCACGGCAACGGCCATGGCGTCATTTTCCTGCGCCAGTTCGAGGAGTTCAGAAATCGCCGTGAGGCCAGGCCCGCCGCGTACCGTGCGGGCAAAGCGCAGGATCGCAGAACCGCCTGTCTTGATCTCAGCGAAGGGAAAAGGCTTGAGGGCGCGCAGTTGCTCATTGGCGCGTCCCCGCATTTCGATTGCGAGACGCACGCCGGTAGCTTTCAGGCCATCAAACAGGTGCTCTGCTTCAGCGGCCGGATAATTATTGGGAATGGTTGGGCATTCCAGGGTCAGCAATTCTGCTGGGAAACCGCTCTCTTCAAGCAGTTCGTCAAGCCATGCCGGGAATGTATCGTCCAGCAAGTCTGCAAAAGCCAGATTAACAGAAAAGCCAGGGCCATCTGTGCCGCGCCAGTTCAGGTATTGTTCAAGTGAGCTTTCCACGACATAGCGGGTCAGCTCGTTCATGCGACCCTGATTTTCAAAAAAGGAGATAAAGGCGCCCGGCGGCAATACGCCAAGCCCTGGATGAACCCAGCGGACAAACGATTCCATACGCAGCAGCGCGCCGTCGGAAAGGCTGAAAATAGGCTGGAAAATGACCTCGAAGTGATTGTTATTCAAGGCATTATCAATATCGATGCTTGTCAGCCTGACTGCCTGTGCACCCATCGTCGTGTCCTCCTGCCCACTGTGGCGATCGCATTCTGCTGATCGTACTCAATACCGGTGACACAGGGTAAGTTGCCGGTCTTAATACGGTCTAAACAGGCGCAATCAGATCACGCCGGGGCTAGCAAGCCTTCATGCAGTGAGTCGCTATCTGGTTGCGAGTCACGCACTCGTGTGTGCTCTGGCAATCCGGCAACGCGACCAATGTATCACTGGCACTGGAACTCTCTTGCGCAAATGGCCAGCCTGCGCCGCTCCCGCCCTGCCTTCGCGACAGGACCGCCCAGCGCTGTTTCAGCCTCTGTCGATGGTTCCGTTGAGCAGGTTGTCGTTTTGTTGTGCGTGCCATATCAGCCTCCTTTCATTTCAAAGAGCGCGAAAGAATAAGGCCTCGCCAAAGGGGGCCCATAAGTTTTTTTGAAAAGGAGGGAAGCGTTGTCCTGACACACTTACGGGCTGGACCGAACGGCGCTTCATACCACATACCCGGGACCTGTATGCCTATCGTGGATGACAGGATCGGACTTGCGTGGCCTGCGTAATTGCTACACTCAATATATGCCATGATCCCGTGCGACCTGATGGGCATTAGTGCCAGCCCACCGGCAACAAGGAGAGCAACCCATGCAGAAATGGATCGTCCGGATTACGTTCTGGCTTGCCGCTGTCATCGCTGCGCCTATTGGTGCAATGGCGGGTGAAGCGCGCGTTGCTGTTGCTTCCAGCTTCGCCAGCCCGGCCCGTGATCTGGGCACGGCCTTTACCGCCGAAACCGGCCATGAAGTGATTTTCAGTTTCGGTTCCACGGGGCAGCTTTACGCCCAGATATCGCAAGGAGCGCCTTTTGATCTGTATATGGCGGCAGATCAGGCAAGGCCCGCCAGAGCCGTTCAGGCGCAATTCGCCAGCGCGGACAGTCAGATCACATATGCCTTGGGCCATCTTGTATTGTACAGCGCTGACAGGGACACAAGTGCCGGTGCAGGCCTCCTGTCACAGGATACGTTCAGACGACTGGCAATCGCCAATGCCAGCACAGCGCCTTATGGTGCCGCTGCTGTTGAGGTGTTGAAAAAACTTGGCGTCTACGAACAAATAAAACCTAAAATCGTTCAGGGGTCAAACATTGCGCAGACCTTCCAATTTGTACAAACCGGAAACGCAGAACTGGGCTTTGTCGCCCGCTCGCAGCTTGCTGCTGGCAGTTCAACCAGATTCTGGCTGGTGCCAGCCCATCTCCATACGCCGCTGCGCCATGATGCGGTGCTGCTCCGTCATGGGGACAGTGAGGTGGCCAGGGCCTTCTGGACATTTCTTCAGGGTGAAACTGGTCGTGCGATCATCACACGTCATGGCTTTGATGTGCCGACTGTGGAACAAAAGACCGCAGGCTGATGGAAGGTATTCTCCCCACAATCCGTCTGACGTTAATGCTGGCTTTCGTGAGTACTGTCATTCTGCTTCTCATCAGCACACCCGTTGCCTGGTGGCTGGTGCGCTCTCAGGCAAAATGGAAGGAAGTGGTGGCCGCGATTGTTGCCCTGCCGCTTGTCCTGCCACCAACTGTACTCGGCTTTTACCTCTTGATCGCACTGGGCCCGCAAGGGCCGGGGGGCTGGCTGGCCGGGCTTTCCGGTGGGCGCTCCATGGCGTTTACTTTTGAAGGACTGGTGATCGGGTCAGTCAT
Source organism: Parvularcula sp. IMCC14364 (assembly GCF_030758415.1). NCBI lineage: Bacteria > Pseudomonadati > Pseudomonadota > Alphaproteobacteria > Parvularculales > Parvularculaceae > Parvularcula > Parvularcula sp. IMCC14364. The sequence continues at coordinate 2,370,235 of NZ_CP132334.1, read as the reverse complement.
CTATTCCCTGCCCTTTGTGGTGCAGCCCTTGCGCAATGCGTTTGAGGCGATTGGCAACAGGCCTCTGGACGTGGCTGCAACATTGGGGGCCAGTCCGGCGGACAGGTTCTGGTCAGTAGCGGTGCCGCTGGCCTGGCCGGGGTTTATCACCGGGGCGGTGCTTGGCTTTGCCCATACGATCGGGGAATTTGGTGTCGTTTTGATGATCGGTGGTAATATCCCGGGGGAGACGCGGGTCATATCGGTTGCCATCTATGATTACGTGGAAAACATGCAATGGCGCGAAGCACATATCCTGACGATTGGTATGCTGCTTTTTTCTTTCCTTGTGATTTTCAGCACCATGAGCCTGACCCGTAAGGCTGGGCGGATTGGCTCGTGACGCAAAGCGATGCAAAAATCGAAGGTCACTTTACCGGCGCACTCGACGCCTTTCAGCTTGAGGCGAGGTTCAGTTTCCCGGCGACTGGCGTTACCGGCCTTTTCGGCCCTTCAGGCTGTGGCAAGACTTCTTTCCTGCAATGCATAGCCGGCCTGCGGCGTGTCTCTGGCAGTCTCACTGTCGCAGGCACGGTGTGGCAGAGTGACGCACAGCGCATTTTCAGGCACCCGCATCAAAGACAGATTGGCTATGTTTTTCAGGAGGCAAGTCTGTTTCCACATCTCAGTGTCGCGCAGAATTTGACATTCGGTCAGGCGCGCGCGCGTCAGCGCGGGGTGTCAGAGCAGATCGATGAGGGCGATGTGATCCGCTTTCTCGGCTTGAGGCCGTTGCTGGCCCGCCAGCCGGGAGACCTCTCTGGTGGCGAGCGCCAGCGCGTGGCGATTGGCCGGGCGCTGCTCTCCCAGCCGCGCCTGCTCCTTCTTGATGAACCGCTGTCAGCGCTGGACGCAACGGCGCGTACAGAAATCATGACCTGCCTTGAGCGCCTCTCGTCGCAATTTGCCATTCCGGCGCTTTATGTCAGCCACGACATGCGTGAGCTGGAGCGGCTGGCAGACACGCTTGTGCTCATGGAAGCAGGACAGATTGTCGCTGCCGGGTCATTGTCAGCGATTCAGTCTGATCCATCCCTGCCGCTACTGCACATGATTGATGCAGCGGTAACAATGAAGGGGCGAGTACAGAGCATTGATGAGAGTTATCACCTCTTACAGGTCGGTGTGGACGGCGGCACACTTACTGTCTCCGGAAAAGATATGTCAGAGGGGGACACCTGTCGGCTGAGTATCAAGGCAAGTGATGTCAGTTTCGTCACCCGTCCTGCCCGGGAAACGTCCATACTGAACTGCCTGCCAGCCCGCGTCGTCAGTATCGACACATGTCAACGGGACCCGGCGCACCTTATGGTTCTGGTGGTATTGGACGACAGGGGAGAGGGGGAGCATATTGTGGGGCGTATCACACGCAAATCCGGTGACCGGATGGGCCTAGAGCCCGGTAAGCCGGTTTTTGCCCAGATAAAATCTATCGCGGTGATGCGCTCGGCTAAGCCACCTTGTTAACCAGATTTCAGCCAGACTTTCACCTTCCGAGCTGGTTTGCTATACTGACAGTCAGAAACAGGGACGATCCCATGAAAAGGCAGATCTTGCTGAGCTTCATATTCTCACTGAGCGGGGCGCTTCTCGCAACACCAGCACTGGCTGAGATGTGCCCGAAGGATGATGAGTTGAAACAGACCCGTGGCAGTTACGTGTTTGAAAATGGTGATGCAGCCTTCGTCAATGTCGTGGCAGAATGGGTTTCTACCAGTGTCTCTCTGGACGACAATGCCAGAATCGCAGGGCGTGTCGCCTGTACTTATTCCCTATACGATGGATCAGGGGCGGGACGACAGGAAATTGTTGCGCTGGTGCCGCGTACCAGCGGGGCTGTTCTCACCAATCCTGAATGGGATCTGACCCGCAACGCTGCAAGCTGTACGCGCGAGCGCCGCTTGTGTACCTGGGTCAGGTAGACAGGCTTGGCCTAGACAGGCAGGGCAGCATATTTCATTAGCCGGATCACATCCTTGCGCACCTGACTGCCGAATGTGGCGCCTGCCTTGCGGAAGGCCCCTCTGGATTTCCTGAATTTCAGGGAGATTGAGCGGCTGGCCCGCATGGCAAGCACCACGTCTGTTTCAATCAGTTCGGCACTGCCGCGCAGGCCGCTTGCCATCTGCCACTCCAGCTCAGCAAAGGCCTGACGAAAATAGTCCACACGAAAATGTTCAATCGGCATTTCGTACAGCACCTGCGCGCCGCAGACGATTTCCGTCCCGTCCGCTTCTTCCAGCGGCGTGAGGTCAATTTTGCCGTCTTCTTCCAGCGCGCCATATTGAATAATCAGGATACTGTCATTGAGACTGTTGCCCTCACGAATGCGCACATGACAGCGCTGGCGGGAGGTTTCCGCCAGATAGCGCGTGTCGGTTAACTCGCCAGCTTTACTGGCAAAGCCCTCGACAAAACTGTCGAGTTTGTCCTGCTGCAGGGGCACTCTCTTCTCCGGGTCTCCTGCAGTTAAAATCAGCCACGCAATGCAGTCAGTCAAGTTACAGGTATGTGACAGCGATCAATTATTTTCCAAACACGCGGGTGAAAATCGTGTCCACATGTTTGGTGTGATAACCGAGATCAAACAGGGCCTCGAGCGATGGCGCATCCAGATGCGCTGTCACGGTTGCATCAGCCTTGAGGTTATCCAGAAACTGGCCTTCACCGCGCCAGGCCGGCATGGCGTTGCGCTGGACGAGCCGATAGGAATCTTCACGCGAGACACCAGACTGGGTGAGCGCCAGCAATACCCGCTGGGAATGGATCAACCCGCCAAGGCTGTCCATATTGGCCTGCATCCGCTCGGGATAGACAACCAGTTTTTTGATCACACCGGCCAGTCGATGCAGGGCAAAATCCAGATGGATTGTCGCATCGGGCCCAATGCCGCGCTCGACAGACGAGTGGGAGATGTCCCGCTCATGCCACAAGGCGACATTTTCCAATGCCGGGATCACACTCATCCGCACCAGACGGGCAAGCCCGGTCAGGTTTTCAGTCAGGATGGGGTTGCGTTTGTGGGGCATGGCAGAAGAGCCTTTCTGCCCCGGTGAAAAATATTCCTCGGCCTCAAGCACTTCGGTGCGTTGCAGGTGCCGTATCTCCGTCGCGATATTCTCGATAGATGAGGCAATCACAGCCAGCGCCGAGAAATAGGCAGCGTGCCGGTCACGCGGAATGACTTGGCTGGAAACGGGCTCAGGTTTCAGGCCAAGCTGTCCCGCGACATATTCTTCAACCGACGGGTCGATATTGGCAAATGTCCCGACCGCCCCGGAGATGGCGCAGACAGCAATCTCCTCACGGGCCATTTCAAGGCGTTTGCGCCCGCGATCCATCTCCGCATAAAATCTGGCCAGTTTGATGCCGAATGTGGTCGGCTCGGCGTGGATACCGTGGCTGCGTCCGACGCAAACCGTATCTTTGTGTTCCTCAGCCCGAGACTTCAGGGCGTTCAGCACACGGTCCATCCCCGTCAACAGCAGGTCAGCAGCACGTGTTAGCTGCACTGAGAGACAGGTGTCCAGCACATCAGAAGAAGTCATGCCCTGATGCACGAAACGCGCTTCTGGTCCGACAATTTCCGCCAGATGCGTCAGGAAAGCGATGACATCATGCTTCACTTCCCGCTCGATCTCATCAATCCGCTCAACATCGAACGTGGCCTCGGCGCCCTTGTTCCAGATGATGTCCGCCGCCTCAGCCGGAATAGTGCCTAGCTCTGCCATGCGGCTGGCGGCGTGGGCTTCAATCTCGAACCAGATACGGAATTTGGTTTGCGGCTCCCAGATGGCCGCCATTTCAGGGCGTGTATAACGGGGGATCATGTCTGTTGATCTTTCGTCTGGAGTGGAAAAGGCGTTTGGTAATCTCTGACGAAGCCAGACGCAAGGTTGACCTTATGCCGTGACCACCGGAAAGTGTGAGCTATTGAGGAGAACAGGATGCGTCTAGCTCATATACTTGCCGTCTTTGTGCTGGTTCTTGCCGGTTGCGCCTCCGGTGGGGCGAGCCTGCCAAGTGACGAAGGTTTTGATATCACCGGCTATTTTGATGGCCGCATTCTGGGGGATGGCATCATCGAGCGCAATGACAGGGTGGTCAGCCGCTTTGACATGATCGTGGATGCCGAGTTCGACGGCCAGATCCTGACACTGGATGAGACCTTCCTGTTCGACAATGGCGCAGATTTTCGCCGTGTCTGGCGTCTTGAAAAAACCGCCCCCGGTGTCTGGACAGGTGGCGCTGAGAATGTTCAGGGCACAACAGCGATCAGGATTATAGATGGCGTGGTCCACATGCATTATGTGGCAGCGTTCCCCTATAATGAGGGCATGATCAGTCTGCGGTTCAATCAACGACTGATCCCGATGCAGGGGGATGCTGTGCTGAACAGATCGCGACTGTCCAAGTTTGGCATCCCGGTTGGCACGGTCACGGTAATCTTTCAGCCGGAAACATGATCCCCAGTCCGGGCGCTGTCTGGTGACGGTCGAGCTAGAGGGCGTTCACGGCATATGCAGCACGGTGGGGAGCAGGAGGGCCTAAAGGTCTGACGTGCACCCGCCCTCAAGGCTTTCAATCCAGGCGACAATCAACTCAACACCTTCATCATGGGCAAGGGAGCGGCCAAGTTCCGGCATCATCTCAGCCGGATTGGTCGAGGCCATCCTGTAGGTGAAAATGGACGCATCCGGATCGCCTGGCACAATGTCAAAATGCCGCCCGCCTGTGCCCGTGCCTGCCGCAATCGGTGTTTTGCAGATACCCAGATTAGGTCCATACGGATCATCAGGCTCCAGATGCAGCCCTGACGTGTCTGCCGCTCCGACAGTATTGTGACAATGCGCACAGTTGGCATCGAGATAAGCGCGCGCGCGCCGATCCAGGCTTTTTGAAGTATCTGTCCAGACAGCATTGCGCGGCGCATTATGCGGGGCGGGGGCGCTTTCAAGCAGACCTGCTGATTGCCAGTGAACAAGCTGGTTTTCTGCACCGCTATCATAAACGAACGGGCCATTCAGGTGGCGTGCTTTGGGGCCAATCGGCTGGATGGCGCGAGTTGTTGCATTGGTGGCGTGGCAGCCGGCACACTGGTTCACATCCGGCACCAGATAGGCGAACTCTGCCGCGTCTTCCATAGCCGCATCCCTGACCAGCGTCAGGCGTTTGATTTCGCCGGCTCGCTGCAACATGGCATCTGTCTGATCGTCGTTCCAGACATAGGGCAGGGCGACCCAGCCGCTCTCGCGCCGGGCCAGCACCCGCGTTTCAATCAGCCGCACATTTTCCAGCGTCAGTTTGTTTTCAGGCAACCCGTCCGGTCCGTCAGATTTCAGCACCAGTCCCTCAAAATCGCCTTCAGGCGTCTCGTAATAGAATGTCTTGGTGATGACGGTGCCAACTGGAAAATCCAGAACCTCACCCTCGCGATAGGCAGCTTTTGTGCCATCGGGCAGCCAGACAGTGCGCAGCTTGTGGGCGTAGTCTGAAAAAAGTGGTGTATTCAGATCATACGGCATCACGTTTTCTGACAGGGCCAGCGTGCCATCGGCAATGGTCACCTGCCCCCAGGCGCTCAAGGTATCGGGGTTGGTGTCAGCATGGAACACAGGCTGGGCCTGCTCACCAGAGCAGGCTGTCAGAACCACCAGCGCCAGACAGGAACCGAGAAACGTTTTCATCAGAGATCCAGACTGACCGCAGGCAGGCGCTCCAGCGTACAATTATGCTGGGCTGTATCTACTGTCGGGTTATCATTGCCGTTTGGCATATCCACATTCAGGACTTCCACATCACCATTATCAATGCAGATACGGTCCTCACCGGCCAGAACACCGTCAGGATATTTGTCCATGTTCACATAACCATCCCAGAGAACATCAGGGAAGCTACCGTTCAGACCAAACATCATGGTTTTCAGGGCTTTCAGGTCGAGACCGTCAGGAGCATTTCCACCGCCAGAAAGTTCATTGCCATGCACGAAAATACCCTCTGGATAAGGATCGAAATCTTCCTGTGTTGAGAGCCCTTCATACCCGGCAGAATAAACGCTGGAGATAATGATGTTGGCTGTCTTGTTGTCAGCAATCCGGTTATCGAAAATTTCAACCTTGTCATTGGAGTTAATGACGACACCGGAGCCAGCCGGCACACTGGCCACCGGGGTGCCAGGATGGCCGAAATTGCGCGTATTATTCTCATAAACGTCGTTATTATAGACCCGTGTGCCATAGCCGGGCTGTGGCAGGTTCGGCATGTTGAACACGAGAATGCCGCCCGTATTATTGGTGGCGATGTTTTCGTACACATCGGCTCCGATGGAATTCTCGATTTCCAGACCGGCAACATTATATTCCACGCGATTACGACGCACAATGATGTTCCGTGACTGGCCGACATAGATACCGGCATCAGAAGCACCGATTGCGACACTGTCTTCAATCAGTACATTTTCACATTGAACCGGATACATGCCATACGCTCCGTTGGAGGTTTTGGGCTCACCGTTCCACGCAGTGCGGACACCGCGAATGACGACATTTTTGCTTTCGTTGATTTTCAGCGCATCCCCTTTGGTATCTTCAATCGCCAGATTCTCAATCGTGAAATTGTCACCCGTGACCAAGAGCCCTTCGGCCCCGGCAACCTGTCCCTTGAAGGAGAGAACAGTTTCATCCATCCCGGCACCCCGGATTGTCACATTATCCACGGAGAGCGAGAGGCTGCGGTCAAAGCTGTAATTACCAGCCGGGATTTCAATCACGTCACCGGGCTGGGCGTCCAGAAACTGCGCCCGCAAGGTTGCGGCATAATCCGCTGCTGCGGTTGAAGCGGCGCTGTCTCCTTCACCGTTCCCGGCGTCTGTTTCGGTGTTCTGCCCGCAAGCTGCCAGCATCAAGACGCCTGTCAGCGCAATTATGGATGTTCTCAAAGTCAGCATATCCAACCCTCCTGTTATTTTGAGGTAATCTCGCCTGTCTTTCATCCGGATGCAAGACAGCAATGCGGCTGCCGGTCAGCGGTGGTGTTCCACATGGCTGTCGATCAAGGCGCGGTTATAGACCGCGAGCGCGCGCACCTGCGTAATATAGCCGATAACGTGGTTACGATCCTTGGCCGTCGTGACCGGCATCCCATCGAGATCTTTCTCCCGCATCATCGCCAGTGCTTCTCCCAGAGAGTGGGAGGCGTATACCCGCTCCGCCTTGTCATCGAGCGGCGCTGCATCGGCAGGCATGGTCCGCATCACATCGCGCACCCGTATGGTCTGGAGAATAACGCCCTGTGGCCCTTCGGAGAGGTCATAGCCACGCTGGTTTAGCTGCCAGTGGAACCAGGAACTGCCGAACGTCGCCTGCGCAATCATGGTCGCAATGCCCACCGCAAACATCAGCGCCACCGTCATCTGATAGTCACCAGTCAATTCAAAAACGATCAGCGTGGTCGAGATCGGCGCTCCGAGAATCGCGCCGGAAACGGCACCCATGCCGACCATCGCATAAAATGTCGGACTGGCCGCAATATCGGGAATGAACAGCGCCAGTGTTGCCCCATAGGCTGCCCCGGAAATGGCGCCAAAAAAGATGCCGCCAGAAAACACGCCCGTCCCGAAGCGACAGGACAGGCAAACAGCGGTCGCCACAATTTTCAGGATGAGGAGAGCAGTCAGCAGCAAGATGGAATAGCTGCCATAAAGCGCTTCCGTTGTCGCTTCATAACCAACGCCCAGCACTTCTGGAAAATACAGTGCCACAGTGCCCATAAAGACCCCGGCGACAGGGGGTAAAAGGGCCGGTTCGATTTTATATTTTGCAATCTTGCGCCTGACCCATTTCTGGCACGAGGCTGTGAGTTGCAGAAACGAGAAGGCGACAATGCCGCAGATTATGCCGAGAAAGGCCGCCAGCGGAAAATCCGCAAGACCGGAGGTGCCATAGATAGGCACAAGAAATCCGTGCACATCCAGATCGAAAAAACGCTGATAGGACTGCACCACAATGGTGGCTGTAATGCTGGCGAGCGCGACCGGCCCGAAGATCGACAGCGCGTAATTGCCGAGCACGACTTCCAGCGCAAACAGGACCCCGGCAATGGGCGCATTGAAACTCGCGGCCACGGCGGCGGCGGCCCCGCAGCCAAGCAGTGTGCGGGCATCCTTGCCGGAGATTTTCCAGCGCTCTGACAGGGCGGTGGAAATCGCTCCCCCAAACAGCACCGCCGGGCCTTCCCGACCGGCAGAGGCACCAGAGCCAAGGGCCAGCGTGGCAATCAGCGTATTGGCCATTCCGGCCCGGAAGGAAACATGACCCGGTGGGCCAGCGCGCGCTTCAATTACTTCGGCAACGCCCTGGCATTTGGTGTCCGGCAGCCATTTCAGCCGTCTTGCAAGATAGAGTAGCACCCCGACGAGTACGCCGCCGATCACCGGCGCCAGCCAGATGCGGCCAGGATCAAGTTCGCGTGCCGAGCTGGCGATCATCCGTGTGCCCTCGCCATAGGCAAGCCGGGTCAGCCACTCGATGCCTTGCGTAAAAGCCATGACTCCGTGGGCGGTAATCAGGCCAATCACGACAGCCAGTATCCAGACTTTGTAATTGGCAATATTCGCCCCGCGTTGCAGGGAATGGCGCAGCCACAGGCGGATGCGGGAACTGCTCGAATGCGGTTTGAGCGGACGGGTGGGCATGGAATTTTACCTACCATGCTTCGGGATTTCTGCCAGCGCCAATCCGGGCAATCCGCGGCCTATCGCGATCATCTGCCCATTATTTTGCAGATTCTTCTTTCAAGCGTTTCAGGATGTAAAGGCGCAAGGCAGAGGAGAGGTTGTGCGGGTCTGCCGCGCTCATGCGCTCGCGATCTATTTGCGCAATCAGGCTGGCAAGCGAGCGCGCCTCCAGCGTGGCGAGGCGCGAAAGCTCATCCCAGAACGGCTGTTCAAGGGAAATGCTGGTGCGGTGCCCCGCGATTGAAACTGATCTTTTTTTCATTACTGCGCCAAAGGTCGTATTGGCGGCAGAAGATCAGGATTTGGCCCAATCGTCTACGCCATGCTGGCGAATGCGGGAGGAGGCGAGCTCGATCCCGTCGATGATGCCGGCCATGTGAGAGAGTGCGCCTTCGCTGCACTGCGCCGGATCTGCGCCGATGGCGCGGTAAAGATCCTGCAGGTCGATGTTCCGCGCGTACATGAACTGTGCCAGTTCAATACGGATGCGGCCTTCGGTCGGTTTGTCAGACATGTTTTCGTCCTCATTTTATACACAACTTGTCCCAGCCTAACCCGGATGGCGCAGTGGGCAAAGTCATTGATAATGGGGCATCAAGAATCATGCCGCGCAGCTACTTGTTCACAGCAGGCCTTCCGTGCGGAAGCTGTAATGCTGCCCCCGGCCGATCACCAGATGGTCATGCACCCTGATGCCCAGCGGTTTGGCCGCCTGCACAATTTGTGCTGTCATCTGAATATCTGCGCCCGAAGGCGTCGGGTCGCCGGATGGATGATTATGTACCAGAATGATGGCGGAAGCATCCAGGGCCAGGGCGCGTTTCACGACCTCGCGCGGGTAAACCGGCGTATGATTTACCGTGCCGGTTTGCTGTTTTTCATCCGCAATCAGTGCATTCTTGTTGTCCAGAAAAAGGATGCGGAACTGCTCTATTTTTTCATAGGCTGTCGCTGCTGTGCAGTAATCTATGAGCGCCTGCCAGGAAGACAGCACCTGCCGTTTCAGGATATTCTGTTGTGAGAGTTTGAGCGCCGCCGCCTGTACAATTTTCAGCTCCGTCACTACTTTTTCGGAAATGCCCTTTACCTCCTGCAGCCGGGCAGAGGGCGCGGCCAGCACATCGGCAAAACTGCCGAACCGCTCGATCAGCTCCTTGGCAAGGGGCTTCACGTCCCGGCGCGGGATCGCCCGAAACAGAACAAGTTCCAGCAACTCATAGTCTTGCACACCATCAACACCGGCTTTGACAAAGCGCTGGCGTAACCGGTCGCGATGGCCGACCATATGATTGGCTTGAGAATTGCCCTCGCCCTCAGTCATCGGCTCGCGCCATCAGATCGCGTATGGGGGCTGATCCAGGCCCTTGGGTGAGGCGGTGAAGACTTCAAAACCGTCTGCCGTAACGCCAATGGAATGTTCAAACTGTGCCGTGAGGGAACGATCCCGCGTCACGGCGGTCCAGCCGTCTTTTAGCATTTTCACATCCGGCTTGCCCGCATTGATCATTGGCTCAATGGTAAAAAACATGCCCTCGCGCAGGGGAATATCCGGCGCACGGTGAATCTGCAAAAAGCTGTCGCGGTATTCCGCATAATGCACAACATTCGGCGCATCATGGAAGACGCGGCCCAGCCCATGGCCACAGAAATCGCGGACAACAGAGAATCCGGCAGCTTCCGCATGACTCTGGATGGCCCGGCCAATATCGCGCAAGGTGTTGCCCGGTTTCACGGCCTTGATGCCTTTCCAGAGGGACTCAAAGGTGACATCCGTCAGCCGTTTGGCCAGCACTTTTGGCTCGCCGGCAAAGAACATTCGGCTGGTGTCCCCATGCCAGCCATCAACGATCACGGTTACATCGATATTGGCAATATCCCCGTCTTTCAGCTTCTTGGGGCCGGGAATGCCATGGCAGATTACATGGTTCAGTGAAATGCAGGTGGAATGCCGATAGCCGCGATAACCTATAGTCGCCGGCACAGCGCCGTGATCCATCACGAATTCATAGGCGCGGCGGTCCAGGTCTTCTGTTGCAACCCCCGGCTTCACATGCTCTGCCAGCATATCAAGGCAGGACGCAGCCAGCTTTCCGGCCTTGCGCATGCCTGCAAAATCTTCCGCCGTGTGCAGGCGAATTTCCCCGGTGCGCCGGGGTGCTTCTGTCATTGTGTCTGTCATAAAGGCGAATGTAAGCGGCTTGGCCGCAAATGTGAAGCAGGGAGGCGTTCTTTACGCCGCAGGCTACGGCGAATATGCTGGGTCAATCAGACAGTGAGTGCCGCCATGAACGAAGATACGAAAACGCCTGACGTCGAGAACAATTCCCGCTCACGCGGTGCATTCAATATAGGCACGTTCCTGCTGGTATTCGGCTTTATCTGGATCGTGTTCGACAATATTGCGCTCGCCGTGCTGTTCGGCCTGATCATGGCGGGCGGCTCGGAAGTGGCCCAGCGCGCGGCCAGCAAGAAGTCCGATCAGGACTGACAGTCTGCCGCGCGTGTCTCAGGTGTCATCGCGTATGCGCCTAGTAGATACATATCGCTATGTGCTCTGTATGCGCGCCTAAAAGCAGTAGTCAGACGGCACCTGCGCGCTTTATCAGCAAATGCGTGTGAGCGCCTGACAGGCACTATGTGGCACCTGATGACAGCTACACTAAAGCACCGCATTGCCTTGCAACGCCTCATGGGCAACAACGGCAGCAAGAAGACGGAGCCCATATATGACAGAAAAATGCCTGATTATCGGCGCAAGCCATGCTGCTGCCCAACTGGTCTTTTCCCTGCGGCAGGAAGGCTGGACAGGCGAGATTGCCGTTTTGGGGGAGGAAGCGGCGCTGCCCTATCATCGCCCGCCATTGTCGAAAGATTTTCTCGCCGGTAACAAAAGTCTGGATGACCTGCTGATCCGTCCGGCTGAAGCCTATGCCGCGGCTGATATCCGGTTTGCGCTTGGCACCCGGGCCAGCCGGATTGAGCCGGAGGCGCGGTTGGTGCATGCGGAAAATGGTGATGCCTATGATTATACACATCTGGTCATCGCCACCGGGGCGCAAGTCCGCCATCTGCCTGTGCCGGGAGCAGAACTGCCGGGTGTCTTCTATCTGCGCAATTATGCAGATGTGGAAAAAATTCAGGCCAGCATGGCCCCCGGCCGCCGGGCTGTCATCATCGGGGGAGGCTATATTGGCCTTGAAACCGCAGCCAGCCTGACGGCAAAGGGCATGTCAGTTACAGTAATCGAGGCAATGCCGCGCATCCTGCAGCGGGTGACCGCGCCGGTGATGTCGGCATTCTATGCCCGCGTGCACCGTGAAGAGGGCGTGACGATTGTTGAAGGCGAAGCGGTCAGCGCTATCGGCGAAGAAAGGGGGGTGCTGACGGTCAACACGGCAGAAGGCAGTGCCTTTGCAGCGGAGATGGTGATCGTCGGTATCGGCGTTGATCCCTGTACGGCCCTTGCACAAACAGCAGGCATCGCGTGTGACAATGGCGTCCTCGTCAATGCCCATGGCGAGACGTCCGTAGCAGGTATATATGCAGCAGGCGATGTGACCCGCCACCATAACCCAATTTACGACCGACAGGTGCGCCTTGAATCCGTGCCCAATGCGACCGAACAGGCGAAAATTGTGGCGGCGGCCATTTGCGGCAAGCCGAAGCCCTATAACAGCCTGCCATGGTTCTGGTCCGATCAGTTCGACCTGAAACTCCAGATTGCAGGGCTATCGGAGGGGTATGACGATATTGTCCTGCGCGGTGACCCGAAGGCCGGGCGCTCTTTCGCAGCCTTCTACTTTGCCGGGGAGCGCCTGCTGGCTGTCGATGCCGTGAACCGGCCCCAGGAATTCATGCTCGCCAAGCGGCTGATCCCGATGGGGACAATACTGGACAAGGCAAAACTCTCAGACGACACCGTGCCGGTAAAAGACTTTATGGTGAGGTAGGGGAGACTTAAATAATTCTGTCTGTGCAGAAATTATTTTAAAAATAAGGCGTCATCTGGTCGGCGTTAGCGTGCTGCCTGAGCTGTTTTTACGAGCAGTTCAGCCTGATTGTGCGTACCCGTTTTGGCAAGGATCTGCTTCAAGTGCCAGCGTGCTGTCTCATAGGTGATGTCCAGTGCGTCAGCAGTTGCGCGCAGATTGTAGGATTCGGAAAATGATGTCAGCAGGGCCTGCTCCTTGGCAGACAGGCCATAGGTTTCAGACACCACGAACACGCCGGAAAGTGTTGGTGTCACTGGCAGGTCAACGCAGATGACGGCGAGATTGTCTGTCATGGTGCGAAGGCGCATCTGTGCAGCCTCGGGCAGCGGGCTGGCACGTAAAATCACAGGTGCATTATATCCGGGGTCTTTCAGCGGAAAAGCCTGGCCGATCCCCTCATGCAGTACGCTGTTCAGGGCAGCTTCCAGGCGGTTCTGGTCAGCGGGTGCGGCGGCCTGCAGGCGGTTATGGGTAACCTTCAGCACTGAAGTGCGGGCGGCTATAGTCTCTGCTGCATTATCCGGTCCCAGAACGCGGCCCTTGTCGTCCAGGATCAGTACCAGCCCTGGTGCCTGACCGGATATTTGAAGGCTTTCCCTGATCGCATGCTGGGTCAATTGCCAGTTCATCTTAACGGCATTGACCAGATGGGGGATGAGTGTCTGCAGCATGGCGCCCTGCGCTGGTGTGAAGGCGTCCTGTTTCAGTCTGCGTTGAAAGCCGATGGCAGACTGAATGCCGGCATTGTCATCCAGAATAGACACAAGTGAATCGCCGATATCGGCCGTGACCAAGTGATCGTGATAATACTCGGTATGCGTGATTTCAGAGATTGGTTTCAACTTCTGGACGTGTATGGCCGTGCCAGGCAGAACGCTCTGTAATGGTCCCCACCATGGATCCTGCCGATGATAAATTTCATTATAGGCTAGCAAGCGCTCAGGGTCATGATTGTGCTGGACTGTGCTCGCCATGACAGAAGAAGTGTCGCCCGTGACAAAAACGGCTTTGTCGGCCTCAAGCAGGCTGGAAATTGCTGCAAGTGCGTTGGGCCAGTGTTCGGGTGCCATCACTGCCTGATAGACGAGCGCAATCGCAGTATTCACTTCACTATACTTGTCCACGAATTCCCCGACTCGATGCTTTTTTGTAACATTATTATCAAGCTACTGCATCTGTGTGGCACGTCAGTATGACACTTTCATGAAGATTTCAAATACTAATTCGTGATGGGATAATATAACATACGGATTTTGTTGAGTAATTTTGCTTCTTTCAATGCGTATCATCGCTCAAAAAGCGGAATTTTTCATGTTTTGTTAAGAGCCTGATCCAAAAGTATCTGGGTGATTTCAACGACTTATGATTCTCTTTGTTTGCTTAAGACACGGAGGATCAGATGAGTTGGAATGAAACCACCCGCACATATTATGACCGCAGTTTCCTGCGCTATGCAAGTGATCTGACGGACGACGAATGGGCTTTGATTGAACCTGAAATACCTCTTCCAAATCGGATGGGGCGTCCTCGCAAGTGGCCGATGCGGGAGATCATGAACGCCTTGTTGTATATCGCGTCTACTGGCTGCCAATGGCGCATGTTACCAAGGGATTTCCCGCCTTTTTCGACGGTTCAGAAATATTTTTATTGGTGGCGTGATGACAGATTGCTGGAAAAGATCAATCACCGCCTGCTGTTTGAATGCCGCGAAGCACACGGCAGAAGCCCACACCCCAGCGCAGGTGTGATCGATAGCCAGTCGGTTAAAACCACAGAAAGTGGCGGTATTACTGGCTTTGACGCGGGCAAAAATATAAAAGGCCGCAAGCGGCATATTCTGACGGATACGGAAGGCTTTCTGGTGACAGCACTTGTGCATGCCGCGGATGTACAGGATCGCGACGGCGCACCAGCGGTGTTGATGGAAGCGCGAGACAAATTTCCATGGCTTCGCCATATCTTTGCCGATGGTGGCTATGCGGGAGATAAGCTAAAGCGCAAACTTAAAAAAGTCGGTCCATTCCGGATGGAAATCATCAAGCGATCCGATAAAATGAAAGGCTTTAAAGTCCTGCCCCGGCGATGGGTCGTAGAACGCACATTCGCATGGTTAGGGCGATCACGCCGTCTCGCCAAGGATTGGGAACGATGCTGGACCTCAGCTATCGCATGGCTATTCATGGCTCACATCCGTATCGCAACAAGACGACTGGCAAGAGCATGTTTCATATGAAAGACTTTTGATTCAGACTCTAATGGATTTGTTGCTACAGGTAACCTAGGCTCAGGACTCATTGATTGATCCAGAAGATTATCGTAGCTGCGATGCAGATGCTTGAGAAGTATGTGTGAGCACAGCGGTCATAGCGGGTGGCGACGCGCCGCCAGTCTTTCAGTCTTCCGAACATGATCTCGACTTTGTGGCGTTGTTTATAGAGAGTTTCGCAAAACTCCGCTGGATGACGCCGTCCTTTTCGCGGTGGGATGCAGGGCTGAATGTTTTTAGCGGTGAGAGCACTGCGAAACTCATCGCTATCGTAACCCTTGTCGCCGATCAGGGTTTTCGCGCCCTCCGGCAGTGCCGGATAGATCAGCTTTGCGCCGATATGATCGCTTGTCTGTCCAGCCGTCAGGCACATGATCAGCGGGCGTCCCATGTTATCGACAACGGCGTGAAGTTTTGAGTTCAAGCCGCCTTTTGTGCGTCCAATGTGCCTGGGAAAAGCCCCTTTTTTAAAAGGCTGGACGCGGTGCGATGGGCTTTCAAATGCGTGGCGTCAATCATCAGCGTTTCGGAAACGTCCCCTTGCGCAGACAGGTTCGAAAAGATGCGATCAAAAACGCCCAAGCGGCTCCAGCGGATAAAGCGATTGTATAAAGTCTTGTGCGGACCATATTCCTTCGGCGCATCACGCCAGCGCAAACCGTTGCGGATCACGAAGATGATCCCGGACAATACACGCCTGTCGTCAACGCGCGGAACACCATGGGATAAAGGAAAATACGGCTCAATCCGTGACAACTGCTCTTTCGATAACCAAATCAAATCGCTCATTGCAAAGCCTCCTTTGCAATCTTGAATCACCGTTCGTATCAGATCACAAGATTAATAGGTCCTGAGCCTAGACCATATTGATATTGATAATGACGATAACGTCTTCCAGACTGTTGTAACAGCTGCCGTATCCATTGGTGGTTTTGGTACCTATACAGTCACTTCAGATGGTGTCTGGACTTATGTTCTGGATAGCGAGAACGAAGATATAGCGGCTCTTTCTGGAGGCGAGACTCTCGTTGATACGTTTGAAATTCTGGCTGAGGACGGCACTTCCCAAACGGTAACAATCTTCATTTCAGGTGCCAAGAACCTGATTATTGGTACAGAAAATGCGGATGAGCTGAACGGATCCGATGTTGGTGATGATATTCGCGGCTTGGGCGGTGATGATATTATCAATGGTAATGATGGGCGTGATTGCATTGATGGCGGCGACGGCGATGACCGTCTGTTTGGTGGCCTTGACAATGATGAGATATTCGGTGGTGCCGGTTCTGATTTCATCGATGCTGGAGACGGAGCTGACTTTGTTGAAGCTGGCGGTGGTCGAGATGTGATCCTGGGTGGAGATGGCGCGGATCTGATTTTCGGTGGTGCTGGTGATGATGAAATTCACGGTGGTTCTCAAATCGACTTCATTGAAGGCAATGGCGGTCGTGACCTTATCTTCGGAGACAATGGTGCCGACTTCCTGTCTGGTGGTGGTGATCGAGATGAGATCCACGGCGGCCGTAATGACGACCATATTATTGGTGGTGATGGTGCTGATGTCATCTTTGGGGGTGAAGGTGATGACCTGATTGAGGGGCGCCGTGGCAGTGATACTATTTTTGCTGGTGAAGGTGATGACCAGATCATAGGCAATGGCCTGCGTGATACGATCTTTGGCGAAGAAGGCAGTGATAACATTCGTGCAGGTGGCGGAGATGATATTGTGTCCGGTGGCTTTGGCGACGATATTATCTCAGGTGATGCTGGGTCTGATGTCCTGGATGGTAATGAAGGAAATGACCTTATATTCGGCGGCGGCGGTAACGATACAATTAACGGTAGTGAGGATGATGATGAAATTTCTGGTGGGGGTGGAAATGACATCATCTCTGGTGGATCAGGTACTGATATCCTGACTGGCAATGGCGGTAGTGATACGTTTATTTTCACTATCGGCGATGAGCAGGACCTGATCACTGATTTTCAGGATGATGTTGATGTGCTTGATCTGCAGGGTTTCGGATTTGCAGATATATCTGACGTCACAGCGCAGATGTCTGAAGTAGATGGGGATGTGATCTTCGCTGATGGCGACGATATTGTAACCATTGAAAATATTACCATTGCAGCTCTGACAGACGACATCCTGTTCTAGGCAGCAACAATCAACTATCGATAATCCCTTTAAGGGCGCTGAGAAGTCAGCGCCCTTGATATTTTTTGTTCGTAACGCAAAACCTGGGCCGCAAAATCTTCTCTCGCGACTATTGAAATTGCTTGAAATAAACTGATTTTCCTGTATTCGAACGCCTTCAACTGACCAGGAAAGAGGTCCTTATGTTCGCCCGCTAATCGTGCGTTGTTTGCCCAGTCAACAACATGAACAGCGCGTTAGCCCAAATGTTGTGACAAGGAGAAACGCTGATGGCGCTTCGCGATCCCAGATTTGACGGTGATGTTATTCCCGTCTCTTTTGCCGGGACCTCCCCGGATAATGCAGACCATTTTATTGTCCGTGACGGTGTTGAGTATGCGGGCAATCATATCATTATAGATTTGTGGCAGGCATCGAGACTGGATGACGTGCCTTATATGGAAAAAGTATTGCGCAAGGTTGTTGAAACCTGCGGTGCAACATTACTCCATATCCATTTGCACCATTTCACCCCCACGGGTGTTTCGGGCGTTGCTGTGCTCGCAGAGTCCCATATCAGTGTTCACACATGGCCAGAGCGTCAGTTTGCTGCGTTTGACGTGTTCATGTGCGGGGATGCCAGACCAGAACTGGCTGTGCCGATATTGCAGGATGCATTTGGGGCAGCGCGTGTTGACGTGAACACGATCCGTCGTGGTCTGGTTGCGGAGCAAATTCGTGAAGCAGTTTGAAGAAACGCTTTACGATGCTGTTAGCCAGCAATTCCGCATTGATAAGCTGTATTTCGAGAGCAAAACCGATCACCAGCACCTGATGATTTTTCATAATGCCCAGCTCGGTCGTGTCATGACCCTTGATGGCGTTGTGCAGACAACCGAAGCAGATGAGTTCATTTATCACGAGATGATGACGCATGTGCCGGTATTGGCCCACGGCAATGCAAAACGGGTGTTGATCATTGGAGGTGGCGACGGCGGTATTTTGCGCGAAGTCTGTCGGCATAATATTGATCATGTGATGCAGGTTGAAATTGATCAGGCTGTTGTTGATATGGCAAAGCAATATCTGCCTAATCATTCAGCTGGTGCATTTGATGATCCGCGCCTCGATCTTGTTATTGCGGATGGTATGGAATTTGTCAGGTCAACGGATCGCACATATGATATCATCATAGTAGACAGTACGGACCCTATTGGCCCCGGAGAAGTTCTTTTCACAGAGGACTTTTATGCACAGGCCAAGCGATGTCTGGCTGATGGCGGGGTGATGGTTACACAAAATGGTGTGCCATTCTTTCAGCCTGATGAGCTGAAAAATACACATCAACGCCTGCAACAGCGCTTCAGGGATGCGCGATTTTACTGTGCGCCAATCCCAACTTATTATGGTGGCTTTATGTCTCTTGGTTGGGCAACGGACGACAGGGATTTATGTAAAGTCTCCGCAGAAGTGCTGCGGGGGCGTCTGGATCAGGCTGCGTTTTCCTGCCGATACTACACCCCCGAGATTCATGCGGCCTCGTTCGCTTTGCCGCAATATATGCGCGATATCTTGGTGAATTGATCTGATGGCTGATGAGCGGCCTGTGAAGGTTGGTAGTACCGATAATGAAGAGGCCTTGTATCGCGACCTAGCCAGAGAGTTTGGTACACCACTTCTCGTTTATGATCAGACTGTCGTAGAACAGCATTACAATGCCTTGAGTGAAGCACTGCCTGGAGTCAGATTATTCTACGCAGTCAAGGCATTGCCTCAGGCACAGGTTATTCAGACCATTGACCGACTTGGTGGCGGTTTTGATGTTGCGTCAGGTGGCGAAACGGATCTTTTGCTTGGTCTGAAAGTTTTTGGCCGACGTACAATACATACGCACCCAGTCAAGAAGGACGAGGAGATTCGCACTGCCCTTCGCTATGGTGTCACAACCTTTGTGATAGACAATACGTATGAGTTGGAAAAGTTTATCCCTTATCGCAGCCGTGTCGGGCTGGTCTTGCGGGTGAGTTTCCGCAGTCCCGGCGCGATTGTTGATCTTTCCCGAAAGTTTGGATGCAACCTTGCTGAAGTGTCTGCGATTGTTCGGCGCGCCAATGAACTGGGAGTGCATGTGAAGGGGCTTAGCTTTCATGTTGGGTCTCAGTGTACTGATGCCAATAAGCATGTTGAGAGCATAGAAAAGTGTAGTGCCGTCATGCATCAGTTGAATGCTGAAAGCAGCAACCTGATGAATGTGCTTGATATAGGTGGTGGTTTTCCAGCCGATTATGACCGGAAAGGCGTTCGTATAAGTGAATTCTGTGCGCCAATACGAAGGGCTTTAGCGGGTTTACCACCTGACTGGGATATTCTGGCGGAGCCGGGACGGTATCTGGTAGCTGCAGCCGTTACCAGCATCACATCTGTGGTGGGGCGTTCTGTCCGGGACGGGCTTAACTGGTATTACCTTGATGATGGGGTGTATGGATCGTATTCAGGTCAGATTTACGACCATGCCTGTTATCCGTTGCAGGTTTTTGGCGAGGGTGACCTATACAGAAGTGTGCTTGCTGGCCCCACTTGTGATTCCATTGATATCATTGCTGAAGATATCATGTTGCCTGCTTTACATACCGGTGACCTTGTGATTGGCCATGAAATGGGGGCCTATACTGCGGCAACGCGTACCCGATTTAACTCACTACCGGATGCAAGGTTTCTCGATCTTGCCACAAGAAAAGTCGTTGATTGAGAAGCATTGCATTAAAGCGACCTGGTGATGATGAGAGGTATTTTATCGCGCCACTGAACTTGGGCCCCTATCCCGAAAATAGTCTCGATCTGCGTTTCTGTAACAGTTTTGGCGGGGGGGCCATCGGCCATTATCTTTCCTTCTTTCATCCAGATCAGGCGATCTGAAAAACGCGCAGCAAGGCTGATATCGTGCATGATGACCAGGGCGCTGTTTCCTTCCCGTACATAGTTTTGGATCAAAGACATGATCTTGAGCTGGTGTTTTGGATCAAGTGCAGTGACGGGTTCATCTGCCAGCATAATGGGTGTCTGCGCAGCAAAAACTCTCGCACAATGAATACGCGCAAGTTCACCGCCAGAGAGTTGATCCGTAGGCCTGTCCTTCAAATGCTGGATTTCACATTTTGCGAGTGCATCATTGATTATCTCGGCATCATCGAGTGACAAGCGCCCCATGGTGCCACCCCACGCGAAACGACCCATGGCGACTGTGTCAATGACGCGCAACGGCCAGGCCAATGGCCTTGCTTGCGGTAGGTAGGCGATCAGTTTTGCGAGATCCGTATGCGGCACCTCCTTAACAGGTTGACTATCAATGCAGACAGAACCAGCTGCGATTGGCAGGAGCCCCAGTATGGCTTCCAGTAGGGATGTTTTTCCTGCTCCGTTGGGGCCTATAATAGCTGTCAGCTGTCCGGCAGTCTGGGTCAGGCTGACCTCTTTCAGGACAAACTGTTCCGCCTTTCTGGCAGAGACACTATCCAACTTCAGATCAACCATGATTGCTCCTTAGTCTGGAGGCAATCCAGATGAAAAGAGGCGCCCCAAAAAGCGCAGCAACCACGCCCAATCGCAGTTCGCTATTCGTTGGGATCAATCGGACACCAATATCAGCCAATACCAACATTATGCCGCCGAGTAGTGCTGCTGGCCAGATCGTTCGTGCAGGATCATATTTCATAAGTGGCCTGACCAGGTGGGGGGCGACAATTCCGACAAAACCTATCGCACCAGCTATCGCAACAGCTGCTCCAGTTAAGAGCCCTGTGCCAATGATCGTAAAAAGCCGTGTACGCCGCAGGTCCACACCCATACTGTGTGCGGTATTTTCGCCAAAGGCGAGCGCAGCGAAGTTTCGCTTTGTGATCAAGATAAAGACGAGGCCAATGGTCATGAAGGGGAGAATGAGGGCGATGTCATTGTAGCTACGGTTCGCAACCGAGCCAAGCGTCCAGCTGATCAATTCAGCTAGGCTGAATGGGTTGGGGGCAAGGTTCAGAAGTAACGCCATCAAGCCGCCGGCAAAACTGGAAAGACCAACGCCAATCAGAATAAGTGTTGTGATGGATGCATGGCGGAAAGCGGCAACTGAGAGCAGGGCTGTCGCTGACATCGCGCCGGTTATTGAAGCCAGAACCGGTATTAAAGGAGAGAAAACCGCAAGGCCGTAAAACAAGGTCAGTGTAGCGCCCAGAGTTGCGCTAGCAGAAACGCCCAGAACACCTGGTTCAGCCAAAGGGTTACGCAACAGCCCCTGTAATGCAGCGCCGCTCATGCCAAGTGCCGCACCAACAATAAAAGCTGCCATAGCCCGTGGTAGCCTGATTTCCCATAGTACAATTATATCCGCGGCTGTGCCGGTTCTCAAAAAAGCCCCAAGCAGTCTCTGCGGTCCCATCGCTGTGCTGCCGATCATACAAGCAGCCATTACACTGATGATAGCAGACAGCGCCAACCAGAATATGATGCTCCTGTCAGTCATTGGCAGACTTTCCGACGGGGGTCTGTGTGGCAGACAGCGCTTCAACCGCATTGGCGACAGGCCATGCAGCACAGGCCGTCCATGCACCAGGTAAATTGACAATCTTTATGTCAGCAAGCAAACGCTGCACTACAGGGTGCCTTGTGGGCGTCCAGATATCGCTTACCATATCGGATGTTTCAAAAAAACCGGTCGCGATTATGTCAGGTACTTCGTAGACCAGCTCTTCCAGTGGGAGGCTGCTCGCCCAGCCATTTTCTGTACGGAAGTTTTCATGACCTGACCGGGTAATAATATCATCAATCATAGTATTTTTGCCAGCCACAGCACCTTTTGATGTCAGGTATAATACGCTCGATATAGGCGAACCGTGCCTCGTCTTTGCAGGATTGTGTTTCAGTTGCTGAATGAGCGTGAGTCCGCGTTCTTCATAACCAAGAGCATTTGCAGCTTTGACGATGATAGTTTCAATGTCGGTAATATTGTTGGCGTAACCTATCTGGACAACCTGAATGCCCGACCTTTCAAGCAGACTGGTGATTGTTGCTCCGCCGCCATAACTGCGCACGACAACATCTGGTTGTTGAAGCAATATATCTTCCGCACGTGGCCTGACTTTAGGTAGGCCTTTTGCCTGCGCACGAAGATAGGAAAATGAGGCTTCAGAATCCGGAGAGAGGCCAATTATTTCTTCACGGGGGAGGAGCGCCATAACATATTGATCTGAGCAATAGTCGAGGCTGATGACGCGGCGCCTTTTGTCACCATCAGTATTTTTACCATCTGATCCTGCGCTACATGCACAGATCAAGATTATGAGTGCTGCACAGATAAAGCGCATGTCAGTTTACTTTAAGGCCAATAAAAAACTGGCTGCCCGGTTGCTGAAAGCCTGTAACATCTTCAATATCTGTGTCAAAAATATTCTCTCCCCGGAACGTCAGGGATGTATGTTTGCCCATGCGATAACTGGCGGTCGCAGAGACTGTCGTGTACGCGTCCAGGGATATATCTCGCTGGGGAAAGGAAAAGAATATGTCCTTCTGTTGGCCGACATAATCTGCCGCGAAGCCTATCTGCATCTTTTCATTGGAGGCAGGCAGCCAGTTTAAGCTCAGGCTTCCGGTGGTCCCGGGTACCCTTAACTCGGTTTCTTGCTGTTCATTTTCCGAGGAAAGATTTGTATAGGCAGCATTCAAAAGAAGCGATTCTTTGAGAGCCCATTCCAGACTGGTCTCAATACCTTTTCTTTTGCTCTTGCCATTCCGGTTCAGGGCTATCGATGTGAAATCAGCGTTGAAGTTTGTGAAAATCTCGTTTTCAAGTTCGGCTTCAAACCATGTCATCGAGAGACGTGCAGGGCCAATACTCTGGGTCAAACCGACTTCGTAGCTGCTTGATCTTTCAGGCTTCAGATCAGGATTCTTTAGAAAGTTGGCTGGAAAAAAACCAAACAACTCTGTGAAGGTCGGGTTTTTAATGCCTTGTCCTGCACCAGCACGTAAGCGTGTTGTCTTTGTCAGTTGGTAAGCGACACCGGCACGCCAGGTGTTTGCATTTTCAAACATATCGTCATTATTGTCATGCCGAGCAGAAGCCTGCACTGCCCAGCGATCCGTGTTCAGCAGCAGTTCGATAGCAGTACCTATTGTATCAAATGTCTGCTTCTGGTTGGCGTCCCCGAAAACAGTGTTCGCTGAAGTCCTCTCATACTTTTCGCTTTCGACGTCGATCAGTCCGTTTACAACAAGATCGTATCCGGAGGAGGAGAATGTGACAGATGGACTGTATGAGAGTCTTGCTCTTTGTCCTGTTGTCTTGTCATCAGTATTTCCCGAAGAAACATTATCCCTTTCAACACGGGTATATGAGCCTTGAATTTGATGACTGATATTCGTCCACTTACCTGACAGGACCACGCCGCTGGTAAGTTGTCTGCTGTCAGTCTGGGTATCTGTGTCTTCAAGTGTGCCGTCAAAATCTGTGTCGGCATCAGTCTCAACTTCATCTATTGCTATGCGCAGTAATCCAGTTGCAGACCAGTTTTTGTTTAACTCCATGCGGCTATTTGCCATGAAAGTTAAGCTTTCACTTCCATCCCTGGTGCCTCCCGTACCTGATGTATCCACACCATCTGTTTGAAACCCGGCTGTGCCCAGAGAGAGGCCGAGCTTTCCTAAGTCGATGAAGTGTCGCCCGGACGCGCGCAGGGTATTGTTTGAGCCTGTTTCGGCTGAGGCAGCGGTGCCGGGGGCAGAATCTGAAACCACATTTATCACACCACCAATAGCATCTGACCCATAGAGGGCAGACTGTTCTCCTCGAAGTATTTCTATGCGTGAGATGTTCAGGCTGGGCCATAAGCCAAAATCTGTTTCCCCTGTCACAGGATCAGATATTTCGATGCCGTCCAACAGTACCAGCGTGTGATTTGCTTCTGCACCACGTATTCTGACCTGCGTGAGGCCGCCCCGCGCACCAGCACGGGAAACGCCAATGCCAGGTGACGCCCTTAGCTGATCAGCAATGTAAGGAGCTTTGCGAATGTCCAGATCGTCTGCATCAATTACCGTGATGCTGACCGGCGTTTCTTCTATTGATGAAGGACGTAAGCCTGTGACGAAGATCTCATCTGTTTCGAAGGCGTGGCCAGCAGCTGAATAAGACCCCAGGATAAAAGGGCAGGCGAAGCATATAATCATGCGCAGCATCAATCTCTCCATACCAAACGACAGATGTCGCGGCGTTGAAGGCCTGCGCATGTCGGCACAGACAGTTCCACTCATGTCGCTGCAGAGGAAAAATCATATCCGGCCCCGGTGGCTATTCCCGGCCTGAGGCGAGCGACGTGATGGCAGGTTTCCTGGCTTGCGTCTTGATCATGCTTTGCCGCCTTCCCGAGAAACTCAGTGGCATATGGCAAGCACCTGTCGCTTACAGTTGCGGGTACAGCGCTGGCATCTCACCAGCTTCCCTCTTAGCCCCGTCAGGGCACCATCAGCCCTGTCATGAAGTTAATATCGGGTTGGTGTCAAGTGCCGGACTGTGACTGCGAAGCACCGCAAGGGGGGAATTACTTATCAGGCTAGAAACGGTACGAGGCGCCAGCTTCCAGAATGGGATAGAATTTGTATTCGTCAATATCGTCCTGCGCAGAGGCTTCTTCAACTTCCAACTCGCTGATCAGGGCAGGGTTATTTGAAAGCGTACCGCCTACAGATGTTAGCTCGATATTGGGGGAGCCTGAAACTGTGACCCCGCCGCGCACAAAATAGGACCATTTTTTCTTCGTATAGAATGCATTATCCCATCCAAGACCGATGAATGTCGCAATGTCATCCATCGCGGCCACACCGACAATGTCGCCAACCTCGCTAGCCGTGAAAGTCTGACCACCAATCACGACACTATCTGTTATATTGGCATCGAGGCTTAATTCGCGTTTGCCCATGTAAAGTCCGATACTCATCATCCATGGGTTCTTGAATGGGTGGTAGTCAGCTGCCATTGAAAGAGTGTTGATGTCGATCTGGCTATCGTACTTGATTCCATCAAGTTCCTCACCGTTAAGCTCAAAGTTCAGCCAGTTGACGCCGCTTCTGGCAACGAGCGTGCTGCTGAGTTTGGCTTTTAACTCAAGGGTAACGCCGGTTGACCCGCCGCCAAAGGCGCCAGCAACACGACCTGCTTCTTCGCTTTCAGCAAGCGCTGAGGACGGGAGTAACAGCAGGCAGCAAATCCCTGATAATAATGTACGACTGATCATGGCTTAAACCCGAGAAGCTATGATTTAAGGTTTACAAAAGATTTCGTTAACGGGTCATTAACGATTGTGTACGGGATAAAATGATCAGGCGGAACGACGGACTTGTTGCGCGGGGAGCGGTTGTTTCAACCGGGTCAGCACCTCCTGCTTGGAGCCATCCATGGTTATTTCGCCCTGATCCATTACGATAACACGATCCACAAGGTCGAGTAACTTCATCCTGTGTGTACTAATGACCAGCGTTGTCTCTTTCAGATTCTGTGTCAGTGACTGAATGAGTTGCTGCTCTGATGTATGATCCATCAGTGAAGATGGTTCATCCAGAGCAAGGATAGTTTTGGGCTTTAATAAAACTCTTGCGAGACCAACTGACTGGCGCTCACCAGCAGACAGGAATTCTCCGCGTGGCCCAACTCTCATGCTGTATCCATGTGGGTGTCGCCGTGCAAAACGCTCGACACCGGATAGTTCAACGGCGCGATTGAACTCTTCTTCTGTATAATCCTCTGTACCAAGGCAGATATTGGCGCGGAGACTATCGTTAAACAGAACGATTTCCTGCGGCATAAAGCCGACTTCCTGACGCAGACGGCGTGGGGAGTATTGCCGTGCGTCATATCCGTCTATCACCATTGTACCGGAGCTTGGCAGGTAGAGCCTCGGAAACAGATGCAGTAACGTGCTTTTGCCGCTGCCATTTTTTCCAATGACACCAATTTTTTCACCGGGCTTGATTTCCAGATTGATATTCTTGAGGGCCTCGACATCTGTGGATTCGTGTCGGCACCCGACATTATTCAGTTGCAGATGGCCACGAAAGGTCCGGCTTTCTCCGCCATCCTGCTCACCGCCTTCCTCCTCTTTCTCCGAGATCATCGAGAATGTGCCTTGAAGGATTTCCTTGAGTGTCCAGATTCTGGATGTTTGATCGACCAGCTGACCGATGGGCATGATTGCCCGGCCAACCAGAATGGTTGAGGCTGCGAGGCTGCCGATAGTCATCACGCCCGCATCAATCCTCAGCACACCAAGGACAAGTGTGCCAACGATTGTCGCCTGCACCACGGAGTTCAGGATGTTAGCAGAAAATCGCACATTCTGTCTGGCGAGATGTCCTTTGATAGCCGCAGCATCAATCACACGTTCAAATTTTCTGAGCAGCGAGTGCTCCGATCCATTGGCTTTTACCGCCGTCAGGGAGTCAAATGTTTCGGAGATCATGGCGGACGCCGCGCCGCGCAATATTGAAGCCTGTTGGGCGTTTTCTCTCGAATGCCACGTACCAATGAAAATGACGGATGCCACAATCATGATGCCGATCAAAGGTGCCAGCACCACATAACCACCGATATTGGCGATAATTGCCAGAACCACGAAAGCGAAGGTAGTGTCAGCGATTATGGACGTCAGAAATGCGGGCATTAACAGGCAAATGGTTTCAAGTTCTGATTGCACGTTACTGACTTCGCTGGCCGACGAAGGCTTCCTGGAAAGGCGTATGGTCAGGAGCCGCCTGTACAGATTCATCTGCAGGCGGTGCGCAATACCCAGGCCAATAGCATCTGTCAGTTTGCCTTTTACAAACCGCAAGCTCAGATCTGCACCCAGAACAAGTATAAAGCCGATTGTAAGGGCCTGCAGGCTGGCAAAGGCCGAATGGGGTACGACCCTGTCGTAAACGGACATGATAAATAATGGCAGGGCGATAAGGAAGATATTGCAGATAATCGCAGCCAGCAAAAGTTGGCTGAGGGCTGCTCTGTCATTCTTCCAGATGAGATTGAACAACCATCTGAGCATCTGATCAGGTGAGGTGGTACTAGCATGCACCTGTTCGACCATGTTGGGGCGGGCTTTGATGAAATGGCCCGAAAGGTGCTGGTTCAGTTTCTCGGCGCTGACGCAGGACTGGTCCTTACCTTCAATGATGTACCCGGTATTTGTTCTGTTCCAGATAATGAAGGACGCAGCGGATTTCGTGACGGCAACGATGGGAAAGTCCGTGGCTTTCAGCTGGCTCAGGTCTACTTTGGCAAGTTCCGTTTCAATGCTTGCTTCGCGGGACAGCATTTCAAGGGAAGTTCGCCCGGGTTTTTGCCCATATTCTCTGATCGCGTTCTTTTCTGACCGTCCGTTGCCAGGATCAAAATGAGTTGCGAGGCGGTTGATGGAGGCAGGTAATGGAATAGCGTCTGGCAATTTGCCTGTACTGAAGGTGCCTGACAGCAAACGGTTATCGGTCGTGTTTTTGCCGTTAGGTCGCCTTTGGAGACCATTCATTGCCGCAAGTCTTTTTTTCAGCGATTCCAGCATGCCCATAGTCCTGTTCCGGTCAGCCAAGTACGACCTAGTGTTTAACGCTACGGAGGAATTAGTAACGATTGGTTAATGCTTTCTGATTAACCAAGGTTAAGAATTTATGGATGTGTCAATGAGAGAAGGCGAACAGGAAACCGATTTCGGCCGTCTCGAAGAGCATGGCATTGTGGGCCACAACAGGTTGATCGCGAAAGAGGGAAGCGTTCAACTCTTGTATACTATTGCCTTGTTTCTGTTGATTTTTCTGGTCTGGGCGTCCGTAACAAGTGTTGACCGCGTTACCAGAGGGAGTGGTCGTGTGGTGTCTCAGGAGCGTAACAACTTCGTCCAGCACTATGAGGGCGGGATCATCAAACAGATCCTTGTTTCCGAGGGCGAGAGAATCGAAGAGGGGGCGACCCTGGTTCGTATCGAGAACAGCTTTGCACAAGCTGAACTGGATTCTTCCACTTTGGAGCTCAGCACGCTTCGTATCCGCGCCAGTCGATTAAGGGCCGAGTCTGAAGGGCTTGCCGAGATCAATTTCAGTGAGGAGCTGGCGAGTGGCTTCCCCGATCAGATCATTCAGGAAACAACATATTTTTCCCGCCGCCGGGAAGGGCAGGCTGAAGTTCTCAGCGTTATTGACGAGCAGATCGAGCAGAAAGAGCTTGAGCTCTCTGAACGTCGTTCGCATCTGGCAAACCTCATCCGTGAGCAGGAGTTGATGTCCGAAAGATTGATCAGTTTGCGAGAATTGAGCGGACGTGGTGCTATTTCAAGAAACGAGCTGTTGCAGGATGAGACCCAATATCAGCAGATTGTAACACAAGTTTCAAACCTCGAATTCCAAATACCGCAGACAGAGGCAGGTCTTGCTGAAGTTAAGGCGAGGCGTCGCGAATCCGAGTCCCGGTTCCGGTCAGAAGCACAGCGTGAGTTGCGGGAAACCGAGGTTAAGATCGAGTTGCTGGACGAGCGTATTTCTGCCCTGCAGGACAGGAGCCAGCGGTTTGACGTTACCGCTCCAACAAGCGGTGTTATCAACAAGCTGTTCGTGAATAATATTGATGGTGTGGTGCGCCCTGGGCAGAACATCGCCGAGATTGTTCCGGATAACGCGGCAGTAGAAATTGAAGCAAAGCTGCTGCCAAGTGATCGAGCGCAGATATGGCCTGGCCTGCCGGTTATTGCCAAAATAAGTGCGTATGATTTTTCGACCTTTGGTGGATTGCCGGGTAAAATACTGGAAATCTCACCAGATGCGCTGGTTGACGATGATGGTAATGTCTATTTCCGTGTACGCATTGAGGCAGAGACGGGTGATCTCGGTGAAGACACTTCTGTTGTGCCGGGAATGCAGGCCGAAGTTGATATTCTGACAGGCAAGCAGACAATACTAAGTTATTTATTGCGTCCTGTGCAGAACATTCGCGAAAATGCGTTTAGGGAGTGAGATAACTCGTGATGCGCAGGATGCGGCAATATATCACAAGGAAATATCACTGGGTGGCAGCATTGGCTGCCAAACGCTTTTATCCTGCGCTAAAACCAGCAGCAGCAATAACTGGTGGCATCGTTGTGTGTATAGCCGGAAAAGCGTTCGCGTCCAATGACGGGCCACCAGCTGGGAGTTATTTGTCCTATTATGCAGCGCGCGCGCCTGAGGGTGCTTCTGTGCTGTTAGATCGGCCTTCGATCCGGCAACAATTGTATTTGTCTGAAGGTAACGCAGATCAACTAAAAAAGGCTGTTGAAACTGGCCCGGTTGGCACGACGAGACCAGACGACAGTCTGGACGAGCTTCTTTTTAATCCTCCTGATACAGATGGGTTGTCTCTGGAGTTGCGAGATGTTCTTGCTTATACTTTAATGAATAATCCTGATCTCGGGATTGTTTACTGGCGCCTTCAGGACAGGGATGCTGCCATCAGGGGGGCGAAAGCGGCCCTTTTGCCGACGGTTGAGGCTGGTTTTGGTACAGGAGTTGAGTCGGTTTCGGGGGAGAGGGTCGCTTCAACAGACGGCCTGAATCGTCAGGAGGCATCGTTTCGGATTAGCCAGTTACTGTTTGATTTCGGGCGATCCATGCTTGCCGTACAGCGTGCTGAGGCATTGTATAACTCGCAGGAGTTTCTCTTTCGGGATAAGGTTGCTGAAACTATTCAGGCGACCATCATCGCTTACCTCGATTTGATGGCCAGTACCGAGTTGCTTGCAAGCAGTCGGGAAAATGTTACTGCTCATGAGCGCATTTATAATCTGGTGCGCCTGAACGGTGAAGGCGGCAATGCGACCGAAGCCGAAGTTAATCGCGCGCTGACTCGACTTGAGCGTGCGCGCACAAACATGATTGACTTTGAAAATCGCCGTGAGGCAGCTATTGGTGCTTTTCGCCGAATTACAGGTCTTGAGCCTGGAACGCTCGTGCGCCCACAGTTTGATATGTCGTCTGCCTACGACCTGAATGAGAGCAACCTTGATTATGTTCTCTCCCGCCACCCTGCTCTTGAATCTGCATTTCGGGATTATAACTCGATAGATCATCAGCTTGAATCCGCGAAGCTCGCCTATCTTCCCGAGGTGCGTCTAGATGTCACCGGGAAGTATCAGGACAAAGTGCTTGGTGATACCCCATGGCAGCAGGACGGGCGCGTCATGGTGACGGCGTCATGGAATGTTTATGATGGCGGGCTGGCAAGTTCGCGCAAAGATCAGCTGGTCGCGCGTCGCAATGAAGTCGAGCAGCGTATGGCCAAGGTGAGAAATGAGCTGCGGCAGGATGCATACAATATCCTTAGCGTACTCAGGACCAGTCAGAACAAGACGTCCATATTCGAAACACAGCTTGCTGCCAGCATGCGTGTGGTTGAATTGTATTTTCTGCAATTTGAGGCTGGGCGCAGAACCCTTTTTGAGCTGCTGGATGCGCAAGCTGACCTGAATCAGGCACACGAAGAGCAAATTACCAACAAGTATGAGAATCTGTCGGCTGGTTTCGCCAGTCTGCGCCTTCAAAACAGGCTGACATCCACGATTTCAGAGCAGTTTTCCCTCGATCTGGAAACATCTGAGTAACCAATTTCAGGTCTACTGAGGTGTGAAAAACCGCGCCACTGCTGCGTCTGACGTTTACGGCCAAGGGCTATTGGGAAGCCCTTAAACCAAGGCGTCAGGTGTTACTGCCCATTTCACCGGGTGGTTGCCAGTCAGCTGGTGCATTGGAGTAGATCGATATGGCAAATTTGCCTGAAACCGATGCAAATATGACGACTGCAAACAGGGAAACTGCGACTGGTGCCACAGGTGTCGGTGGTGTTTCTTCCACCGTTGAAACGATCACCATCGAAAAACCTGAAGCCGGATTGAAGGCAACATATCGCCTACAGGGCAAGCAGCCTGTTTTCGAATTCAATTTCGATGATGTGGCTGTCGAGCTTGTTGATGTCGATATCGTGCTGACTTTTGCTGATGGTGCGCAGATTGTTCTTCTGGAAGCTGGTCTTGAGATCGCGCTGGATGAAACCATGCAAATGCAGTTCACCGATGTGCTCATCTCCGGACAGGAGTTGCTGGGGCGCGTCGGAGAAATCAGTGTCGATGATGACTCCGAAGTCAACTTGAGTTCACTGGATGAGCAGCAAGCTGGCGGCGATGAGACGCCAGAGCCCCAGCAGGTCATAAAAGTTGTTCAGAAAGAGATTCAGGTTGAAGTCGAGGTGGAGGTTGAACCGCCAAGAGCAGCAGAGCTTGATCTGATCGATACTGAACTCGGCAGCACAGACAACGAAGAGGATCGGTCCCGTATCGAGGAGAAGCTCTCCAACTTTACGGGGCGATATAACAGCCCGGAAGACTCTTCTGCTGCTGCGACAAGTACGGATGAAGAATCCGAAACATCTGTTTTTGATCTGGGCGTATCTGACATTACCGTTGAACTTTTTGGTATTACACGCCAGTCCTCAACGGGTCAGATTACCGGTGGGGCAGAAGTACGCGGCGGTACTGCTGAAGAGCCAGCAGATGAGGATTCCAGTTATGCCGCGCAATTCCGTACGGAGCTTGTGACTGGTACCGATCAGGATGATATTATCTATGCGGATGACCCTGATATAGCCCCAAGCAATACAAGTGCCCGTGTATTCGAGGTCACCGTCGACATTCCGTTTGAGGGATTCACCCCTACGGGTGCTACGATTTCCGGCCTTCCACAGGGTTGGGTCATTCTCAATGCAGAGGAAAATGGTGGCACTTACAGAATTCAGGTAGATCCTGATGATCCGAATCTTTTGATTCTGGAAATACGGTATGTCCTTGAAGACCCTACATCCGAGCCTGATGAGGATGGTTATTTTGGCAGTACCACGCTGACCATTCAGTATGATGTTATCAGCGATTCCGGCCAGCTTGGCACGACAACGGCGACGACCCAGATTGTCCAGGCTGTTGTGGAATCGGAGGAAGATCAGACTGCGACCGACCCCATTACGGGGGATCAGATTGTTGTGCTGGCGGTGAACCCGCCCGGAAATGATATCAATGCCGGTGATGGTGATGACATTGTTTTCGCCGGTGTTGGTGCGGATCGTATAGATGGTGGTGGCGGCACTGATTTTGTCTCTTACGAAATCTCCAATCGTGCAGTTTTCATCAATCTTTCTACTGGTGAAGCTGAAGGCGGATATGCTGAAGGCGACCAACTCATCAGTATAGAGGGTGTTGGTGGTTCCAGCTTCAATGATGTTCTGATCGGCAGTAATGGTGACAATCTTTTTGAAGGTGGTGCCGGAGCTGACCTCATTGATGGTCTTGGTGGTATTGATACAGCCTCCTACGCCTCCTCTGACGAGGCAGTTCTGGTTGACCTAGAACAGGGAATTTTCTTTGGCGGGCACGCTGCAGATGATCGACTTGTCAATATAGAGAATATAATCGGATCAGCATTTGATGATACGCTGATTGGCGATGCTGGTGATAATGAACTCTCAGGGCTGGCGGGCGATGACCTGTTGATCGGTGGGCTTGGTGCAGACCTGCTCAATGGCGGTAACGGTTTTGATACGGCTGATTATTCAGGCTCTAATGGCGCGATCACCATCGACCTTCTCAACGATATTGGGCTCGGTGGTACCGCAGAGGGAGACATTCTAAGGTCCATAGAGAGGATCGAAGGATCTGCATTCGATGATGAGATCAGTGGTGATGACGCTGATAATATCTTTTCTGGTAACGCGGGAGACGACACGCTCAGGGGGCGTGGTGGTAACGATACGCTGATTGGTGGTGATGGCGACGACACACTGATTGGTGGTGATGGCGACGATCTTTTACAGGGCGGCGCCGGTTCCGATACTGCGGATTATTCTGATGCTGCAGCCGGTGTTGCGGCCAGTCTTTTGACTGGTACTGCGACGGCAGGTGCCAGTAACAATGACACGCTCGAGGGGATTGAGAATCTGACAGGTTCTAACTTTGCCGATCGTCTCACTGGGTCTGATATAGGAAATATACTAAGCGGTGGTGCCGGTGATGATACGCTCATTGGTGGCGCTGGCGCCGATACGCTGGATGGTGGTGCAGGGAATGATCTTGCGGATTACCTTACATCCTCTGATGCCGTTTTCATCAATCTTGCTACGGGTATAGCATCAGGCGGTGACGCAGATGGTGATATATTAATCAGTATTGAAAGTGTCAGCGGCTCTGGCTTCGCTGACATACTTATTGGTAACGCTCAAGATAATGAGTTGTTTGGCAATGGCGGTAATGACATTCTGATAGGGGGTGCTGGAGCCGACCTTCTGAGTGGCGGCGATGGTACAGATACTATCGATTATACGTCTTCAGTAGGCAGTGTAACTGTAAATCTGGGCTTGGGTTTCGGCGTCAATGGAGATGCAGAAGGCGATACCTATATTGATATTGAGAATGTCATTGGCACCAATTTGAATGACAGTATTACTGGTGATGATCGCGCCAATACGCTTGAGGGGCGCGGTGGTGATGACATACTTTCCGGTGGAGCTGGTGCTGACATTCTTCTCGGTGGTGCCGGTTTCGATATTGCTGATTATTCTGGCTCAACAGCTTCTGTTTTTGTCAATCTGGCATCCGGGCTCGGCGCAGGCGGTGATGCCAATGGTGACCTTATTATTGATATTGAAGGCGTCTCTGGTTCCAGTTTCGACGATGTACTGACGGGTAATGAAGCAGATAACGTCCTGTCTGGTGCGGCTGGTGACGATGAACTGGATGGTGCCGGTGGGGATGATATCATCAGTGGCGGACTTGGAGATGATCTGTTGCGCGGTGGCGCAGGTGCAGACAATCTGGATGGCGGCAGCGGTACAGATACGGTTGATTATAGTGGTTCTGCAGTAGGCGTTAGCGTCAACCTCGATACTGGCGCGGCTGCTGGTGGTGATGCACAAGGTGATACACTTCAGAATATAGAAAATATTATAGGTACGGCTGCTTCTGATACTCTGACTGGAAACGATCAAAGTAATGAATTGACTGGTGGGAGTGGCAATGACGTCCTGGCGGGCCTTGAAGGAGCTGACGTTCTTGATGGCGGCGGCGGACAGGACCTTGCGGATTATTCCGCATCTGCCGAAGGCGTAACCGTTGACCTTGCATCCGGTGCCGGTGTCGGGGGGGACGCGTCAGGTGATACACTCATCAGCATTGAAGATGTGACCGGTAGTAATCAGGATGATGTTCTGATTGGTAATATTGGTGCCAATACACTTCGTGGTAATGCGGGTAATGATCAGTTAAGCGGTGGATTGTCCAATGACCAGCTCTTTGGTGGTGTCGGCAATGACGTCTTAACTGGCGGTGCCGGTGCTGATATTGTGGATGGTGGAGATGGAAGTGATACAGCTTCATATGTTGACTCCACATCAGCCGTATCCATTAACCTGGCAGACGGCACAGCCAGTGGCGGAGATGCCACAGGGGATGTGCTGACCTCAATCGAGAACCTCTCAGGTTCTTCGCAGGACGATCAGCTTGTCGGGAATGCTCAAGCCAACACGCTGCTAGGTAATGGCGGCGATGATTTATTATCTGGCGGTTCTGGTGATGACACGTTGCTTGGTGGTTCAGGAGATGATGTTCTTGAGGGCGGTCTTGGCGGAGATGTCCTTGATGGTGGTGTCGGTTCTGATACGGCCGTTTACACGCTTTCATCCGCTGCTGTTTCAGTCAATCTGGATACACTGACAGGCTCTGGTGGCAGTGCGGATGGTGATACCTATCTGAGCATCGAGAATGTGACGGGGTCGGCGTTTGACGACACCCTGATCGGCAGCACAGAAGACAATGTGCTTGTCGGTGGCGCCGGTGACGACACACTAATCGGTGGCTTTGGTGCTGACACGATTGATGGTGGCGCGGGTACAGATACAACAAGCTATACGGACTCACTTGCTGCCGTTTCAGTCAACTTGCTGACAGGTCAGGGCTTTGGTGGTTCAGCCGAAGGTGATCAGTTGATTGCCATAGAGAATGTCACCGGGTCAGATTTTGATGATACGCTGATCGGGAACAACTCAGCAAATGTTCTGACAGGCGGTGCCGGTAATGATATTCTGGAAGGGGGAATTGGTGCTGACTTCCTTGAAGGTGGTGCAGGTCTTGATACCGCCCAGTATCTGGGATCATCTGCTGCTGTCAGCATAGACCTTCTTGCCGGTACGGCGACGGGCGGTGATGCAGCTGGCGATACGCTGAGTTCGATTGAGAACCTGTCAGGGTCAGCTTTCAATGATGTACTTGCCGGAGATGCCGGGGCGAACGTTCTGTCCGGCAATGCAGGTGATGATACGCTGCGCGGTCGTGGCGGTGACGACACACTTTCCGGTGGGTCTGGTGATGATCTTCTGCAAGGCGGTGCCGGATCAGATATTCTGGATGGTGGCACCGGTGAAGACACTGCAACCTACGATGATGCTGGCGGGGCCGTCACGATTGACCTGACGGCTGGTACGGGCACAGGTGATATTGCCGAGGGTGATGTTTTTACCAGTATCGAGAATGTGATTGGTTCTGCCTTTGACGATGTACTGATCGGTAATGGCGATAACAATGAGCTTTCCGGTGGTGCAGGCAACGATATCCTCATCGGCCTGGAAGGCGGAGACAGACTCGATGGCGGAACGGGGCAGGACACGGCCAGCTATGCCTCATCAGCTGGTGCAGTCACGATTGATCTGTCAGCTGGTACGGCCAATGGCGGTGATGCCTTTGGTGATATACTAATTAGTATAGAGAATGTTATTGGCTCCAGCCAAAATGATGTGCTGACTGGCAATGCCCAGGACAATATTCTGGATGGTGGCGCCGGTAACGATACCTTGCGCGGCAATGAAGGCGCAGACGACCTTCGCGGCGGGGCTGGCGTTGATACTGCAGATTATTCAACCTCAGATGCTGCTGTTACAGTTGATCTGCAAACGGGTACTGCCACTGGTGGCCACGCGAATGGCGATGTTCTGGTTGATATTGAGAATGTAACTGGCTCTGCCAACGGTGATGTTCTTACAGGTGATGCTGGCAACAATGTGCTGATCGGTCTTGGTGGTGGTGATACACTGACGGGTCTTGCCGGGGATGATAACCTTCAAGGTGGTGCAGGTAACGACACGCTGCTTGGCGGCGCAGGGGCAGATCTGATAACCGGCGGTACAGGCATCGATACGGCAAGTTATCAGGGGTCAGGGGCTGGCGTTACTGTAGATCTTTCAACAGGCGTGGCGACCGGGGGTGATGCTGAAGGCGATACACTGAGTGAAATCGAGAACCTGATTGGATCGGATAACGCAGATATACTGACGGGCAGTAGTACCGCCAATGTCATACGTGCCGGTGATGGTGACGATACGCTTGCCGGGCTGGGCGGCAATGACATTCTTGATGGCGGCGTTGGCATAGATACGGTTGAATTTACGGCTTCAACTTCGGCTGTTTCTGTTGACCTCTCAGCTGGCACTGCCAGTGGAGCAGGTACCGGCACAGATACACTCATCAGTATCGAGAATGCGATCGGGTCCGAGTCCGGTGATGTTCTGAGCGGCTCTGGCGGCGACAATGTGCTTGAAGGTCGCGGCGGTGATGATACGTTATCCGGTGGCGCCGGAGTTGATACTCTACTTGGCGGTTCGGGAGATGATGTTCTGGAGGGCGGTCTTGGCGGCGATGTCCTTGATGGTGGTGTCGGTTCTGATACGGTCGTTTACACGCTTTCATCGGCAGCTGTTTCAGTCAATCTTGATACGCTGACAGGCTCTGGCGGCAGTGCCGATGGTGATACCTATCTGAGCATCGAGAATGTGACGGGGTCGGCGTTTGACGACACCCTGATCGGGAGCACCGAGGACAATGTGCTTGTCGGTGGTGCCGGTGATGACACCCTGATCGGTGGTTTTGGTGCTGACACGATTGATGGTGGTGCGGGTACAGATACAACAAGCTATACGGACTCACTTGCTGCCGTTTCAGTCAACTTGCTGACCGGTCAGGGCTTTGGAGGTTCTGCCGAAGGTGATCAGCTGATTGCCATAGAGAATGTCACCGGGTCAGATTTTGACGATACGCTGATCGGGAACAACTCTGCGAATGTTCTGACGGGCGGTGCCGGTAATGATATTCTGGAAGGCGGCATTGGTGCTGACTTCCTTGAAGGTGGTGCAGGTCTTGATACAGCACAGTATCTTGGGTCTCTTGGTGCTGTGAGCATAGACCTTCTTGCCGGTACGGCGACAGGGGCAGATGCAGCTGGTGATACGCTGAGTTCGATTGAGAACCTGTCGGGGTCCAGTTTTGATGATGTACTTGCCGGAGATGCCGGGGCGAACGTTCTGTCCGGCAATGTAGGTGATGATACGCTGCGTGGTCGCGGCGGTGCTGACACGCTGTCTGGTGGTGCGGGTGATGACCTGTTGCAGGGCGGTGCGGGGTCGGATGTTCTGGATGGCGGTTCGGGTACAGATACAGCAACGTATGATGATGCGACGGGGGCGGTAACGGTTGACCTGAGTGCCGGTACAGGGACCGGTGATATTGCCGAGGGAGACACATTCAACAGCATCGAGAATGTCATCGGCTCTGCTTTTGACGATGTACTGATTGGTAATAGTGACAATAATGACCTTTCCGGTAGTGCCGGGAATGACACTCTGATCGGCGGCGAAGGCGCTGACAGACTGGACGGTGGCGCAGGTCAGGACACGGCCAGCTACGCTTCATCAGCAGGTGCAGTTACGATTGATCTGTCAGCTGGTACAGCCAATGGTGGTGATGCCTTTGGTGATGTCTTGATCAGTATAGAGAATCTGATTGGTACTAATCTGAATGATACGCTGACTGGCAACGCTGAAGATAATACCCTGGATGGTGGTGCCGGTGATGACACCCTACGAGGGAACGAAGGTGCGGATCAGCTTATTGGCGGTGCCGGTGTTGATACGGCTGATTACGCGACCTCTGATGCAGCCGTAACTGTTGATCTGCAGAATGGTACTGCAGCGGGCGGTCATGCGACGGGCGATACCCTGACCGGTATTGAGAATGTTACCGGTTCTGCCAATGGAGACGTGCTCACAGGGGATGCTGGTAACAATGTTCTGATCGGCCTTGGCGGTGCAGATACCCTGACCGGCCTTGACGGGGATGATGATCTTCAGGGCGGTGCTGGTAATGACGTTCTGATCGGTGGTATCGGGGCTGACCTGATCTCTGGTGGTACCGGTGTTGATACAGCCAGCTATCAGGCCTCGAGTGCCGGTGTGACGGTTGATCTCTCCACAGGTGTTGCCACAGGTGGTGATGCTGAAGGCGATACGCTGAGCGAGATTGAGAACCTGATCGGGTCAGACAGTGATGACAGCCTGACCGGTGATGACAATGCCAATGATATCCGGGCGGGAACAGGTAATGACCTTCTGGCCGGTCTTGGCGGTAATGACACGCTGGATGGTGGTGCGGGTACTGATACGGTGGACTTCACCGCATCTGGCTCATCTGTGTCGGTTGACCTTGGTGCGGGCACGGCGAGTGGTGCCGGTACAGGGACAGATACGCTGATCAGCATCGAGAATGCGATCGGGTCCGAGTCCGGTGATGTTCTGAGCGGCTCTGGCGGCGACAATGTGCTTGAAGGTCGTGGCGGCGATGATACATTATCCGGTGGCGCCGGAGTTGATACTCTACTTGGCGGTTCGGGAGATGATGTTCTGGAGGGCGGTCTTGGCGGCGATGTCCTTGATGGTGGTGTCGGTTCTGATACGGTCGTTTACACGCTTTCATCGGCAGCTGTTTCAGTCAATCTTGATACGCTGACAGGCTCTGGCGGCAGTGCCGATGGTGATACCTATCTGAGCATCGAGAATGTGACGGGGTCGGCGTTTGACGACACCCTGATCGGGAGCACCGAGGACAATGTGCTTGTCGGTGGTGCCGGTGATGACACCCTGATCGGTGGTTTTGGTGCTGACACGATTGATGGTGGTGCGGGTACAGATACAACAAGCTATACGGACTCACTTGCTGCCGTTTCAGTCAACTTGCTGACCGGTCAGGGCTTTGGAGGTTCTGCCGAAGGTGATCAGCTGATTGCCATAGAGAATGTCACCGGGTCAGATTTTGACGATACGCTGATCGGGAACAACTCTGCGAATGTTCTGACGGGCGGTGCCGGTAATGATATTCTGGAAGGCGGCATTGGTGCTGACTTCCTTGAAGGTGGTGCAGGTCTTGATACAGCACAGTATCTTGGGTCTCTTGGTGCTGTGAGCATAGACCTTCTTGCCGGTACGGCGACAGGGGCAGATGCAGCTGGTGATACGCTGAGTTCGATTGAGAACCTGTCGGGGTCCAGTTTTGATGATGTACTTGCCGGAGATGCCGGGGTGAACGTTCTGTCCGGCAATGTAGGTGATGATACGCTGCGTGGTCGCGGCGGTGCTGACACGCTGTCTGGTGGTGCGGGTGATGACCTGTTGCAGGGCGGTGCCGGATCAGATATTCTGGATGGTGGCACCGGTGAAGACACTGCAACCTACGATGATGCTGGCGGGGCCGTCACGATTGACCTGACGGCTGGTACGGGCACAGGTGATATTGCCGAGGGTGATGTTTTTACCAGTATCGAGAATGTGATTGGTTCTGCCTTTGACGATGTACTGATCGGTAATGGCGATAACAATGAGCTTTCCGGTGGTGCAGGCAACGATATCCTCATCGGCCTGGAAGGCGGAGACAGACTCGATGGCGGAACGGGGCAGGACACGGCCAGCTATGCCTCATCAGCTGGTGCAGTCACGATTGATCTGTCAGCTGGTACGGCCAATGGCGGTGATGCCTTTGGTGATATACTAATTAGTATAGAGAATGTTATTGGCTCCAGCCAAAATGATGTGCTGACTGGCAACGCTGAAGATAATACCCTGGATGGTGGTGCCGGTGATGACACCCTACGAGGGAACGAAGGTGCGGATCAGCTTATTGGCGGTGCCGGTGTTGATACGGCTGATTACGCGACCTCTGATGCAGCCGTAACTGTTGATCTGCAGAATGGTACTGCAGCGGGCGGTCATGCGACGGGCGATACCCTGACCGGTATTGAGAATGTTACCGGTTCTGCCAATGGAGACGTGCTCACAGGGGATGCTGGTAACAATGTGCTGATTGGCCTTGGCGGTGCTGATACGCTCACCGGCCTTGCAGGGGATGATGACCTTCAGGGGGGGGCTGGTAACGACGTTCTCGTTGGTGGCGTAGGGGCTGATCTTCTCTCTGGTGGCTCGGGTGCGGACACAGCCAGCTATCAGGGTTCAGCTGCAGGCGTTACCGTGGATCTTTCTACAGGTGTTGCCACAGGTGGTGACGCAGAAGGCGATACGCTGAGTGAAATTGAGAACCTGATTGGCTCTGATAATGACGATAGTCTCACGGGGGACGGAAACGCCAACGATATCCGGGCCGGGACAGGCAATGATATTCTGGCAGGGCTCGGAGGCAATGATACTCTGGATGGCGGTGCCGGAACGGATACTGTTGACTTTACGGCGTCTGGTTCTTCTGTGTCTGTCGATCTCGGCGCTGGCACTGCCAGTGGGGCAGGTACCGGCACAGATACACTCATCAGTATCGAGAATGCGATCGGGTCCGAGTCCGGTGATGTTCTGAGCGGCTCTGGCGGCGACAATGTGCTTGAAGGTCGCGGCGGTGATGATACGTTATCCGGTGGCGCCGGAGTTGATACTCTACTTGGCGGTTCGGGAGATGATGTTCTGGAGGGCGGTCTTGGCGGCGATGTCCTTGATGGTGGTGTCGGTTCTGATACGGTCGTTTACACGCTTTCATCGGCAGCTGTTTCAGTCAATCTTGATACGCTGACAGGCTCTGGCGGCAGTGCGGATGGTGATACCTATCTGAGCATCGAGAATGTGACGGGGTCGGCGTTTGACGACACCCTGATCGGGAGCACCGAGGACAATGTGCTTGTCGGTGGTGCCGGTGATGACACCCTGATCGGTGGTTTTGGTGCTGACACGATTGATGGTGGTGCGGGTACAGATACAACAAGCTATACGGACTCACTTGCTGCCGTTTCAGTCAACTTGCTGACCGGTCAGGGCTTTGGAGGTTCTGCCGAAGGTGATCAGCTGATTGCCATAGAGAATGTCACCGGGTCAGATTTTGACGATACGCTGATCGGGAACAACTCTGCGAATGTTCTGACGGGCGGTGCCGGTAATGATATTCTGGAAGGCGGCATTGGTGCTGACTTCCTTGAAGGTGGTGCAGGTCTTGATACAGCACAGTATCTTGGGTCTCTTGGTGCTGTGAGCATAGACCTTCTTGCCGGTACGGCGACAGGGGCAGATGCAGCTGGTGATACGCTGAGTTCGATTGAGAACCTGTCGGGGTCCAGTTTTGATGATGTACTTGCCGGAGATGCCGGGGTGAACGTTCTGTCCGGCAATGTAGGTGATGATACGCTGCGTGGTCGCGGCGGTGCTGACACGCTGTCTGGTGGTGCGGGTGATGACCTGTTGCAGGGCGGTGCCGGATCAGATATTCTGGATGGTGGCACCGGTGAAGACACTGCAACCTACGATGATGCTGGCGGGGCCGTCACGATTGACCTGACGGCTGGTACGGGCACAGGTGATATTGCCGAGGGTGATGTTTTTACCAGTATCGAGAATGTGATTGGTTCTGCCTTTGACGATGTACTGATCGGTAATGGCGATAACAATGAGCTTTCCGGTGGTGCAGGCAACGATATCCTCATCGGCCTGGAAGGCGGAGACAGACTCGATGGCGGAACGGGGCAGGACACGGCCAGCTATGCCTCATCAGCTGGTGCAGTCACGATTGATCTGTCAGCTGGTACGGCCAATGGCGGTGATGCCTTTGGTGATATACTAATTAGTATAGAGAATGTTATTGGCTCCAGCCAAAATGATGTGCTGACTGGCAACGCTGAAGATAATACCCTGGATGGTGGTGCCGGTGATGACACCCTACGAGGGAACGAAGGTGCGGATCAGCTTATTGGCGGTGCCGGTGTTGATACGGCTGATTACGCGACCTCTGATGCAGCCGTAACTGTTGATCTGCAGAATGGTACTGCAGCGGGCGGTCATGCGACGGGCGATACCCTGACCGGTATTGAGAATGTTACCGGTTCTGCCAATGGAGACGTGCTCACAGGGGATGCTGGTAACAATGTGCTGATTGGCCTTGGCGGTGCTGATACGCTCACCGGCCTTGCAGGGGATGATGACCTTCAGGGGGGGGCTGGTAACGACGTTCTCGTTGGTGGCGTAGGGGCTGATCTTCTCTCTGGTGGCTCGGGTGCGGACACAGCCAGCTATCAGGGTTCAGCTGCAGGCGTTACCGTGGATCTTTCTACAGGTGTTGCCACAGGTGGTGACGCAGAAGGCGATACGCTGAGTGAAATTGAGAACCTGATTGGCTCTGATAATGACGATAGTCTCACGGGGGACGGAAACGCCAACGATATCCGGGCCGGGACAGGCAATGATATTCTGGCAGGGCTCGGAGGCAATGATACTCTGGATGGCGGTGCCGGAACGGATACTGTTGACTTTACGGCGTCTGGTTCTTCTGTGTCTGTCGATCTCGGCGCTGGCACTGCCAGTGGGGCAGGTACCGGCACAGATACACTCATCAGTATCGAGAATGCGATCGGGTCCGAGTCCGGTGATGTTCTGAGCGGCTCTGGCGGCGACAATGTGCTTGAAGGTCGTGGCGGCGATGATACATTATCCGGTGGCGCCGGAGTTGATACTCTACTTGGCGGTTCGGGAGATGATGTTCTGGAGGGCGGTCTTGGCGGCGATGTCCTTGATGGTGGTGTCGGTTCTGATACGGTCGTTTACACGCTTTCATCGGCAGCTGTTTCAGTCAATCTTGATACGCTGACAGGCTCTGGCGGCAGTGCGGATGGTGATACCTATCTGAGCATCGAGAATGTGACGGGGTCGGCGTTTGACGACACCCTGATCGGGAGCACCGAGGACAATGTGCTTGTCGGTGGTGCCGGTGATGACACCCTGATCGGTGGTTTTGGTGCTGACACGATTGATGGTGGTGCGGGTACAGATACAACAAGCTATACGGACTCACTTGCTGCCGTTTCAGTCAACTTGCTGACCGGTCAGGGCTTTGGAGGTTCTGCCGAAGGTGATCAGCTGATTGCCATAGAGAATGTCACCGGGTCAGATTTTGACGATACGCTGATCGGGAACAACTCTGCGAATGTTCTGACGGGCGGTGCCGGTAATGATATTCTGGAAGGCGGCATTGGTGCTGACTTCCTTGAAGGTGGTGCAGGTCTTGATACAGCACAGTATCTTGGGTCTCTTGGTGCTGTGAGCATAGACCTTCTTGCCGGTACGGCGACAGGGGCAGATGCAGCTGGTGATACGCTGAGTTCGATTGAGAACCTGTCGGGGTCCAGTTTTGATGATGTACTTGCCGGAGATGCCGGGGCGAACGTTCTGTCCGGCAATGTAGGTGATGATACGCTGCGTGGTCGCGGCGGTGCTGACACGCTGTCTGGT
The DNA here is from genome assembly GCF_030758415.1 of Parvularcula sp. IMCC14364. Classification (NCBI taxonomy): domain Bacteria; kingdom Pseudomonadati; phylum Pseudomonadota; class Alphaproteobacteria; order Parvularculales; family Parvularculaceae; genus Parvularcula; species Parvularcula sp. IMCC14364. Next base: position 2,326,390 of record NZ_CP132334.1, on the reverse strand, counting down.
GGTGCGGGTGATGACCTGTTGCAGGGCGGTGCCGGATCAGATATTCTGGATGGTGGCACCGGTGAAGACACTGCAACCTACGATGATGCTGGCGGGGCCGTCACGATTGACCTGACGGCTGGTACGGGCACAGGTGATATTGCCGAGGGTGATGTTTTTACCAGTATCGAGAATGTGATTGGTTCTGCCTTTGACGATGTACTGATCGGTAATGGCGATAACAATGAGCTTTCCGGTGGTGCAGGCAACGATATCCTCATCGGCCTGGAAGGCGGAGACAGACTCGATGGCGGAACGGGGCAGGACACGGCCAGCTATGCCTCATCAGCTGGTGCAGTCACGATTGATCTGTCAGCTGGTACGGCCAATGGCGGTGATGCCTTTGGTGATATACTAATTAGTATAGAGAATGTTATTGGCTCCAGCCAAAATGATGTGCTGACTGGCAACGCTGAAGATAATACCCTGGATGGTGGTGCCGGTGATGACACCCTACGAGGGAACGAAGGTGCGGATCAGCTTATTGGCGGTGCCGGTGTTGATACGGCTGATTACGCGACCTCTGATGCAGCCGTAACTGTTGATCTGCAGAATGGTACTGCAGCGGGCGGTCATGCGACGGGCGATACCCTGACCGGTATTGAGAATGTTACCGGTTCTGCCAATGGAGACGTGCTCACAGGGGATGCTGGTAACAATGTGCTGATTGGCCTTGGCGGTGCTGATACGCTCACCGGCCTTGCAGGGGATGATGACCTTCAGGGGGGGGCTGGTAACGACGTTCTCGTTGGTGGCGTAGGGGCTGATCTTCTCTCTGGTGGCTCGGGTGCGGACACAGCCAGCTATCAGGGTTCAGCTGCAGGCGTTACCGTGGATCTTTCTACAGGTGTTGCCACAGGTGGTGACGCAGAAGGCGATACGCTGAGTGAAATTGAGAACCTGATTGGCTCTGATAATGACGATAGTCTCACGGGGGACGGAAACGCCAACGATATCCGGGCCGGGACAGGCAATGATATTCTGGCAGGGCTCGGAGGCAATGATACTCTGGATGGCGGTGCCGGAACGGATACTGTTGACTTTACGGCGTCTGGTTCTTCTGTGTCTGTCGATCTCGGCGCTGGCACTGCCAGTGGGGCAGGTACCGGCACAGATACACTCATCAGTATCGAGAATGCGATCGGGTCCGAGTCCGGTGATGTTCTGAGCGGCTCTGGCGGCGACAATGTGCTTGAAGGTCGCGGCGGTGATGATACGTTATCCGGTGGCGCCGGAGTTGATACTCTACTTGGCGGTTCGGGAGATGATGTTCTGGAGGGCGGTCTTGGCGGCGATGTCCTTGATGGTGGTGTCGGTTCTGATACGGTCGTTTACACGCTTTCATCGGCAGCTGTTTCAGTCAATCTTGATACGCTGACAGGCTCTGGCGGCAGTGCGGATGGTGATACCTATCTGAGCATCGAGAATGTGACGGGGTCGGCGTTTGACGACACCCTGATCGGGAGCACCGAGGACAATGTGCTTGTCGGTGGTGCCGGTGATGACACCCTGATCGGTGGTTTTGGTGCTGACACGATTGATGGTGGTGCGGGTACAGATACAACAAGCTATACGGACTCACTTGCTGCCGTTTCAGTCAACTTGCTGACCGGTCAGGGCTTTGGAGGTTCTGCCGAAGGTGATCAGCTGATTGCCATAGAGAATGTCACCGGGTCAGATTTTGACGATACGCTGATCGGGAACAACTCTGCGAATGTTCTGACGGGCGGTGCCGGTAATGATATTCTGGAAGGCGGCATTGGTGCTGACTTCCTTGAAGGTGGTGCAGGTCTTGATACAGCACAGTATCTTGGGTCTCTTGGTGCTGTGAGCATAGACCTTCTTGCCGGTACGGCGACAGGGGCAGATGCAGCTGGTGATACGCTGAGTTCGATTGAGAACCTGTCGGGGTCCAGTTTTGATGATGTACTTGCCGGAGATGCCGGGGTGAACGTTCTGTCCGGCAATGTAGGTGATGATACGCTGCGTGGTCGCGGCGGTGCTGACACGCTGTCTGGTGGTGCGGGTGATGACCTGTTGCAGGGCGGTGCCGGATCAGATATTCTGGATGGTGGCACCGGTGAAGACACTGCAACCTACGATGATGCTGGCGGGGCCGTCACGATTGACCTGACGGCTGGTACGGGCACAGGTGATATTGCCGAGGGTGATGTTTTTACCAGTATCGAGAATGTGATTGGTTCTGCCTTTGACGATGTACTGATCGGTAATGGCGATAACAATGAGCTTTCCGGTGGTGCAGGCAACGATATCCTCATCGGCCTGGAAGGCGGAGACAGACTCGATGGCGGAACGGGAATTGACCTGGTCGATTACTCAGCGTCAACAGCTGCAGTCGGTGTTAATCTGCAATTGGGCGTTGGTGCTGGTGGAGACGCCCAGTTCGATATCTTTATTGATATTGAAGACGTCATCGGATCAAACTTCAATGATGTGATAATTGGTACGGCCGGTCAGAATGTTCTGACAGGCGGTTTGGGTGATGATTCCCTGTCTGGTGAAGCAGGAGATGACATGCTGCTTGGTGGTCTTGGTGATGATACCTTGATTGGTGGTGCGGGCGCTGACTTGCTGGACGGTGATGCGGGTACGGATACAATCAGTTATGAATCTTCCGATGCTGCTGTAACCGTTGACTTGGCTGGTAATCTTGCGACTGGCGGCCATGCAAACGGTGATACATTCTCCAGTATTGAAAATATCATTGGTTCAACATTTAACGACACACTCTCCGGCGACGCAAATGCAAATACTCTGACGGGCGGGTCGGGTGACGATACGTTATTTGGCGGGGCGGCGGCAGATATTCTGCTTGGCGGTGCTGGTGCTGATACATTCCTCGGCAGTGTGGACGGGGATGTCATAAATGGTGGCAGCGGCTTCGATACAGTCGATTATTCGGCGTCGTCAGCAGCTGTGTCCGTCGATTTGCAAATCGGACTTGGTGTTGGCGGTCTTGCTCAGGGTGATGAGTATACTTCAGTTGAGAATGCTGTAGGGTCCGGATTCAACGACACATTGATTGGTACGGTTGGCGCAAACATACTGGATGGTGGCGCTGGGAATGATTTTCTCGAGGGCGGTGCCGGGGCTGACAGTCTGATCGGCGGTGCTGGCGTTGATACTATCAGCTATGGTAACTCCGATGCCGGTATTGATATTTCGTTGGCGCTGGGCACAGCTAACGGTGGTCATGCGTCAGGCGATACATTTTCTGGTATCGAGAATGTTGAAGGGTCACTACAGGACGATATTATTGAAGGCGATGCCGGCCAGAATGTATTATCCGGTCTTGCCGGCGCAGATACACTGAAAGGCCTCGCGGGCGACGATACATTGGAAGGTGGCGCCGGGGATGACACGCTGATTGGTGGGCTCGGTGCAGATACTCTTGAGGGGGGCTCCGGAAGCGATACCGCATCTTATGTGGATTCTTCTGTTGCTGTGACGGTTGATCTATCGACTGGAACTGGCCAGTTCGGCACAGCTGCAGGTGATACATATGTGAATATTGAGAATCTGACTGGCTCTGATTTTGACGACCTTCTGATCGGTGATGCGAGCAGTAACAGGCTTGATGGTGGTGCTGGTGATGACCGCCTTATCGGTCTTGGCGGTGCGGATGAACTGATCGGTGGTGCCGGTACGGATGTTGTTGATTATTCCGGTTCATCAGGAGCAGTTATTGTTGATCTTGGCCTTGGTGTCGGCACAGGGGGAGATGCGCAGTCAGACACATATAGTGGTATTGAGGATGTCATCGGATCAATTGGTGATGATGTTCTGAGTGGTAACAATGATCAGAATTTCCTTCAGGGTCTTGGGGGCAATGACACGATCAGTGGCGGGTTCGGTGATGATCAGCTTGAAGGTGGTGATGGTAATGACTTGCTGCAGGGCGGCGCTGGTGGAGACATTATTGATGGCGGAGCGGGCGTAGACTTTGCTGATTACAGTGGTAGTTCTGATGCTGTAAACATCAACTTGCAGACAAATACTGTGTCTGGCGGCACGGCAACCGGCGATACGCTTATATCGATCGAGAGCCTGATTGGTTCAGATAATGATGATACATTGACTGGCGATACTGGAGTGAATGAACTTCGTGGTGGTGCTGGCAACGATACGCTTAGTGGCGGCGCAGGTGATGATAACCTTCAGGGTGAATTCGGCAATGATACACTTATAGGCGGTGTAGGCGCTGACTTTCTTGATGGCGGGCTTGGGTTTGATACCATTGATTATACATCTTCAAGTCAGGGTGTATCAGTATTCCTCAACTCCGGTCTGGGTTTCAATGGTGACGCAGCCGGTGATACAATAATCAGTATAGAGAATGTTATTGGGTCAAATCAGAATGACGTCATAACTGGCGACAATATCATCAATGTATTGACTGGTAATGCAGGCGATGACCAGATTGAAGGTGGTGATGCTGGCGATGTTCTGGATGGGGGTGCGGGTGTTGATACCTTATCTTACGCCGGTTCAGATGCTGCTGTTACAGTAAATCTTTCGACTGGTTTCGCCTCTGGCGGTCATGCCGAAGGGGACATATTCTCCAATTTTGAGAATATCGGCGGCTCGGCAAATGACGATACGCTCACAGGTGATGCCGCCGCCAATGTCCTTTCCGGCGCTTCAGGCAATGACGTGTTGGCGGGACTTGCTGGCGCAGATACACTGAATGGTGGTATCGGTTCTGATACAGCCGATTATTCTGCTTCGACTGCCGCTGTTACGCTAGACCTACTGACGTCAACATTTTCTGGCGGCGATGCGGCTGGGGATACGCTCCTCAGCATCGAGAACCTTATTGGTAGTGATGGAGATGATTCCCTCACAGGCGATGGGAATGATAACCGCCTTGAAGGTGGTGATGGCAATGATACTGTTTTCGGTAATTCTGGAAACGATACGCTGCTCGGCCAGGAAGGTGACGACATCTTGAATGGTGGCTTCGGGGCTGATGTTCTCGATGGTGGTGCCGGTATTGATACCATTGATTATACAACGTCTACACAAGGTGTAAGTGTCAGTCTGACGACGGGAATTGCCCTTGGCGGTGAAGCTACGGGTGATACACTGATCAGTATCGAGAATGTTGATGGAACGCTTCTTGATGATACTATAGAAGGTGACGGCTCTACGAATGTTCTGCGCGGCTTTGCTGGCAACGATTCGCTCGATGGCGCTGGCGGTGATGATACGCTGGATGCAGGTGATGGTGATGATCTCGTGCGCGGCGGGAGTGGTGCTGATACCCTCATTGGCGGCAGCGGTGTCGATACGGTTTCCTACACCGGCTCTTCTGCTGGCGTCACCGTGAACCTTGCGACAAATACAGCTTCGGGCGGTGATGCAACAGGCGATACGCTTGCAGGTTTTGAAAATATTACAGGCTCTGATAATGCAGATTTTCTCACGGGCGATACCAATGCCAATGTGCTGACAGGCGGCAGCGGCAATGACATTTTGAATGGTGGGTTCGGCGCAGATACTTTGGCTGGCGGTAGTGGTACTGACACTGCCGATTACAGTACTTCGGCTGCAGCTGTAACGGTCAATCTGACGACGAATAGTGCCACTGGCGGCGATGCGGCGGGCGATGTGCTGACCAGTATAGAAAACCTCATTGGCAGCGATAATAATGATAATCTGACCGGGAACAGCCTCTCCAACGTGCTATCCGGCGGCGCAGGTGATGATACTCTTAGTGGCGCGGAAGGCAACGATACACTTGAAGGGGGGGACGGTACGGACACTCTATTTGGCGGTGTTGGTGCGGATGTACTTGATGGTGGTGCCGGCGTCGATACGGCGAGTTATTCTTTATCGCTTCAGGCAGTGACGGTTGACCTTGTTTCAGGCACAGGTTCTGACGGTGATGCGACCGGCGATACTCTGACCGGGATTGAGAATCTGGTTGGCTCCAGTTTCAACGATACATTGTCCGGTGATGGCGGTGCCAATGTGCTGACTGGCGGCGGCGGTGACGATGTTCTTGAAGGTCGTGGTGGTGCTGACGTTCTGCAAGGCGGTACAGGTGAAGATACAGCCGATTATTCTGCGTCAGCTGGCGCTGTCACGATTGATCTGACTGCTGGTACAGCCAGCGGCGGTGATGCTGCTGGTGATACGCTGTTCAGTATAGAAAATGTTATCGGATCAGATCAGGATGATGTGCTGATCGGTGATAACCAGTCCAATATCCTGGATGGTGGTGCCGGTGACGACACCCTGCGCGGTCTTGAAGGTGCTGACGACCTTCGTGGGGGTACAGGTATTGATACAGCCGAATATACAGGCTCCAATGCTGCTGTTACGGTTGATCTGCAAAGTGGTACCGGCACAGGTGGTCATGCGACCGGTGATATCCTGTCCGGTATTGAGAATGTCACGGGCTCAGCAAACAATGATATTCTGAGTGGTGATGCAGCAGACAATGAATTACTTGGCGCTGCGGGTGATGATACATTGACGGGCCGTGCTGGCGATGATGTTCTTGATGGCGGCACAGGCAATGACTTCCTTCTTGGTGGTTCTGGTGCTGACCAGATTACAGGTGGTGCTGGCACGGACACGGCCAGCTATCAGGGCTCAAGTTCCGGTGTAAGTGTAGACCTTGCTGCTGGTAGCGCCAGTGGTGGAGATGCTGCTGATGATGTTCTGACCGGTGTTGAGAACCTGATTGGCTCCGATAATGCAGATACCCTGACAGGTGATGCGAATGCGAATGTTATCGAGTCCGGTGATGGTGATGACACGCTGGCTGGTCTTGGTGGTGATGACACCCTTGATGGTGGTGTCGGGTCTGATACGGCGGACTTCTCGGCTTCTGCGTCTTCTGTCACGGTTGACCTTGCAGCGGGCACAGCTACTGGTGCTGATATTGGTACAGACAGTCTTCTCAATATCGAGAATGCTATTGGCACAGCGGCGGACGATGTTCTTGTCGGCTCTACGGATGACAACCGTCTTGAGGGACTTGGCGGCAATGACGCGCTGACAGGTGGTCAGGGCGCGGACACGCTTCTGGGCGGTGATGGTGATGATACGCTGACAGGCGGTGTTGGTGCGGATGTACTTGATGGTGGTGCCGGCGTCGATACGGCGAGTTATTCTTTATCGCTTCAGGCAGTGACGGTTGACCTTGTTTCAGGCACAGGTTCTGACGGTGATGCGACCGGCGATACTCTGACCGGGATTGAGAATCTGGTTGGCTCCAGTTTCAACGATACATTGTCCGGTGATGGCGGTGCCAATGTGCTGACTGGCGGCGGCGGTGACGATGTTCTTGAAGGTCGTGGTGGTGCTGACATTCTGCAAGGCGGTACAGGTGAAGATACAGCCGATTATTCTGCGTCAGCTGGCGCTGTCACGATTGATCTGACTGCTGGTACAGCCAGCGGCGGTGATGCTGCTGGTGATACGCTGTTCAGTATAGAAAATGTTATCGGATCAGATCAGGATGATGTGCTGATCGGTGATAACCAGTCCAATATCCTGGATGGTGGTGCCGGTGACGACACCCTGCGCGGTCTTGAAGGTGCTGACGACCTTCGTGGGGGTACAGGTATTGATACAGCCGAATATACAGGCTCCAATGCTGCTGTTACGGTTGATCTGCAAAGTGGTACCGGCACAGGTGGTCATGCGACCGGTGATATCCTGTCCGGTATTGAGAATGTCACGGGCTCAGCAAACAATGATATTCTGAGTGGTGATGCAGCAGACAATGAATTACTTGGCGCTGCGGGTGATGATACATTGACGGGCCGTGCTGGCGATGATGTTCTTGATGGCGGCACAGGCAATGACTTCCTTCTTGGTGGTTCTGGTGCTGACCAGATTACAGGTGGTGCTGGCACGGACACGGCCAGCTATCAGGGCTCAAGTTCCGGTGTAAGTGTAGACCTTGCTGCTGGTAGCGCCAGTGGTGGAGATGCTGCTGATGATGTTCTGACCGGTGTTGAGAACCTGATTGGCTCCGATAATGCAGATACCCTGACAGGTGATGCGAATGCGAATGTTATCGAGTCCGGTGATGGTGATGACACGCTGGCTGGTCTTGGTGGTGATGACACCCTTGATGGTGGTGTCGGGTCTGATACGGCGGACTTCTCGGCTTCTGCGTCTTCTGTCACGGTTGACCTTGCAGCGGGCACAGCTACTGGTGCTGATATTGGTACAGACAGTCTTCTCAATATCGAGAATGCTATTGGCACAGCGGCGGACGATGTTCTTGTCGGCTCTACGGATGACAACCGTCTTGAGGGACTTGGCGGCAATGACGCGCTGACAGGTGGTCAGGGCGCGGACACGCTTCTGGGCGGTGATGGTGATGATACGCTGACAGGCGGTGTTGGTGCGGATGTACTTGATGGTGGTGCCGGCGTCGATACGGTAGATTACACCGCTTCTTCCGTTGCCGTCACGATTGACCTTGACGCCGGGACGGGCATCGGTGGCGATGCGCAAGGCGATACGTTTACAGACATAGAGGATGTGCGCGGATCCGCATTCAATGATATTATTCTTGGCAATGCCTCTGCAAATACCCTGACGGGTGGTGCGGGAGATGATACGCTTGACGGCCGCGCGGGAGACGATACGCTTCTGGGCGGCGGCGGTGACGATGTTCTTGAAGGTCGTGGTGGTGCTGACGTTCTGCAAGGCGGTACAGGTGAAGATACAGCCGATTATTCTGCGTCAGCTGGCGCTGTCACGATTGATCTGACTGCTGGTACAGCCAGCGGCGGTGATGCTGCTGGTGATACGCTGTTCAGTATAGAAAATGTTATCGGATCAGATCAGGATGATGTGCTGATCGGTGATAACCAGTCCAATATCCTGGATGGTGGTGCCGGTGACGACACCCTGCGCGGTCTTGAAGGTGCTGACGACCTTCGTGGGGGTACAGGTATTGATACAGCCGAATATACAGGCTCCAATGCTGCTGTTACGGTTGATCTGCAAAGTGGTACCGGCACAGGTGGTCATGCGACCGGTGATATCCTGTCCGGTATTGAGAATGTCACGGGCTCAGCAAACAATGATATTCTGAGTGGTGATGCAGCAGACAATGAATTACTTGGCGCTGCGGGTGATGATACATTGACGGGCCGTGCTGGCGATGATGTTCTTGATGGCGGCACAGGCAATGACTTCCTTCTTGGTGGTTCTGGTGCTGACCAGATTACAGGTGGTGCTGGCACGGACACGGCCAGCTATCAGGGCTCAAGTTCCGGTGTAAGTGTAGACCTTGCTGCTGGTAGCGCCAGTGGTGGAGATGCTGCTGATGATGTTCTGACCGGTGTTGAGAACCTGATTGGCTCCGATAATGCAGATACCCTGACAGGTGATGCGAATGCGAATGTTATCGAGTCCGGTGATGGTGATGACACGCTGGCTGGTCTTGGTGGTGATGACACCCTTGATGGTGGTGTCGGGTCTGATACGGCGGACTTCTCGGCTTCTGCGTCTTCTGTCACGGTTGACCTTGCAGCGGGCACAGCTACTGGTGCTGATATTGGTACAGACAGTCTTCTCAATATCGAGAATGCTATTGGCACAGCGGCGGACGATGTTCTTGTCGGCTCTACGGATGACAACCGTCTTGAGGGACTTGGCGGCAATGACGCGCTGACAGGTGGTCAGGGCGCGGACACGCTTCTGGGCGGTGATGGTGATGATACGCTGACAGGCGGTGTTGGTGCGGATGTACTTGATGGTGGTGCCGGCGTCGATACGGTAGATTACACCGCTTCTTCCGTTGCCGTCACGATTGACCTTGACGCCGGGACGGGCATCGGTGGCGATGCGCAAGGCGATACGTTTACAGACATAGAGGATGTGCGCGGATCCGCATTCAATGATATTATTCTTGGCAATGCCTCTGCAAATACCCTGACGGGTGGTGCGGGAGATGATACGCTTGACGGCCGCGCGGGAGACGATACGCTTCTGGGCGGCGGCGGCGATGATACGCTGATTGGTGGTGCCGGAGCAGACGTTCTTGATGGCGGTGCTGGCGATAATACAGCGGATTACACTTCATCAACAGGTGGTGTCACCGTGAACCTGGCAACAGGGACAGGCATCGGCAGCGATGCGCAAGGCGATAAATTGTTCAATATACAGAACCTTGTTGGGTCATCACAGGGTGACACATTGATTGGTGATGACAATGACAATACACTTGATGGTGGTGCCGGTGACGACACTCTGATCGGTGGTCTTGGTGCGGATGAGCTGATTGGCGGTGCGGGTGTCGACCTTGCGGACTATTCCGGCTCTGGTGCTGGTGTGACGGTCAATCTTGATCTGCAGCAAGGAAATGGCGGTGAGGCAAATGGCGATACTCTGACGGGTATCGAAAACGTCACAGGTTCAAGCCATGCAGACGATTTGACAGGTGACAGTCAAAGCAACGAGCTAAGAGGTCTTGCCGGAAATGACATACTCCAGGGCGGCGGCGGTGATGACAGCCTCTTTGGTGATGATGGCGATGACACACTAATCGGCGGCGTAGGGGCTGATGCTCTCGATGGTGGCGTCGGTATTGATACCGCCAGCTATCAGGACTCTGCAGCCGGTGTAAATGTGGATTTGAATGCCGGGACCGCGAGCGGTGGTGATGCGGCTGGTGACACTCTGGCCAATATTGAGAACATCACGGGTTCTGCCAATAATGATACGCTGGCAGGCGATGCGGTATCAAACGTACTGAGCGGTCTGGATGGTGATGACACACTGCGTGGTGGCGCCGGTACTGATACACTGGACGGTGGAGATGGTAATGATACGCTGGCTGGCGGTGCGGATGCCGACTCGTTGATCGGGGGTACCGGTTCCGATACAGCAGATTATACAGCGTCTGCAACAGGCGTCAGCGTGTTTCTGGATACTGGCATTGGTGTCGGTGGAGATGCCGATGGCGACACGCTTTCTGGCATAGAGAATGTTACAGGCTCAGATACTGGTGATGATACTCTGCGTGGTGACAGTTTTTCAAACACACTCAGCGGCCAGGGTGGGAATGACGTACTGACCGGCCTTGCTGGCAGCGACGTATTGTCCGGCGGGGATGGTGATGACATACTGGCCGGGGGAGCAGATGCTGATATCCTGCAAGGGGGTGCCGGTTCTGACACCGCAGATTATTCATCATCAACTACTGGTGTGACTGTTGATCTGAATGATGACAGTAATAATGCTGGCGGGGATGCTGCGGGCGATATCTTCTTCGACATCGAGAATGTTACAGGTTCAGGTGCTGTAGACAGTATTACGGGTGATGCCGGGGCAAATATTCTAACTGGTCTTGCAGGCGATGATGTACTGACCGGCCTTGCTGGTGCCGACACGCTTGATGGTGGCGCTGGTTTTGATACGGCGGATTACTCTGCATCTGCTTCTGCGGTCACGATTGATTTGGCTGCAGGAACAGCAAGCGGTGGTGATGCCACCGGTGATACGCTTCTTGATATAGAGGCGCTGACAGGGTCTGATTTTAATGACAGCCTGACAGGCGATTCGGCTGCCAATACGCTGATTGGTGGCGCCGGAGACGATACTCTGATCGGTGGCGCGGGTGCCGATACGCTTACTGGTGGTGCTGGTACTGATCTTATAGATTACAGTACCTCTGCAGGTGCCGTGACGGTAAATCTGACGACAGGCGTAGGCAGTGGGGGCGATGCCAATGCCGATGTCATTACCGGAGTAGAGAATGTTATTGGCTCTGGCGGTGATGATACCCTGATCGGTTCTGCGGTTGCCAACAGACTGGAAGGCGCGGATGGAGCTGATACGCTAAGAGGCGCAGGAGGAGATGACACTCTTCTGGGTGGGGCTAATGCAGATATTCTTGAAGGGGGCGCTGGTGCAGACGTCATAGATGGTGGCACAGGCGCTGATACTGCAAGTTATGAGAATTCAGCAACGGCTGTAACGATTGATCTTGAGACAGGTACAGTTTCTGGTGGTGATGCCACAGGTGATACACTGATCGATATTGAAAACCTGCTGGGGAGCGCCAACGACGATAGCCTGACAGGCAATGACGCGATAAATGTAATCAACGGTGGAAGTGGCAACGATATCATTATCGGCCTTGGCGGTGCTGATATCCTGGACGGCGGCCTTGGCACTGACGTAGCTGACTACTCTGCTTCTGCTGCGGGCGTATCCGCACAGCTTTTTGTCGGTAATCTCGGCGTTGGTGGAGATGCTGAGGGCGACACGCTGGCAAATATCGAAAACCTGATCGGCTCTGATTTTGATGATAATCTGCAAGGCAACAGCGGCATCAATACGCTGACTGGTGGTGATGGCAATGATATCCTGAACGGACGCGAAGGAGCGGACACGCTGGATGGCGGTATTGGCTTTGATACTGTAACCTACGAAACGTCTTTGGCTGGTGTGACGGTTAATCTGCAAACAGATGTAAATACCGGTGGTGATGCTGCGGGTGATTCCATCAGCAATGTCGAAGAGGTCATTGGCTCGTCCCTCGCGGATGACCTGACTGCGGCTGATACTGGCAGCACGCTGCGTGGTGCCTCTGGCAGTGATACGCTTCGTGGCGGGAGTGGTGTTGATCAACTCTTTGGTGACGGTGAAGACGATATCATTGAAGGTGGGGGCGGCGCTGATGCCATTGATGGTGGCGCGGGTAACGCTGACACTGTTTCTTACGAAAATTCTGCTGCTGCCGTAACCGTGAATCTGCTGACTGGCGTCAATACAGGCGGTGATGCTGCCGGTGATACGATCGTAAATGTTGAGAACATTACCGGGTCGGCAAATGATGACTCCCTTACGGGCAATACCATCGCAAACACAATCAGGGGCGGAGATGGTAACGACCTGATTGAAGGGGGCGGTGGAGCTGACATTATCTTCGGCGGCGGCGGTATTGATACAGCTACCTATGTCAATTCAGCTTTTGCTGTTACCGTGAATCTCAGCAACAGTGCCAATTTTGGTGGTGATGCTCTTGGTGACCAGTTGAATGAAATCGAAAATGTTACAGGTTCGATTTTCAATGACAGCATCACAGGTGATAGCCAGAACAATGCCCTTGATGGTGGTGATGGTGATGACTTCCTTGAAGGCCTGGGCGGCGCCGATGCGCTGACCGGTGGTCTTGGTACAGATACGGCCAGCTATCAAAGTTCAGCTTCTGGTGTGACGGTTTCTTTGCTGACCAATACTGGTACTGGTGGCGATGCTCAGGGTGATACTTTCTTCAGCATCGAGATTATTGAAGGATCTGATTTCGCAGATACGCTTACAGCTGCGATTGGTGGATCTACACTTTTCGGTGAAGGTGGTGATGACACGCTCATTGGGGATGCGGGTATTGATACGCTCTTCGGTGGCGATGGGAATGATACTTTCTTTGGCGGTGATGAAGCTGATGTCATCTCAGGCGACGGTGGTGACGATATTCTGCACGGTGAAGGCGGTGATGATACGCTGAATGGTGGCGACGGAGACGACACTTTCCGCGGTGGTGCCGGGGCTGACAGCTACTTTGGCGGCAATGACTCAGACACAGCTGATTATTCGCTTTCTGATGCTGCCGTGACGGTGAACCTGCAAGCGGGCACTGGTATGGGAGGGACCGCTCAAGGTGATACTTATGACAGTATCGAGAATATTATCGGGTCTGATTTCGATGACACCCTGACAGGTGATACCGGTGAAAATACTATTGATGGCGGCGAAGGCAATGATACGCTGATTGGCGGCTTTGGCTTTGATGACCTGGATGGCGGTTTGGGGGTTGATACTGCCGACTATTCTGCCTCTTCTTCGGGTGTAACAGTGGACCTCTTGGCCGGAACCGGGGCAGGCGGTGAGGCGCAGGGTGATACGCTGATCAACATCGAAAATGTCACTGGCTCTAACAGTAATGACGTGCTTCGTGGTGATTCTGGCGACAACGTACTGACTGGTAGAGGTGGCAATGACACATTCGTCGGCAATGGCGGTAATGACACCTATGATGGTGGTGCAGGTGGAAATATCACAAACGGTGATGTTGTGACTTACGCTAGTTCCACATCAGCTGTGACGGTAAATCTTGCTAACATAGCATTGAATGTCGGTGATGCAGCAGGTGATACGTATATAGACATTGAGCGTTTTGTTGGCAGCTCATTCGATGACACCATGATTGGCGATACAGTTGCTGTGGGCTTTTTCGGCGGTAACGGTAATGATACACTCACAGGCAGTACCGCGGGTGACAGGATCGACGGTAACAATGGTAATGATATCATTGACGGTGGTGATGGCAACGATGATCTGCGCGGAGACGCTGGTAACGATATCATTGACGGTGGTGAAGGGAATAATACCATCCGCGGTGGTGGTGGTAATGACACCATCACGGCTGGCTCAGGGAATGATAATATCATCCTCAATGATGGCAATGGTGACAATACTGTCGATGCTGGCGGTGGGAACAATACTGTTACAGGCGGTGAAGGCTCGGATAACATCACGACTGGTGCAGGTGTTGATACCATTACAGGCGGTGGTGGTAATGACACGATTGATTCCGGTGATGGCGATGATGAAATCAGCGCCGGTGCCGGTGAAGATCTGATCTTGGCATCTGAAGGTGCGGATCAGATTGACGGTGATGCTGACTTTGATACGGTTGATTATTCTGCTTCAACTTCTGCCATCACGCTTTTCCTGAACGGTACTGTCAGTACAGGCGGTCTGGCCGATGGCGATATCGTTATTCAGGTGGAGCGCGCTATTGGCTCTGACTTCAATGACTATATTGAAGGCTCTGACGTGGATGATAACGTGATCGAGGCCGGAGATGGTGACGATACGCTTGTTGGCGGCGGCGGTGCTGACGTGCTTGATGGTGGTAATGGCAGTGACACAGCCTCTTACGATAATTCCACGGCTGCCATAACGGTTAACCTTGCAACAGGCGTGGCCACAGGCGGTGAAGCTGAAGGTGATACATTTGTTTCTATAGAAAATATATTTGGCTCTGAAGGGAACGACAACCTGACAGGTGACACCAACAATAATATTTTCTCTGGTGATCTTGGAAACGATACCATCTTGGGCGGCGATGGGAATGACACACTGAACGGTGGTATCGGGAATGACACCATTGATGGTGAAGGTGATGATGATATCATCAATGGCGGTACTGGTTCTGACAACCTGACTGGTGGCGCTGGCAATGACACGATAAATGGTGGCGATCAGACTGATACAATCTTTGGCGGTGATGGTGATGACATCATTGATGGAGGCAACCAGAACGATACGATCCACGACGACGCTGGTAATGATACAGTTACAGGCGGAAACGGTGATGACTTTTTTGTCGCTGGCGATGGAGCTGATGACTATACAGGTGGATCGGGTGCTTTTGATACGATTGATTTCATCAATGCAACGGCGGGTATTACGGTTGACCTGTTAAATGGTGTAGGCATAGGTGATATTGCGGATGGTGACACTTACGCTACCATTGAACGAGTGTTTGGATCTAATTTTGGTGATACAATCATAGCGGCTGCATCGGGTACTGAACGAGTTCTTGCGCGCGGTGGTGATGACACGATTTTCAGTGGCGGCAGTGATGAAAGAATTGATGGCGGTAGCGGTAATGATACTGTCGACTATACAAATTCCGGCTCTGGCGTAACAGTAGGCTTGGATGGTAGCCAGGTTACCGGCGGACATGCGACCGGAGACATTCTCAGTAATCTGGAAAACGTCACAGGATCGAATTTCAATGATAGCCTGACCGGTAACAGTGCAGTGAATATTCTCGATGGTGGTACTGGCGATGACACCTTGGAAGGACTCGGTGGCGCAGATGAGTTGATCGGCGGGACTGGTAACGATACCGCTTCCTATGATGAGTCAACGGGTGCTGTTACAGTCGACCTAGTTGCGGGCACCGGTGCTGGAGGGCACGCAGACGGTGACACACTCGATTCAATAGAGAACGTTATCGGCTCCGATTTTGATGACACCATAACAGGCGATGCAAACGTCAATATACTGAGTGGTGGTGCGGGTCTGGACATAATAAGAGGTGGTGCCGGCGATGATGTTATCAATGGCAATGCTGATGAAGACAGCCTCTTTGGTGAAGATGACAACGATACCCTGAATGGCGGTTCAGCTGATGATACACTTGACGGTGGTGCCGGCAATGACGTCCTAAATGGCGGTACGGAAGATGATACGCTAATCGGTGGTGCTGGTACTGATACATTGAACGGTGACAATGGCGATGATATCCTGATTGGTGGCGCAGATGCGGACGTACTCGATGGTGGTGCAGGTACAGATACTGTGGATTATTCAGCATCTGGTGCCGTGACTGTCGACCTGACGGCGGGAACCGGTGCTGGTGGTGATGCTCAGGGTGACACACTTACAGACATTGAGAACGTGATTGGTTCCGCGTTCGATGATACAATTACTGGCAATGCCGACGATAATGTACTGACTGGTGCAGCGGGGAATGATAGTTTTATCAGCACTGCCGGTGCAGATACATACAGTGGTGGTGCTGGTACTGACAGCGTAGATTATTCTGCTGCCGGGTCTGGCGTCACTGTTTTCACGGATGGCACATCAGGCATTGGCGGTGAAGCAGAGGGCGATACACTCAGCAGTATTGAAACCGTCGTCGGCACTGGCTTCAACGATACGTTGGTTGGTACAGGGGGCAGCCAAACGCTCCGCGGTGGTGACGGTGATGACATTATTGTTGGTTCTGGTGGTGCCGATACGCTTGATGGCGGTAACAATACTGACACCGTAGACTATTCTGCTTCCACGAGCGCTGCAACAGTTGACCTGAATGCCGGATCAGGCAGCCAGGGTGATGCAACTGGTGATACGTACACAGATATTGAAAATGTTACAGGGACGTCTTTCAGTGATACGCTAACTGGAAGTAGTGTAGCGAATGTCCTGACCGGCGGCAGTGGCGGGGATACGCTTAATGGTCTGGGTGGTGATGACACCCTGTTTGGTGATAATGGAGCAGATATACTGATCGGTGGGGCGGGCGCTGATAGTCTGACAGGTGGTGCGGGAACGGATACCGCCAGTTATGAGACAGCTGGCGCTGGCGTCACGGCTAATCTGGCAACCGGTGGCACGGCGGGGGATGCCGCAGGAGACACATATGCTACAATCGAAAACCTGACAGGGTCTTCTTTTGCCGATACCCTCACGGGTGATGCAAATGACAATACAATCATCGGCCTTGCTGGTGGTGATGCGATTGACGGAGCCGGGGGTACTGACACTGTAGACTACAGTGATTCAAATGGCGGGGTCACAATCAGTCTTGATGGCGCAGCAGGCAGCGGAGGTCACGCTGCAGGCGACACACTGAACAATATAGAGAATCTGACAGGTTCGGACTTTAACGACATCCTGACAGGTGATGCTGGCATCAACATCATAAATGGTGGTAGCGGAAACGACACCATCGAGGGGGGGGCTGGCGCTGACGTGCTTGACGGGGAAGCTGGCGATAACACGCTTTCTTATGAGTCTGACACGACAGGGGTAAATGTTGATCTTGGTACCGGTGTTGTCTCTGGCGGTGACGCACAAGGTGATACAATCAACAATTTCGTCAATGCCTCGGGCGGGTCCGGGAATGATATTCTGACCGGGAACGGTGCCGCGAACATACTCACCGGTAATGGTGGTAATGACACTTTGAGCGGTGAAGCAGGCAATGACGCGCTGAGTGGCGGTGCTGGTAATGATACATTGATCGGTGGTGCTGGTGCGGATGACCTGAATGGCGGCGTTAATACTGATACAGCAGATTACTCAACATCTAGTGCAGGGATAACAATCACTCTTGACGGTAGTGCGGGCAGTGGTGGTGATGCGGCCGGAGATACGCTGATCTCCATAGAACGTATCATCGGCTCTGACTTCGCAGACAATGTTACCGGCACAGCCACTGCGGAAGAGCTTCTCGGTGGTCTTGGAAACGACACGCTCGAGGGTGGTGCCGGTGCGGATATTCTGAACGGTGAAGGGGGGACAGATACCCTCTCATACGCATCAGATACATCAGGTGTCACAGTCGACTTGGGGACGAATACCGTATCCGGAGGAGATGCAACTGGCGACACGATCAGTAACTTTGAAAATGTAACTGGTGGCGCCGGAAATGACACCCTGACGGGGAGTTCTGGTGCGAATATTCTGACCGGTGGGTCTGGTAATGACACGCTGGTTGGTCTTGGCGGTGCTGACACGCTTGCTGGTGGTGCCGGTACAGACACAGCCGACTATTCAGCCTCTACGGGCGGCGTTACGGTTGATCTTGCTGCAGGAACAGGTTCCGGTGGCGATGCTGCCGGAGATACATTGAATGGTATCGAAAATGTTCTTGGTACAGCGGCAGATGACGCGCTTTCTGGTGACGGAAACAATAATGTACTGACGGGTAACGGCGGTGCCGATACGCTGTCTGGTGCAGGTGGCGATGATACGCTTTCTGGCGGTGCAGGAGATGACACGCTCAGTGGTGGTGCCGGTGCAGACGATCTCGATGGTGGTGCCAATATCGATACTGCTGATTATTCTGCATCAGGTTCAGGCGTAACGGTTGATCTCGGGGCCGGTACAGGCCTTGGCGGTGATGCCCAGGGTGACACACTCACAGGAATTGAAAATATTCTCGGTAGTGGGGCTGCTGATACGCTGACTGGTGATGGTGGTGCAAATGTGCTCACCGGCAACGCAGGCGCAGATAATCTGTTTGGTGCAGGCGGTGATGATACACTAAGCGGTGGTGCAGGCGATGATACCCTTGAAGGGGGCGCGGGTGCTGATGACCTTGACGGTGGAGCAAATACAGACACGCTCTCTTATGCGTCTGACACAACAGGCGTAACGGTCAATCTTGCAACGAATACTGTCTCTGGTGGTGATGCTACAGGTGACACAATCAACGGCTTTGAAAACGCAACTGGCGGTTCGGGCAATGATGCAATGACCGGTAATGCATCTGCAAACACACTGATTGGCAATGGTGGCAACGACGCCCTTTCTGGCGCTGACGGAAATGATACGCTTAACGGTGGCAGCGGGAATGATACGCTGAATGGCGGAGCTGGTGCTGATACGCTTATTGGTGGCGCAGATACTGATACAGTTACTTATGCAACATCTTCTTCTGGCGTTACGGTCAGTCTGGATGGTAGTGCGGGTACTGGTGGTGATGCACAAGGTGATACACTGAGCGGTATTGAACGTGTTATCGGTTCTAATTTCAATGATCAGATTACCGGTACGGCCGCGGCTGAAGAGTTACGCGGCGGCACCGGAAATGATACGCTTGAAGGTGGTGCGGGTGCTGACGTTCTTGATGGCGGCGGAGATACCGATACACTTTCTTATGCGTCTGACAGTAGCGGTGTGAACGTGAATCTCGGCACGAACACGGTTTCCGGTGGTGATGCTGCCGGTGACACGATCAGCAATTTCGAGAATGCCACAGGCGGTTCCGGCAATGATACCTTGACGGGGAGCTCTGCTGCAAACGTCCTGACAGGTGGCTCAGGCAATGACACGCTTGCAGGGCTTGGCGGCGCTGACACGCTCGCTGGTGGTGCGGGCAACGATACGCTTGAAGGCGGTGCGGGGGCAGATGATCTTGATGGCGGCGCCAACACAGATACTGTATCTTATGCTTCTGACACCGCGGGTGTTTCTGTTAGTCTGAATACCAATACAGTTTCCGGTGGTGATGCTGCTGGTGACACGATCAGCAACTTCGAGAATGCCACAGGCGGTTCCGGCAATGACACTCTAACGGGGAGTTCTGCTGCAAACGTCCTGACTGGTGGCTCAGGCAATGATACGCTTGCAGGGCTTGGGGGCGCTGACACGCTCGCTGGTGGTATTGGTACTGATACTGCGGATTATTCTGCATCAGGTGCCGGTGTGACAGTTGATCTTGGAGCGGGCACTGGGTCTGGTGGTGATGCTGCTGGTGATACATTGAGCGGCATTGAAAATGTTATTGGAACGGGCGCCGCAGATAGTTTGACTGGTGACGGTAATGATAATGTACTCACCGGCAATGGCGGCGCTGACAACCTTCAGGGCGCTGGCGGTGCCGATACTCTCGCTGGTGGTGCTGGTAATGATACGCTTGAAGGTGGTGCGGGTGCTGACGTTCTTGATGGCGGCGGAGATGCCGATACACTTTCTTACGCGTCTGACAGTAGCGGTGTGAACGTGAATCTCGGCACGAACACAGTTTCCGGTGGTGATGCTGCTGGTGACACGATCAGCAACTTCGAGAATGCCACAGGCGGTTCCGGCAATGATACCTTGACGGGGAGCTCTGCTGCAAACGTCCTGACAGGTGGCTCAGGCAATGACACGCTTGCAGGGCTTGGCGGCGCTGACACGCTCGCTGGTGGTGCGGGCAACGATACGCTTGAAGGCGGTGCGGGGGCAGATGATCTTGATGGCGGCGCCAACACAGATACTGTATCTTATGCTTCTGACACCGCGGGTGTTTCTGTTAGTCTGAATACCAATACAGTTTCCGGTGGTGATGCTGCTGGTGACACGATCAGCAACTTCGAGAATGCCACAGGCGGTTCCGGCAATGACACTCTAACGGGGAGTTCTGCTGCAAACGTCCTGACTGGTGGCTCAGGCAATGATACGCTTGCAGGGCTTGGGGGCGCTGACACGCTCGCTGGTGGTATTGGTACTGATACTGCGGATTATTCTGCATCAGGTGCCGGTGTGACAGTTGATCTTGGAGCGGGCACTGGGTCTGGTGGTGATGCTGCTGGTGATACATTGAGCGGCATTGAAAATGTTATTGGAACGGGCGCCGCAGATAGTTTGACTGGTGACGGTAATGATAATGTACTCACCGGCAATGGCGGCGCTGACAACCTTCAGGGCGCTGGCGGTGCCGATACTCTCGCTGGTGGTGCTGGTAATGATACGCTTGAAGGTGGTGCGGGTGCTGACGTTCTTGATGGCGGCGGAGATGCCGATACACTTTCTTACGCGTCTGACAGTAGCGGTGTGAACGTGAATCTCGGCACGAACACAGTTTCCGGTGGTGATGCTGCTGGTGACACGATCAGCAACTTCGAGAATGCCACAGGCGGTTCCGGCAATGATACCTTGACGGGGAGCTCTGCTGCAAACGTCCTGACAGGTGGCTCAGGCAATGACACGCTTGCAGGGCTTGGCGGCGCTGACACGCTCGCTGGTGGTGCGGGCAACGATACGCTTGAAGGCGGTGCGGGGGCAGATGATCTTGATGGCGGCGCCAACACAGATACTGTATCTTATGCTTCTGACACCGCGGGTGTTTCTGTTAGTCTGAATACCAATACAGTTTCCGGTGGTGATGCTGCTGGTGACACGATCAGCAACTTCGAGAATGCCACAGGCGGTTCCGGCAATGACACTCTAACGGGGAGTTCTGCTGCAAACGTCCTGACTGGTGGCTCAGGCAATGATACGCTTGCAGGGCTTGGGGGCGCTGACACGCTCGCTGGTGGTATTGGTACTGATACTGCGGATTATTCTGCATCAGGTGCCGGTGTGACAGTTGATCTTGGAGCGGGCACTGGGTCTGGTGGTGATGCTGCTGGTGATACATTGAGCGGCATTGAAAATGTTATTGGAACGGGCGCCGCAGATAGTTTGACTGGTGACGGTAATGATAATGTACTCACCGGCAATGGCGGCGCTGACAATCTTATCGGCGGCGCTGGAAACGATACACTTCTTGGTGGCAACGGCAATGATACGCTAACTGGCGGTGCCGGTGCAGACGATTTGGATGGCGGTGCTAATACAGATACTGCAGATTATTCCAGCTCCAGCTCTGGTGTAACAGTTGACCTCGATGCAGGCACAGGTTCTGGCGGTGATGCTCAGGGTGATACGCTCACAAATATTGAAAACATCACAGGCTCTTCTCAAGGTGATGTGTTGCGTGGCGACAGTGGTGATAATGTCCTTAATGGCGGCAACGGCAATGACACTATCGATACCAATGGTGGAGCAGACACTGCCAATGGCGGCGCTGGTAACGATACTTTCCTGATTGATTATGATCTGATCGATACTTCAGCAGCGTCCATCAATGGTGGAACTGGTCAGGACACGGTCGTACTCGAAACTGCCTCAACAGCGACTGTAGATGAGGTTGGGTTGTTTGACATTCTGTCAGATGTGGAAATCATTGATTTCTCTGACGGTAACGTTGATGCCGACCTTGATCTTGATCTCTCAGATATCCAATCCGTGACTGACAGCAACAACAGCCTCAGCATTCTGGTGAATGCAACAGGGGACATAGTAGATGTGACGGGCTTCTCATCTGTCTCGACGGTTGGTTCGACAACCACCTATACGTGGACTGACGGTGGTGGTGGGGTTATCGGTGAGCTTGCTGTAACGACAGTTTAATGAACCTGAACTTTAGGTCACTCGTTTTTCATCATGCATGATGCTAGGAAAGTCTGGGGCATGAAATTGGCGCTGGCGTCTCGTTAGTGCTGACGGCAACAGGTCACATTCATAAAGCAGGCCAGAGAAAAGGCGCCAGTTTAATTGATGCTTGAGCGGAGAAGATCCTAGGCTCAGGACCTATTAATCTTGTGATCTGATACGAACGGTGATTCAAGATTGCAAAGGAGGCTTTGCAATGAGCGATTTGATTTGGTTATCGAAAGAGCAGTTGTCACGGATTGAGCCGTATTTTCCTTTATCCCATGGTGTTCCGCGCGTTGACGACAGGCGTGTATTGTCCGGGATCATCTTCGTGATCCGCAACGGTTTGCGCTGGCGTGATGCGCCGAAGGAATATGGTCCGCACAAGACTTTATACAATCGCTTTATCCGCTGGAGCCGCTTGGGCGTTTTTGATCGCATCTTTTCGAACCTGTCTGCGCAAGGGGACGTTTCCGAAACGCTGATGATTGACGCCACGCATTTGAAAGCCCATCGCACCGCGTCCAGCCTTTTAAAAAAGGGGCTTTTCCCAGGCACATTGGACGCACAAAAGGCGGCTTGAACTCAAAACTTCACGCCGTTGTCGATAACATGGGACGCCCGCTGATCATGTGCCTGACGGCTGGACAGACAAGCGATCATATCGGCGCAAAGCTGATCTATCCGGCACTGCCGGAGGGCGCGAAAACCCTGATCGGCGACAAGGGTTACGATAGCGATGAGTTTCGCAGTGCTCTCACCGCTAAAAACATTCAGCCCTGCATCCCACCGCGAAAAGGACGGCGTCATCCAGCGGAGTTTTGCGAAACTCTCTATAAACAACGCCACAAAGTCGAGATCATGTTCGGAAGACTGAAAGACTGGCGGCGCGTCGCCACCCGCTATGACCGCTGTGCTCACACATACTTCTCAAGCATCTGCATCGCAGCTACGATAATCTTCTGGATCAATCAATGAGTCCTGAGCCTAGTCAGTGTGCACAATGACCGAGTTTACGTAATCCTGCTCATGCGCTTCCTTGACGTGGATATTAATCTGCGGCGCTTCATAACCATTATCCAGCAATACATTACGGATAGACATGGCGCGGTAATACGCAAGCCGCTTTGCCTTCGTATAGGCCGTAATGTTAGGGTCGTAGTAGCTTGATATTGAGAGTGACTTGTCCTGTAAGGTCGCGCTGTTTTCAGCGAGATACTCAGCGACCATGCCTTTCGACTGTTCGTCAACCTCAACCGTCAGGCTTGAGAAGCCAAGCTTCAAGGCGTTTTCGGTTCGTCTGACGGTTGATAGTTGCGGATCGGCCTCATCTGAAATTGGTTTGTCGGCAACTTCAATTTCCAGTTTGAAGGGCATGTTAGGGGGTGTTTGTTCACCAACTTGCACCGGCACTTTTGCGATGCTCAAAGACATGATGAAAATCGCGATCGCCAGAATAATCAGCAAAAAAGTGACCACCATGACGATGGTTGACAGGGCATCAACAAACCCTGGCCAGTGATTTTCTTCCTGCGCTTGTGCCACTTGAGTATTTTACCGTTACTTAACTCTTTTTTCAGACGCTCGGTCTGCATAGTCAGTAACCTTATAGCCCGTTCATGGTTAAGGCTAAATTAAGTGCTGTAGAATAATAGTACGGACACGACTAATGAGCAGGGTATCATCATGAACAGCTTGAAGGTGCAATCAACCAGGATATTTATTATCCTCGCTATCATGATTGCTATGTCTGTATGGCAGTTTGATTTTATAAGGAGTGGTGTTGAGGCTAATCCGCCACTGAACTTCACCATTTTGGGTACTTTCCTCTTTGGTGTCATCCTTGTGGGACAGGCGCAGCTCACGCTTAGAAATGAATATCACGCATTTTATGCGCTTGTGGAAATGTATGATGACACTCGGCAAGCTGAGCAGAATCCTGATGCCCACATGGCTGCGAAATATGCAAGATGCAGACAGCTTGGTATTGTCTTCAAGAAACCACTCATTCTTGGCCAGTCTTATCAGTTGCTTTCAGAGCAGTTGCTGAAAGACAAGGAATTGCAGATCTCTGCATCAACCATGCAGACACTTCTGGCAGGTATTGACGAAAGATTGAATGATGTACGCGCACTGATTGGCTATATTTCCGGCATTCTCGTTTTCCTTGGCCTGATCGGTACATTCGTTGGTCTCATGGTTACGCTGGCATCTGTCGGTGATATTCTTGGTGGCCTGGATCTCACGGCCGGTGACCCAACGACTGTGGTTGCAGGTTTGATGACAAGCCTACAGAAGCCACTCGGCGGGATGGCCACGGGCTTTTCATCTTCGTTGTTTGGTCTCGTAACATCGCTGGTTCTGAGCCTTATGTTGCAGCTTTTGGTGAAGACTGGCGGCGCTTTGAAATCAGATTTTTCTGACTGGTTGTCGAATGCAGTGGAAATTCATGAAGGCATGGAGCGTGCTGATAATGCGGGAGGCTACCCGGCACAGATCGAGGAGCGTCGTCTCGCATTGTTGATGCGCACAGCCCGGCATTGTGTAAACATGACTAATGCCCAGAGCAGGGCGATCCGTGAATTAACGCGCACAGTCGATAAGCTCGTTATAGAGGCAAATGATAACCGCCAAATGACAACTGAAATGACTGGCTCTTTGAGGACACTGTCTGATCAAAGTAAAGTTGTGCATACGGCGCTTGCCAGATCTATTGAGGCATTTCATCAGGTTTCGCATACAACTGATTTGCGTAATGAGTTGACCGAATTAACAGCACTTATTGCGGCCGAACAATCTGAGAAAGAAGACCAGAATTCAAAGATTCTGCGCCTCATGTACAAAAAGATGCATACGCCTCAACCGGTAGAACCAGCCTCAGATTTAGAACAGCAAGGTGCTGAGCTGTCTAAGGAACTGAAGGAAGATTCAGAGGAGCTCAATATAGCACAGCTCAAAAACATGCTTGGGGCGCTATACCGAAGTCAGAAAAAAGGTTCTGCTGCGGAGGGGGCTAAAGCAGCTGATCATACTACTGATATTCGAGCAACCGGATCGAGAGGTTAGTCATGCTGGAAGGGTTATTGAAAAAAAGAGCGCCAGAGGCAGAAAAACAAACATCACAAGTTGACCCTGTCGCTTATTCAAGTGCGAGCTATACACCGCCCTCGACCAAAGTATCTGCCAAGCTGGCTAAGAAGTTGCAAAAGGATGTGAAGCGTCACAAGGATCGTCGTCAGGCAGAACGTCATGAAAGTTTTGCGATTGCCCGCCTTAACTTCCCTAACCGTGGTTTCTCCCTGGACGGTGCCATAGTAGAAGTATCTCCCTTTGGACTGACATTCCGTCCGGCAACTCACTACCTCGAATGTCGCAAGGATTCTTCTATACAGATCGTATTCGAAGATATTCGCAAGAACGGTATTATTCGCTCAAGCAGGTTTGATGGCTATGGCATCCAGCTCCTAGATAAATTGACAAAAGAAGAGCTGGAGTTCATTTTTTCCACCAGTGACGAGAACCTGTATTTTGAAGCTTCATAACTTCAAAAGATATACTGTACGCTTCTCTAAAAAAGTCTGCTTAAGCAGACTTTTCCACGATCTGGTCAATCCGGCCAAAAATGGATTGTCCTGTATGATTCAGCATCTCGATCTCAACCCGGTCTCCGAATCTCATGAACGGGGTCGAGGGCTGGCCATGGTTGATTGTCTCAATCATCCGTATCTCTGCAATACAAGAGTATCCTGCTCCCCCCTCTGCGATAGGTTTGCCAGGTGTACCGTCTTCAAGTTTGTTTGAAACAGTACCAGAGC
Organism: Parvularcula sp. IMCC14364; assembly: GCF_030758415.1. NCBI lineage: Bacteria > Pseudomonadati > Pseudomonadota > Alphaproteobacteria > Parvularculales > Parvularculaceae > Parvularcula > Parvularcula sp. IMCC14364. Next base: position 2,299,985 of record NZ_CP132334.1, on the reverse strand, counting down.
CAATGATCGTACCGGCCTCAAGGGGGCGTGTTCGGGCTGCGTGGGCAATAAGTTGGCCGAAGTTAAACGTCATATCGATGCCAGCATTTGCCTTGCCAAATGCGGTGCCATTGTAGGTTACCAGCAGCGGCAAGTGCAGTTTGCCATCTTTCCAGCTTTCACCAAGTTCGTCAGTTGTTACCGCGCAGGGGCTGAAAGCACTGGATGGTTTCGACTGGAAAAATCCAAAGCCTTTGCTCAACTCACCGGGTATTAAGCCCCGCAAGCTGACGTCATTTACCAGCATGACAAGTTTCACATGTGATAGCGCATCTTTAGCCGATACGCCCATTGGCACATCGTCTGTAATGATGGCAATTTCACCTTCCATATCAATGCCAAAGCCTTCGTCCTGAGGCATCTGAATATCTGCGCGGGGATCCAGAAAAGAATCGGAGCCGCCCTGATACATCAAGGGGTCAGTCCAGAAAGAGGCTGGCATTTCGGCACCGCGGGCTTTGCGCACGAGTTCAACGTGGTTCACATAAGCGGAGCCATCAGCCCATTGAAACGCACGCGGAAGAGGAGAGTGGCATCTGTCCTGCTCAAACTTCTCGCCTTCTGAAGGATTACCGTTGAGTTTGTCGGCAAGTTTCTGCAATTCAGGTACTGCGTCCTGCCAGTTATCAAGAGCCTGCTGCATCGTCCCGGCGACGTGGTCAGCAGCAAGGCAGCGGGTTAAATCGGTCGAGATAACATACAGGGCGCCGTCTCGTGTATCATTTTTCAGTGTGGAAAGCTTCATTGGGTTATATCATCCAGGCGTGTCGTTTAGTCATGATCTTCGCGGGCTGCTTCATGCAGCCATGCTGCATGCTGTGGGGCTTTCTTGGTTCTCGACCATTCTTCCAGCATGTCGCCCGCGACCCGGTTCAATTCTGTTAACTGATCCTCAGTACCAGTATCAGCTGCAACCTCCAAACGATGCCCGTTCGGATCAAAAAAGTAGATGGACTTGAATATCCCGTGATTGGTTGGCCCAAGCACGTCCAGGCCCATCGCTTCCAGATGTTTCTTCATGGTCAGCAGGTCATCAAGAGATGCTGTGCGCAGTGCGATGTGCTGCACCCATTCAGGCGTGTTCAGATCCCGGCCCATTTCAGGCTGCTGCGGTAATTCAAAAAATGCGAGGACATTATTGTTCCCGACTTTCAGGAAAACATGCATATACGGATCATAGGCGCCAGTAGAAGGCACATGGTCCTCAGCAAAGGCAATGTCGAATTCCGCGCCAAGCGCTTTTTCGTAGAATTCGACAGTCTCCCTCGCATCCTTGCACCGATAGGCAACGTGGTGAAAACCATCAAGCTTTGGCAGGGTCATGATGCGGCCTTTTCTTCAACGCTCAAAACGCCGCGATTGATCTGGTCGCGCTCTATGGACTCGAACAGGGCTTTGAAGTTGCCTTCGCCAAATCCGTCATCGCCCTTGCGCTGAATAAATTCGAAGAAAACCGGACCGAGCTGTGTTTCAGAGAAAATCTGCAACAACAGACGGGGCTTTCCGCCTTCCGTTGTACCGTCCAGCAGGATGCCACGGGATTTCAAGGCGTCAGTATCTTCGCCGTGATCTGGCAGCCGCTCGGACAGCATTTCGTAATATGTTTCCGGCGGGGCTGTCATGAAAGGAATGCCGCATGCCTTGAGGTTGTCCCAGCAGGCCACAAGATCATCACAAGAGAACGCGATATGCTGTATGCCTTCGCCATTGAAGTCACGCAGGAATTCCTCGATCTGGCCTTTCCCGCCTTCACCTTCTTCGTTCAGCGGGATACGGATTTTTCCATCAGGTGCTGTCAGGGCTTTTGATGTGAGGCCGGTATATTCACCTTTGATGTCGAAAAACCGGATTTCCTTGAAGTTGAACAACTTCTCATAGAAGTCGGCCCAGTACGCCATGCGGCCTGTATATACATTGTGTGTAAGGTGATCGATGACGTTGAAACCCGCTCCTTTTGGCTGGCGCTCAACCCCTTCGAGATACTCAAAATCTATGTCATAAATGTCTGGGCCATTATCAGTATAACGATCGATCAGATAGATGATTGCGTTACCGATACCGCGAATGGCAGGAAGACACAGTTCCATCGGCCCTGTCTTAACCTCAACTGGCTCTGCACCTTGCTTGATCAGATAGTCGTAAGCCTGCTTTGCATCGCGAACCCTGAATCCCATACCGCAGGCCGAGGGGCCGTGCTCTCTGGAAAAGAACCATGCAGCAGAACGTGGCTCGTAGTTTGTGATCAGATTTATGCCGCCCTGGCGCCATAACGTCACATCCTTGGAGCGATGGCGTGCAACTTCTGTAAAGCCCATGGATTCAAACACACCCTCGAGAATACCTTTCTCGGGGCTCGAAAATTCAATGAACTCAAACCCGTCAAGGCCTGCCGGATTTTCGAAAAGGTCAGCCATGATATTCTCCCAAGGATAAATTTTGTTGCAATTCAAACAAGTTGTGATAACAACTAATTATTGTTCCCCTTGCTGTCAAGTGTATTATGGAAGCCATCAAACTTGAGACCTTTTTGCCGTATCAGCTGGTATTGCTGGCGGACCAGATTTCCCAGAGAACATCTGTCATTGCGCGAGAGCAGAGCAATCTCAACCTCTCTCAATGGAGGGTTATGGCAGCTATTGCGGATCAACCCGGGGCAAGTGCACAGCGTATTGTTTCTGTCACGCCCATGGATAAAGGTATCGTCAGCAGGGCGGTTAAGTCCCTGATCGATCAGGGGCTTGTTTTGAGAAAATCGTCTCATACAGATGGCCGCATTGGTCACTTGCACCTTTCTGAAAAGGGGGAGCGTCTGTATTCAAGCATTTCAGGGCAGGTACAGAATTTTGCTTCAAGGCTTGAAGAGGGCCTGTCGCGGGAGGAGCGCGACGCATTTGTGATCATGCTGCAAAAGTTATCTACCACATTTTGACAAGGCTGAGATTGCCCTTCATGCTACTCTCAAAAAGGGGAGTGCCTGGATATGAAGAACACATTACTTACATGCTTCATGGTTGCGATGTTGTCTGCCTGCACATCTATATCAGAGTCCGTAACGGTAGCTGAACCATCCCCCACAAGAGCTGAAATAACGATGGGCGATGGCAGCGATAACTGGATCAAGACAAAAGGTGCGACGCGCAACGGCTCAACGTTCATTTTCCCGGAAGTCAAGATAGACGGGAATGGATGGCTGGTGATGCATCCGTTTACGGACGGTAAGCCTAATGGCAAAATATATGTTGGGCACACTTACATTAAAGACGGACTGAACACGAATATCAGCATTTCAGTTGATCCTGAACCCGTCTCTGGTGAGATGTTTATCGTCATGCTTCACCGCGATGTTGAAGAAGACCGGATCTTCGATTTCGTATTTGTCGACGAGTATCACGTCGAAGACAGAGCCGTTTTTGAAGGCACCAAAATGATCGCGCACGCCTACCAGGCGCCGTGATCAGGCTTCCTGTTCTGCAATGAATTTTTCCGCTTCAAGGGCGGCCATGCATCCCATGCCTGCAGCAGTTACTGCCTGACGGTAGGTTTCGTCTGTAACGTCACCTGCGGCAAAAATCCCGGGGATATTGGTTGCGGTAGAGTCAGGTGCCGTGATGACATATCCGTTTTGTTTCATGTCGACTTTTCCTGAAAAAACTTCCGTGGCAGGGGCATGGCCAATGGCAACGAAAAAGCCATGCACCGGGAGTTCAGTTCTTTCACCATTTTTCAAATTCTTAAGCCGCAGTGCCGTAACACCCAAGGGGTCTTCCGTGCCAAGAACTTCCTCAACTTCGTTATCCCATATCACTTCGATCTTCTCGTGATTAAGTAGCCTGTTCTGCAAAATGCGCTCAGCCCTGAGGCTGTCGCGGCGGTGAATGAGAGTCACTTTTGACGCGAAGTTGGTCAGGAACAGTGCTTCTTCAACGGCTGTATTGCCGCCACCAACAACGGCAACTTCCTTGCCCCGATAGAAAAATCCATCACAGGTAGCACAGGCCGAAACGCCGAAGCCCTGAAATTTCTGTTCGGATGGCAGGCCGAGCCATTTGGCCTGAGCGCCAGTCGCAATCACGACACTATCGGCTGTATATGTGGTGCCGCTGTCACCGGTCAGCCGGAAAGGACGAGCTGTAAAGTCCACGTCAGTTATAATGTCAGATATCATCTCCGTGCCGACATGCAGTGCCTGCTTTTCCATCTGCTCCATCAACCATGGTCCCTGTATCACATCAGCAAATCCGGGGTAGTTTTCCACGTCTGTGGTGATTGTCAGCTGCCCGCCGGGTTGCAGACCTTTGATCAGCACAGGCTCAAGCATGGCGCGGGCGGCATAAATGGCTGCTGTGTACCCGGCAGCCCCTGAGCCGATGATAAGGACTTTGGCGTGTTTGCTTGCGGCATTGTCTGACATGATGGCTGAACTTTCGTTCTGTTTTTCTGAAGGCGCATATGTACTGCTTGCTGATGCCGGTTCAAGAGGGGGCAGCATGTCATTCCCCAACCATCGGCTCACGATTTCGCGCGCGGCGCGATCTGTTTCGCGTAAAGGTTCATAGGTCCAGCTTTCCAGCGGAAGAGACACGAGCCTGACAATCTCTTTCTCCTGAAGGTCGCGATGAAAGCGCGCAAATTTTTCACTGCCACCTGACATTGGCAGAAGTGAGACTGGTTTGCCAGTGAAAGCTGCATCGGTGATCATGTTAGTGCTTTCTTCTGTAACCAGAATATGGTCGGCGATCCCGAGGAAAGCGAAATATGGATTGGCCAGATGGCCGAGCGGAGTGCCGTCCCATAGGAAAATGTTTTTCCCCTCAAGCCGTAATCGAAGCTGGCGTATATTTGCTGCGCCTGTGCGGCGCGATGTCGTGACCAGAATGGTTGACCCATTTTCCGACAATCGTTCGATCGTGTCGATGATATTATTGAGATGTTTTCTGTCGAGCCGATATGCCTTGCTGTCACCACCGATAAGAACAGAAATAACCGGCCGATCTTCCAGGGATAACAGGGTGCGTAGCTGTTCTGCTTCGGCAGTGATTTTTGCGCTATCAAGCCGGTTCGGCGCGCCATGTATGGGAAATACATTCTCCGCATCCAATGCATCGTGATAGGGAGGGACGACAAGGTCAAAGTTTCTGGCCGGATGACGTGGATCCTGTGTCTGGACGACAAAGCTGTGTCCTGATCTTTTGGCGGCAATGGACAGGGGGATGGTCAGCCGGCCGCACGCTATCCAGAGATCAGGCATCGTATCAGCAACAGCCGTGTTCGCAAATTCAGCGTCATCGCCATTCTGGTCTGTTACAGATGCCACCTTGCCAAAAGGATTTTGTCCCCATGTCCAGGCAGGCAGAAATTTCCATGGCCATTTCACGTCAATGCGCTTGATGCAAATTTCCAGCGGAAAGGTGCGCCCTATCGCTTCGGCAAGCCCGAGTGCCTGGTTCTCCATACCGGCGCGACCATCACTGATGACCCAGCATTTTTTTTTGGCATCATTTTGCATTCGGGCTGCTTATCAGCAAATGCTGGTCTTGGCCAAATTTTAGCGATAGCTTTGAAAGCGGGTTTACCCTTGTCTGTTAATCTGGGGCGTATGTGTAAAACGATCAAAACTAGTCTTGTTTCAGCGTTGATTATCCTTGCTATGGCGGGCTGTGCGAGCACTGACAGCAATGCTGTCGCGCCTAAATTTTCAACACCGGTTGACGGTAAAGTCTATTCAGGGTTTTCCCTTACCAAAGACAGACTTGGCGGGCAGGGGGGGCGTATTCATCATGGCATAGACATCCCCGCGCCGACCGGGACGCCTGTCAGGGCGGCTGCGTCAGGGCATGTCCGCGTTGTTGGCCGCCAGAGTGGCTATGGGAACATCATCATTATCGACCATAGTGAGGACTGGCAGACGCGGTATGCACACCTGTCTGAGTTTTTTGTCTCTGAAGGAGCGATGGTTTCTGCCGGCTCGACGATCGGTCTGGTCGGGCAGACAGGCAATGCCACCGGTCCGCATCTGCACTTCGAAATACGGGATAAAGGACAACCCATTGACCCGGAAAAATTCCTGTACTGAGGAATTTTGCTTACCCTATTTGAATGCCACGCCAATAACTTCGTATGAACGTGACCCGCCTGGCGCAGCAACTTCCGCGCTATCGCCTTCTTCCTTACCGATTAGCGCGCGGGCAATCGGTGAGGATATGGAAATCCTGCCCATGTCGAGATCAGCTTCGAAGTCGCTGACGATCTGGTAGGTCTTCTCCTCGTCTGTATCCTCATCGGCGATTGTGACTGTAGCGCCAAAAACCACTTTTTCCCCTGAAAGTTTGGTGACATCGATGACCTGCGCACGGGTATACTTGTCCTCAAGCTCCATGATCTGGCCTTCAATCCAGCCCTGACGCTCCTTGGCGGAATGGTACTCAGCGTTCTCTGAAAGATCACCATGCGCCCGCGCTTCAGCTATGGCTTCAATAATTGCAGGGCGCTCGACAGACTTCAGATGCTTGATATCTGCTTCAAGTTTTTCGTATCCCTGCTTGGTGATAGGGAATTTATCCATGTCTGCTGCTTTCTCTCGTCTGGTGTGTCATTTTTTTGCGTGTCCGGTGAAACGAACACAAATACCCGCATCAACGATGCGGGCTTGAACTTCTCTTGTAATCAGGATCACTGATAATAAGCCTGCAGGGGCAAAACTTCAAGTACCTCTTTTTGCAGAACTTCCAAGGCACGCACGGTCGCACGGGCGCCAGACATTGTCGTGATGCAGGGAATTTTCTGCTGCAGGGCTGTCGTTCTGATGGAGCGTGAATCCGAAACGGATTGCGCTGTTTCCGTCGTGTTAAAAATCATCTGGACTTCGCCGTTCTTAAGAGCATCGACGATATGCGGCCGCCCTTCCAGCACTTTATTGACGCGCTTTACCGCCAACCCCTGTTCACTGAGGAAGTCTTGTGTGCCGCCTGTTGCAATCAGGGTGTATCCAAGATCGATCAGTCGCTGGGCAGGCTCGATCAGCATATGTTTGTCAGAATCTTTTACGGAGACAAACACGCAGCCTTCCAGAGGTGTTTTTACGCCGGCACCAATCATGCTTTTGGCTCTGGCGCGATCGAAATCGCGGTCTATTCCCATCACTTCGCCTGTGGAGCGCATTTCCGGGCCTAGTACAGTGTCCACGCCGGGAAATTTCGAGAATGGGAAGACGACTTCTTTCACGGCGACGTGTTTATAGGTCTGCTCTTTGATGACGAATTCGCTGAGCTTTGCGCCTGCCATCAAGCGGGCGCCAATACGGGCAACCGGTAGGCCAATGGCTTTCGCGACAAATGGTACGGTGCGTGACGCGCGTGGGTTTACTTCGAGGATATAGATTGTTTCACCCTTGATCGCATACTGAACATTCATCAATCCGACCACCCCAAGTGCTTTGGCAAGTTCTTTTGTTTGACGTTTCAGCTCTTCAATCGTCTCATCACTGAGCGTATAGGGGGGTAGTGAGCAGGCACTGTCGCCTGAATGCACGCCAGCTTCTTCAATATGCTCCATGACCCCGGCGATGATCACATCCTGCCCATCAGAGAGCGCGTCCACATCAACTTCAACAGCATTCTGAAGATACTGATCCAGCAACAATGGCAGCTTGGGGGTAATCTCGATATCTGCATTTTTCAGATAGCGTTCCAGATCAACAGGCCCGCGTACAATCTCCATGGCCCGCCCGCCTAAAACGAAGGAGGGGCGCGTCACAAGAGGATATCCAACCTCAGCCGCTATTTCTGTCGCGATGGTCCTGTCGCCAGCGGTGGCGTTTTTGGGCTGGTTCAGTCCCAGAGATTGCACAAGCGTCTTGAATTGTTCTCTGTCCTCAGCGAGGTCGATTGCGTCTACGCTCGTACCCAGAATGGGCACGCCAGCACGATCCAGCCCCGCGGCCAGTTTGAGTGGGGTCTGCCCTCCATACTGTACAATAACACCTTCCAGGGTGCCTTTCTTCTGCTCCACATGGATCAATTCTAAAACGTCTTCTTCTGTCAGAGGTTCAAAATACAGCCTGTCGGATGTATCATAATCTGTAGACACCGTTTCCGGGTTACAGTTGACCATAATCGAGTCTATGCCTGCATCAGCAAGTGCAAATGCGGCATGGCAGCAGCAATAATCAAATTCTATGCCTTGCCCAATCCGGTTTGGACCGCCCCCAAGGATGATCGCCTTGCGCGTCTCTTCCGGTTGGCTCTCACATAATGCATGCTCCCCGCTGACGGGCTCATAGGTCGAATACATGTAAGGTGTTTTTGCAGCAAACTCTGCCGCACAGGTATCAATTCTCTTGTAGACAGGGTGAACGTCCAGATTGTGTCGGTGCTGGCGTACATCCTCCTCGGTGCCATCGCATAATTGTGCAAGACGTTTATCAGAAAAGCCCATGGCTTTTAGCTGTCGCAGGCTTTGCGCGTCTGTCGGTAAACCGCGTAACGCAACGCGCTCCTCTGCATCAACAATCCCCTGGATCTGGTCGAGAAACCATGGGTCATAATTAGTGATGATCCGGACCTGTTCTATCGGCAAGCCAAGGCGGAAGGCTTCAGCCGTCACTCTCAGACGCTCGGGCGTGGGGGCTGCAAGGGCCGCACGTACAGCGTTTACGTCATCATCGCCGCCGATGCCTTCAATGGCGATAGGGTCAAGGCCGCATAAGCCTGTTTCAAGGGAGCGCAGCGCTTTTTGCAGGGATTCCTGAAAGGTGCGGCCAATGGCCATGGCTTCGCCAACCGATTTCATCGCGGTAGTCAGGAGCGGCTTGGCGCCGGGAAACTTCTCGAAGGTGAAGCGCGGAATTTTAGTGACAACATAGTCAATGGATGGCTCAAAGCTTGCTGGCGTTGCACCTGTTATATCATTGTCCAGCTCATCCAGCGTGTACCCGACAGCCAGCTTTGCAGCGATTTTGGCAATCGGAAAGCCGGTTGCCTTGGAGGCAAGCGCTGACGAGCGAGATACGCGCGGGTTCATCTCGATGACGACCAACCTGCCATCTTCAGGGTTCACCGCGAATTGTACATTTGACCCGCCGGTCTCAACACCAATTTCGCGCAATACGGCAATAGAGGCGTTGCGCATGATCTGATATTCTTTGTCCGTCAGTGTCATTGCTGGTGCGACGGTGATTGAATCGCCGGTGTGCACGCCCATCGGATCAACATTTTCGATTGAACATACGATGATGCAGTTATCCGCCTTGTCGCGAACAACCTCCATCTCATATTCTTTCCACCCGAGCAGACTTTCATCGATCAGGATCTGTCCGACTGGAGAAGCATCGATCCCGGCACGGATAATATGCTCGTACTCTTCCCTGTTATAGGCCACGCCGCCGCCGGTGCCACCAAGTGTAAAGGCGGGCCGGATAATGGCCGGAAGGCCAATTTCATCAATATAGCGAATGGCTTCCGCCACAGCACCAGCCCGGTCATAGCCGGTGACAGTACCGTTTTCATCAAGCACCGGTCTGGCGGAAACCGTCGTGGCACGCGGATTTTCGAGACCGATGGAGTCCATTGCCTTGCGAAAGCGTTCTCGATTCTCTGCCTTGTCGATTGCGTCGGCCCGAGCGCCAATCATCTCCACACCGTATTTCTCGAAAACACCGGCTTGCTCAAGGTCCAGCGCACAATTCAGGGCGGTCTGCCCGCCCATGGTGGGCAGCACGGCATCCGGGCGTTCGCGTGCAATGATTTTCTCCACAAACTCCGGTGTAATAGGCTCCACATAAGTTGCATCAGCCAGTTCCGGGTCTGTCATGATCGTCGCCGGGTTGGAGTTGACGAGAATGATCCGGTATCCTTCCGCCTTGAGAGCCTTGCAGGCCTGAACGCCGGAATAATCGAACTCGCAGGCTTGACCGATCACAATAGGACCGGCCCCGATAATGAGGATGGAGGAAATGTCTGTTCTTCTGGGCATGAATTGACCTGATTTCGCGCAAATTGCGGCAGGTTTAGTCAGCCACAGGCGAGTCTTCAAGCGCTAATAACGCTGATGACAGATACCAGGCTTTAACTGCCAGCAAGAACATGATCTGCGACAAAAGGATTGCTCTTTCGCTCGGCCCCGAAAGTGGACATTGGGCCGTGGCCCGGCACGAAGCGCATGTCGTCGCCAAGCGGCCAGAGTTTTTCCACAATGGAGCGGATCAGTGCCGGCGGATCACTCATGGGAAAGTCCGTGCGTCCGATGGAGCCTTGAAAGATGACATCCCCGACCAGGGCGATTTTCACCGACTGGTTGTAGAAAACAACATGGCCAGGCGTATGGCCGGGTGTTGTCACCACGCCGAATTCATTGCCATCAAGTTCAACAATATCGCCATCTTCCAGCCAGCGATCAGGGGTGACGTTGCGATTGTCGCCCGGGAACCCATACTGGGCCGCGAACGTCTCGATCTGATCGAGCCAGAAAGTTTCTGGTTTGGCTGGCCCTTCAATGGTAGCCCCTGTGCGCTCCTTGAGGTCCATCGTGGCACCGGCATGATCAAGATGCCCGTGAGTCAGCCATATTTTCTCTATGGTAGCGTCCATCTGTTCGGCCGCAGAAAGCAATTTTTCCGGCTCACCACCGGGATCAACAATCGCAGCTTTGCCGGAGGCGGCACGAATAATCGAACAATTTTGCTGGAATGCCGTGACGGGCACAATTTGTATCTGGAACGGTGGTGTTTGCGTATCGGTCATGGGGCTCACATAAAAGCTGCCAGCAACTTTTCCAAGTAGTCTGTCAGCGGCGATTGGAAGACTCGCTTTTGCTGATCTATATATGCTATTCTTGAACGACTCGTCAGAGTGAATGTTCTCACGGGAGAGTTCGCACGACATATTTGTGCGGCGCCGAAGGAGCAACCGCCCCGGAATCTCTCAGGCACCAGGGACCGTGAAACATACTGAAGGCTGGAAAAGGGCTTGAAGCCCTACCGACGGAGCAAGCGGACCTGTGTCAGGTCTGGCGGAAACTCTCAGGTCTCACCGACAGCCGGGGCAGCGCGATTAGAGGCGCAACCCAGAGGTGAGGCTGTATGTCTGAAGAAAAGACAGATTTGAAAAAACTGCCCCTGCATGACCTTCATGTGGAGTTGGGCGGCAGGATGGTACCCTTTGCAGGCTATGAAATGCCCGTGCAGTACCCGCTTGGTGTCATGAAAGAGCATCTGCATGTGCGCGAGAAGGCTGGCCTTTTTGATGTATCGCATATGGGGCAGTGCTTCCTGAAAACCCGGGAAGTCGAGCATGGAAGCGCTGAAGCACATAAGAAAGTAGCCGCGGCCATCGAAACGCTTGTGCCGGGTGAAATTGCCAAACTCAAGGAAGGCCGGATTCGTTACTCCCTGCTGCTGAACGATATGGGCGGCATAGAAGACGATTTGATGATCACCCATATGCCCGGCGATAATTATCAGGGCTGGCTATATCTGGTGGTGAATGCTGCCGTGAAAGAGCAGGATTTTGCACTGCTGAAAGAGAAACTTGGCGACCGGGCCGAGCTTGATGTCAAAACCGATCTTGCTCTTTTGGCGCTGCAGGGGCCCAAGGCAGCAGATATTCTTGTCTCGCTTGGCGTTGATGTGGCGGAAATGCCCTTCATGTCAGCAAATGTTGCCCAGATGGATGACATCTGGTTTTTCATCAGTCGCTGCGGGTATACGGGTGAGGACGGTTTTGAAATATCCGTACACGATCATCAGGCAGAGGCTGTCGCGCGCAAACTTTTGGCGCATCAAGATGTTGAAGCGATTGGACTTGGCGCGCGGGACAGCCTGCGGCTGGAAGCCGGTCTGTGTCTTTACGGCCATGACATGACTGCAAAAGAAACCCCCGTAGAGGCAAATCTCACATTTGCGCTTGGCAAACGGCGGCGCGCCGAAGGGGGCTTCCCCGGCGCAGACCGCATTCTCTCACAACTCTCAGCAAAGCCGGAAAAAATGCGTGTGGGGATCAAACCCTCTGGCCGCGCGCCAGCGCGTGAGGGGACAGAAATTCAAAACATGGATGGCGTCAGGATCGGTGAAATCACATCAGGTGGTTTTGGGCCTACCTTTGAAGCGCCAGTTGCCATGGGGTATGTGGATATTGACCATGCTGATGTTGGGGCGGCGGTGCAGTTGATGATCCGTGGCAAGGCAGTACCTGCCGAAGTGGCAGAAATGCCCTTTGTCCCCCAGCGTTATTATCGAGGTAAGTAAGGGAAGCGAGGATTATAAATCATGACACTGAAATTTACAGAAGACCATGAATGGGTAAAGCTTGAAGGTGATACTGCAACTGTTGGCATCACCCCCCATGCCGCCGAACAGCTTGGCGATGTTGTGTTTGTAGAACTGCCGGACAAAGGAAAGGCCTTTAGCCAGAATGACGACATGGCGGTGGTTGAATCCGTTAAGGCGGCATCTGATGTTTATGCACCGATTTCAGGAGAAATTCTCGAGGTGAATAACGATATTGTGGATGCACCTGAGAAAGTGAATGAAGACCCGGCAGGGGCGGCCTGGTTCGTGAAAATCAAGCCATCTGACGTATCTGAGCTGGACAAGCTGATGGATGAAGCGGCGTATAAAGAATTTATTGGATAACCTGTTGAAGCCTGCGCGGTAACGGGCTGGAGTAATTGTTATGAGATATTTGCCATTAAACGAGATTGACAGGGCGCAGATGCGTGAGGTCATCGGTGTCACCGACATTGATGAGCTGTTTGCGGATGTGCCAGGCGAAACGCTGAACCCGACACTCGATCTGCCGGATCACCAGGGCGAGTTGCAGGTTGAATCACTCCTGGGCGAGATTGCAGCAAAAAACCGTGCAGCCGGCGCAGGACCGTTTTTTGTCGGGGCAGGGGCCTACAAACATCATGTGCCTGCGACAGTGGACCATATCATTCAGCGCTCGGAATTCCTCACGTCCTACACACCCTATCAACCAGAAATTGCGCAAGGCACGCTGCAATATCTGTTTGAATTCCAGACGCAAGTAGCTGCGCTCACTGGAATGGATGTGGCGAATGCCTCCATGTATGATGGCTCGACGGCCTGTGCTGAAGCGGCCCTTATGGCAAAGCGTATCACCAAGCGTGGGCGCGTCATCATGTCTGGCGGACTTCATCCGCACTACGCCTCGGTGACCCGCACCAATTCGGAACTGATCGGGGATGAAGTCGTTCTGGCACATGCCACGCCAGACGGGAAAGGCGAGATCCTTGACCTGATTGACGATGACACGTCCTGCGTCATTGTTCAGACGCCGGATATTTTTGGAAATGTGCGTGACCTCACACCGATCGCAAAAGCAGCGCATGATAAGGGTGCTTTGCTGGTTGCGGTGGTCACTGAAGTTGTGTCGCTGGGCGCATTGAGAAGCCCCGGCGAGATGGGGGCGGATATCGTAGTTGCAGAAGGCCAGTCTATTGGTGTGAGCCTGAATTATGGCGGGCCTTATGTGGGGCTCTTTGCCACGCGTCAGAAATATGTACGCCAGATGCCTGGGCGCCTTTGCGGCGAGACAACGGATGCTGCCGGGCAGCGCGGGTTCGTGCTGACATTGTCAACGCGTGAGCAACATATTCGTCGGGACAAGGCAACGTCGAATATATGCACCAATTCCGGCCTGTGCGCGTTGGCCTTCACGGTGCATATGAGCCTTCTGGGCGGGGCGGGCTTGCGTCAGTTGGCGACATTGAACCACGAAACGGCCTGTGCTGCTGCCGATACGCTGTCTGCAATACCCGGTGTGGAACTGGTCAATACGTCCTTTTTCAATGAGTTTACACTGCGACTGCCGCGCAATGCGGAAGACGTGGTTGAAGAGCTTGCCGCGAAGAACATTCTTGCAGGTGTGCCTGGTGGTCGTCTGTGGCCGGAGGAAGAGGATAAATCTGATCTGCTGATCGTCGCCGCTACGGAATATGTCACCCCTGCTTATATAGAAGCTTTTGCGACGGCCTTGAAGGAGGTGTTGTAATGTCCATGAATAACCAGGGTCGTCCCACCCGTCCGGAGACTGACGAGATGACTGAAACAGCTACCTTCACGGGCAACCGCGCCCTGCAGATCGAGGAGCCTCTGATCTTTGAAGCGGGAGACATGCAAGGCACTGGCGTTGACCTGCCTGCGCCAAAGGGTATCAAAAATCGTCTTGGTGGCTTGGCGCGTCAGGACAATATTGGCTTGCCTGGTCTCGCTGAGCCTGAAGCAATGCGCCATTTTGTCCGCCTCAGTCAGAAAAACTATGCCATCGACATGGGACCATTTCCGCTTGGCTCCTGCACAATGAAGCATAATCCGCGCCTTAATGAAAAAATGGCACGGCTGCCCGGTTTTGGGGACATTCACCCCCTTCAACCAGTGTCGACTGTACAGGGCGCGCTGGAGTTGATTGATACACTGGCGACCTGGCTCAAAGAGATGACAGGGATGCCTGCCGTGGCCATGTCACCAAAAGCCGGCGCGCATGGCGAATTATGCGGCATGATGGCGATCAAGGCCGCGCTTGAAGCACGCGGAGAGGCCGCAACCCGCATTCGTGTGCTGGCACCTGAATCCGCACACGGCACAAATCCGGCAACAGCCGCCCAGTGTGGCTTCAAGGTTGACTCTATCCCGGCTGACAAGACGGGCCGCGTAGACCTTGAGGCATTCCGCGAAAAGCTGGGGCCTGATGTCGCTGGCATTATGGTCACCAACCCGAATACGTGCGGGCTCTTTGAGCGGGACATTCGCGCTATCGCAGATGCTGTGCATGAGGCCGGTGGCTATTTCTATTGTGATGGCGCCAACTTTAACGCCATCACCGGCAAGGTGCGCCCGGGAGATCTGGGCATTGATGCCATGCATATCAATCTGCACAAAACCTTTTCTACCCCGCATGGCGGTGGTGGTCCCGGTTCAGGCCCGACAGTCCTGTCAGCGGCGCTGGCCCCATTTGCTCCCATTCCATATGTCGTGTCCGGTCAGGATGGATTTGAGCTGGTCGAAAAACGTGCACAGGATGAGGGGCAGAGTTTTGGGCGCATGACGGCGTTTCATGGCCAGATGGGCATGTTCGTCCGGGCACTGTCATATATGCTGAGCCACGGTGCAGATGGCCTGAAGCAGGCCGCAGAAGATGCTGTGCTCAATGCAAATTACGTTCTTGCTCGCCTGAAAGATGAAATGACACCGGCCTTTGAAGGGACGTGTATGCATGAGGCGTTGTTTGATGATCGCTTTCTGGCAGATACAGGTGTTGATACGCTCGATTTCGCCAAAGCGATGATTGATGAAGGATATCATCCAATGACGATGTATTTCCCGCTTGTTGTACATGGGGCGATGCTGATTGAGCCAACAGAATCTGAATCAAAACAGGAGCTTGACCGTTTTTGCGATGCGCTGCTGTCCCTGGCCAAATCGGCAAAAGCTGGAGAGACAGGCAAGTTCAAGGCTGCGCCCGTTCACGCGCCGCGTCGGCGGCTGGATGAAACAGGGGCTGCGCGCAAGCCTGTCTTGCGCTGGACAGCGCCAGAGGGCGACGCCGCAAGCCTTGCAGCTGAGTAGTGACTTTTACAATAGAGCCGGTCCGCAACGCCACAGATCTGAAAGTGGCGGCCCGGCTTTTCTGTGAGTACGCTGAGGATCTTGGCGAGGATCTCTGTTTTCAGGGTTTTGAGCAGGAACTGGCAACTCTTCCGGGGTGTTATGCACCGCCTGAAGGCGATATTTTTCTGGCAAAACTGGCTGATGGTACGCCGGCTGGCTGTGTGGCGTTCCGCCCCATGGCGGATGTGGCCATTTGTGAAATGAAGCGCATGTATGTGCCCCCGGCCGGCCGGGGGCAGGGTATAGGCAGGGCATTGGTCAAAAAGGTCCTCGCAGCTGCCCGTGCTGCAGGATATCACATCATGCGTCTGGACACTCTGCCGCGTCTGGAAGCGGCGCTGCATCTTTATGCAGACGCAGGGTTTTCCCAAACCAGTGCATATTACCAAAACCCGCTTCCCGGCGTGGTGTATTTGCAAAAGCAACTTTGAATTTGCTCGAAAACTCCCGAAAAACTAAGAATTAGGTGCTCATTTAAGCAAGGGTCTTGTCTGGAAAGGCCCGTTGACACGTAGATAAAGCGGGGATTTGGGGGAATCCTTCGCGAGAAGCTGTGAGGTTTCCTGATTTATTTCTATAGTAAATGTTTCGTTTTTCGAATGATTGCGCTATAGCGGCTTCATCGAGTTGCCGTACAGGCGCTCACCCGGGGCAATATAAGCTGAGATTTAGTCGAGATGCAGTCTGCATCGTCATCCAGTTACGATCCCATATTTTGACTTTTAAGGAGTATAGTTGTGAAATTTTCCAGGACTGGCGTATCTGCGATCGCCGTAATTGCTGTTTTATGTTCGCCTGCCGCCGCGCAGGTCGACGAAATTGTCGTAACAGCCACCAAGCGGACAGAAAGCCAGCAGGACGTGCCTGTAACGGTGCAGGCGCTGGGCGAGCAAAGGCTTGATGATCTTCGCATCGACGTTTTCTCGGATTATCTTGTGCAGCTACCGGGCGTTACCGCTGGTGGCTCCGGACCTGGCCAGAACACAATTTACGTACGCGGGCTTGCCTCCACGACCCCTAACCTCACAACTGCTGGGGTTGCTGGCCTTGCTCCCAACGTGGCGCTTTACCTTGATGAGCAGCCTGTTTCACAGCCGGGACGTAACCTTGATGTTTATGCTGTTGACCTTGAGCGGGTGGAGGTTCTCTCCGGCCCACAAGGCACACTGTTCGGTGCCAGCTCCCAGGCAGGCACCATCCGCCTGATTACCAACAAACCACGCCTTGGTGAGTTTTCTGCCCGTGCCAATTTCGGCACGTCCTTTACGGAGGAAGGGGAAGAAAGCTATAAAGCGGATGTTACAATCAACATTCCGGTAAACGATCAGTTTGCGCTGCGCGGCGTTATCTATAATGATCAGCAGGGGGGCTATATTGATAATGTTCAGGGCTTCCGCGATCTGTCAGAGTCAGCCAGATATCGCCCTCAGGGGACTGTGCGGGCAAACGGGACAGTGGTCGGGCCAAACCGGGCCGGTTTTTCTTCCACTAATCCGAGCAACAATATCAATTTTGAAGCTGCGGATAACAGCGGCCTTGTTGAAGAGGACTTCAACGATGCCAGCTATGCCGGTTTCCGTCTGAGTGGTCTTTATGAGTTCAATGATGACTGGAATTTGCTCGTTGCGCATTCGCGCCAGCGCATTGAATCTGATGGCGTCTTTTTTCAGGACCCTGAACTGGATGATCTTGAAATTCAGCGTTTTGAGCAGGATGAAATTGAAGATGACTACCACAACACGGCCTGGACAGTAGAGGGCCGGTTGGGCGCGCTGGAAGCCCTTTACACAGGAGCTTTCACAAAGCGTGATACCGAGCAACGTGTTGACTATACGGATTATCTTTTCGTTGGTCAGTATCTGCCCTATTATATTTGCGATTACTACACGACCTATAGCACAAGTGCGCCACTTTCCGGCACCTGCCATGAGCCAAACCTTTATGTTGCCTCAACCACAGAAACGGAAATCCTGACGCAGGAATTGCGCTTCAATACTCCCGCCGAACATCGTCTGCGTGCCACATTCGGTGCTTTCTATAGTGACCTTGAACTGCTGGAGCGCAATGATTTTGCATATCCAAGCAATCAACAGGTGGACGCCAACAACGACGGTATCCCGGATGGGTATCCGCCAAACTTCGCACAACCCACAGCTTTTGCGACCAGTCGTGACGCCTTCCCGGCTGATGTGGTTTTCCGCAATGATATTAAACGTACGGACGAGCAGATTGGTTTCTTCGGCGAGGCAACTTTCGAGTTCAATGAATTCTTTGCCCTGACGGTTGGTGCGCGCCAATACGACATTGAGGTAGACTTTGAGGGGAGTGCGAACGCTTCTTTCTGTAATCTGTTCAGTCAGGTTGATGAAAATGCTTTTGGTACCAATATTTCTGACCTTTACGATGGAGATGGTGTATTTACGTTCATCAACAGCTGTGATGACAGCTTGCGTCAGACATATGCACTGGATTCTGCCTCCAATCCGCCTCCGGGCGCTATTGTTGTGAGCAGTCAGGCTGATATTGAGGCGACAGGTCTGAGCAGTTCTCAGGCATTTCAGGTTTTCAATGCCCTCAACGCACCAGACAAGGCGACAACAGACGGGGTCATTACCAAAATCACCGGTACCTGGACGCCGAATGATGATGTCCTGATCTATGCAACATATTCTGAGGGCTTCCGTCCCGGTCTTCTGAACCGCCCTGGTGGTGCAGCAGGACCCAATGGTTTTACCGTCCCATTTGCACTTGATACCGATGATGTGAAAAACTATGAGCTCGGCTGGAAAACAAATCTCGCTGACAATCAGGTTCGGTTGAATGGTAGTCTTTTCTTTGTTGAAATCGAGAAGTTGCAGACTACTATTTTTGATCCAAGTGTGACCAACCTGTTCTTCTCGGATAATGCGGCCAATGCGGAAATTACAGGTTTGGAAGCAGACTTTGAATATGCGCCGGTTGATGTGCCCGGCCTGAACATCACGGGTGCCTTATCCATTCTTGATACAGAGATTACCGAGGTTCTCACGCCAACGAATGATGTGGTTGCCGGGACTTCTCTGGCTTATGCCCCTGAATTCCAGGGCAACATTCGGGCGCGATATGAGTGGGATATGGAAAGCAGTCCATACACTGCACATGTCCAGGGGCAGGTCACGCATTCCAGTGAGTCTTTCAGCGACATCATTACGATCAATCGGGCAGAAATCGATGGCTGGACTGAACTGGATCTTTCTGCCGGTATCCGCGATGAGAAATGGTCCGCAGTATTGTTTGTGGATAATGTCACGGATGAGCGTTCTGAGTTGAATAACAATTTCGTATTCGACCGGGAACGCGTAACTGTCAGTCGTCCCCGTACGGTGGGCCTGAGATTTTCTGTAGAATACTAGACTTCAAGTCTGGCTGACGTGAATGAGTAAGGGGAAGGCGCATCATTTGATGGCCTTCCTTTTTGAGTTTTCAGAAAACGGTGAGCGGTGACGGAAAACGGCGAGACATCAGGCGGGCAGCTGAAGCAGGCTCAGAAACTGATTTATGAAAACAATTTCGGGAAAGCTCTCGAAGTTATAAGCGATATATTGTCCGATGAGCCCGAGAGCATTGACGGTTTATACATGAAGGCCGTTTGTGAGCGTTATCTTGAACGCCATGCACCTGCACTGAAGACACTGGAAAATCTGAAAAAATTTGCACCTGATTTTGGGCGTGCCTGGCAGGAAGAAGGGCATGTTTTCAGGGAGCTGAACAAAGTTGATATGGCTTTGCATGCTTATGTGCAGGCCAATCGCAGCAACCCGGCGCTGACGGCCAGTTGGCAATGGCAGGCGAAATTGTTCCGTCAGGTGGGGGATGCCGCGCAGGCCTCACAAGCTGAAGCTCAGTTACGGCGGTTGACCAGCTTGCCACGAGAACTGCTTGCGGTGACGAATTTCATTCACGAAGGCAAGTTGCAAAAAGCAGAAGATCTGTGCCGGATTTTTTTACAGAAACACCCCCGAGATACAGAAGCCATGCGCCTGCTGGCAGAAATAGGTACGCGTTTCGGAATTTATCAAGATGCCGAGTTTCTACTCGAAAGTGCCGTTGAGTTTGAGCCGGAAAATGTGCAGTTGCGTCTGGATTATATCCAGGTTCTGCGCAAACGGCAGAAATTCGAGGCGGCTCTGGAGCAGGCGAAATACCTTCATGGTAGGGAGCCGGACAACCCTCTATTTCAATCTCATCTGGCCATCGAGTCCATGCAGATCGGTGATCATGAGACAGCTTTTCAGTACTTCGACAAAGTCCTGAAAAAAGTTCCCAATGATGCAGCGACACTAACGTCAAAAGGTCACGCTCTGAAAACGTATGGCCGCAATGAAGAAGCTGTTGCCAGCTATCGTGCAGCCTATGAGGCGATGCCGGAGCATGGTGATGCTTTTTACAGTCTGGCAAACCTCAAGACCTATAGATTTACTGATGACGAAATCGGCAGGATGAGAAAGGCTGTTGCAGGATCTCATCTGACCCATATGCAGCGCGTTCACTTCAATTTTGCTTTGGGTAAGGCTTATGAAGACAGGGCTGATTATGAAAAATCCTTCGAATTTTATCAGCATGGAAATGAGTTGAAACGCCTTCAGAGCCGGTATGATGCGGATAAGATGACGGCTGAAATCAATGCCCAGAAAGAGATATGCACGCCTGACCTCTTCAGCAAGCACGTGAATAAGGGTTGCGCTGCGCCTGATCCGATCTTTATTGTCGGGTTACCGCGTGCCGGCTCCACATTGCTCGAACAGATACTTGCCACGCATAGTCAGGTGGATGGTACGTTGGAGTTGCCCAATATCCTGTCACTGGCTCATCGTCTTCGTGGGCGTATTTCGAGTGCTGAAGAAACCAGATACCCATCAATTCTGCATGACCTGACACCAGAACAGCTTGCGACCTATGGTGAGGAATACATCGCCAATACGCGCATACACCGTCAGCAAGCGCCATTTTTCACGGATAAGATGCCAAACAACTTTCGTCATATTGGACTTATACATCTGATCCTGCCAAACGCCCGAATCATTGATGCACGCCGCGAACCAATGGCTTGCTGTTTCAGCGGGTTCAAGCAACTGTTCGCAGAGGGACAGGAATTCACTTATGGCCTGCGGGAAGTTGGTCAGTATTATCGCGATTATGTCAGCTTGATGCAGCATTGGGACAGCGTGCTGCCCGGGCGTATCCTGCGTGTGCAATATGAAGATGTCGTGAGCGATCTGAGGGCGCAGGTTATGCGCATTCTCGATTTCTGCGGCTTGCCGTTCGAAGAGGCCTGTGTCGATTTTTACAAAACGGAACGGTCTGTGCGCACGGCCAGTTCCGAGCAGGTACGCCAGCCAATCTATCAGTCTGGCGTCGCCCAATGGAAGCATTACGAAGAATTTTTATCCCCCTTGAAAACAGCCCTTGGCCCGGCACTAACGGAGTATCAAGCATGAGTGACGATAACGAGATTTTGCCGGAAGATGTTGCTCCTGAAGAATCCTGTTATGATACAGAGTATCAAACGGGTCAGGATAATATAGATTTCCTGGGGCTGGATCTGCACAATCCGGTTTTTTTCGTCAGTGCTGGCCTCATCCTCAGCTTCGTTGTCGGTGCGCTTCTTTTTCCTGATGCAGCCAGCGTGTTTTTGACCGGTGCCAGAAGTTGGACACTGGATTATTTTGACTGGTTCTTTGTTATCGCGACCAATCTCGTTTTTCTTTTCTGTGTATTTATCGCCTTCTCCCGGTTCGGGAAAATCAGACTGGGTGGGGACGATGCAAGGCCAGAGTTCAGTACCAAGTCATGGTTATCGATGTTGTTCTCTGCTGGCGTTGGCATTGGCATGTTGTTTTATGGTGCAGCTGAGCCAATGGCGTATTACACGGACTGGTTCGGCACACCTCTTGATGTCGAGGCGATGACGCCAGAGGCACGGCGGCTGGCCTTCAGTGCAACGATTTTTCATTGGGGGATAACGCCATGGGCAATTTATGCGGTTATTGGGCTGGCCCTGGCATTTTTTACCTTCAACAAGGGATTACCCCTGACGATACGCTCTGCATTTTACCCGTTATTCGGGGAGCGTGTTTGGGGTTGGCCAGGACATCTGATCGACATTCTCGCCGTCATTGCAACCTTGTTCGGGTTGGCAACCTCACTTGGTCTTGGTGCCCGGCAGGCCGCCAACGGTCTTGAGTTTCTGTTCGGCATAGATGGCTCCATCGGCACC
Organism: Parvularcula sp. IMCC14364; assembly: GCF_030758415.1. Lineage (NCBI taxonomy): Bacteria > Pseudomonadati > Pseudomonadota > Alphaproteobacteria > Parvularculales > Parvularculaceae > Parvularcula > Parvularcula sp. IMCC14364. Next base: position 2,278,068 of record NZ_CP132334.1, on the reverse strand, counting down.
CAGATACTGCTTATTGCCGGGATCACAGGCTTGGCTATTTTCTCTGTCATCCGGGGCCTGGATGGCGGTGTCAAAATACTCAGCAATGTCAACATCGTGATTGCGATCCTGTTGCTGCTGTATGTGATTATTGCAGGGCCGACAGCAGCGATCCTGCAGAGCTTTGGCACCAATGCCGTGAATTATGTCCTGGACACGCCGCGGCTCAGTAACTGGATAGGTCGTGATGATACAGAGTGGTTCCATGGCTGGACCATCTTCTATTGGGCCTGGTGGATTTCATGGTCCCCATTTGTCGGGATGTTTATCGCCCGTGTTTCGCGCGGCCGGACAATCCGTGAATTTCTAGGGGCCGTCATGGTTGTGCCGGTCGTTGTCTCTGTTATCTGGTTTTCCTCCTTTGGCACCGCCGCGCTTGAGCAGGTAGACAGCGGCGTTGGTGCGCTGCCTGATGGCATCAGTGAAGTATCTCTGGTCTTGTTCCAGATGCTGGAAAATCTGCCCTTTTCAGAAATTGCTTCCCTTGTTGCGATCCTGTTACTGATTGTTTTCTTTGTCACATCCTCGGATTCAGGGTCACTTGTCATCGACAGCATTACAGCCGGTGGCAAGCTGCATGCGCCTGTGCCTCAACGCGTGTTCTGGGCCTCAATGGAGGGGCTGGTGGCCATCGTGCTGCTTGTGGGCGGAGGCTCTCAGGCACTGACCTCGCTCCAGGCTGGCACGATTGCAGCGGGCTTGCCATTCACGCTTGTTCTACTGGTCTGTTGCGTCAGTCTTTATCGTGGCTTAATGACGGAAATGCCGTCCCGAAAATGAGGCTGGCCCAGCTCACGATTACGAGGTGATTGCGACATGTCTGAACGCTCCGATGCCGCCCTGATTGCGCTGCGCCAGATTTTGCGGGCAACAGAGATCAATTCACGTGCACTGGCAAAATCGTCCGGCTTGACGCCATCACAACTCATCCTGTTACAGGTCCTGTCCAAATCCGGAAAGGAGACCGCAGGCAGAATCGCAAAGGAAGTTTCTCTCAGTCAGGCAACTGTCACGACGCTGATCGACAAACTGGAAGCGAGGGGCGCTGTCACCCGTTGCAAGGATGAGCAGGATAAACGCCGTGTTATGGTGGAACTGACAGGCATTGGTCGCGCAACTCTTGAAGAGACACCAGACAGTCTGCAGGAGCGATTTGAAATACGTTTTCAGAAACTTGCAGACTGGGAGCAATCCTTCCTCATCGCGGCTCTGGAACGCGTCGCCCTGTTACTGGATGCAGAAGACCTCGACGCCGCCCCGGTCCTTGATGTCGGCGGCATAGCAACCCCGGGCACATGACCAATAAACATCTGTGAGAATGGCGCACCGGGGAAGATTCGAACTCCCGACCCCTTGATTCGTAGTCAAGTACTCTATCCAGCTGAGCTACCGGTGCATTTCACGCAACAGATTCTGCGTTGCGAGTGACCGTATAAAGCGCAAAGCAGGGGCGATTGCAAGGATAATTCACGCTGAATTCTTTCAGGGTTTTACAGCCTCTTCTGCGGTATACACCCCGCGCGCGATGGCGCGGGCCAGGCAGTCTGCTGCAAGAGTACCGAGTCTTGTCATGCTGAGCGGCGCGGGCTCCGGCAGGTCCAGTCGGCCTGTGCCGAGGGCGAATACAACGTCCCCATCGGCAGGGGCGTGAACCGGACGGATGGCACGGGCAAGACCATCCTGTGCCATGATCGCCAGCCGTTTTGCCTGCGGTTTGGAAAGCGCCAAATTGACAGCCACAGCGGCGATGGTGGTATTGGTTCGCGCTATCGGCATTCCGATCTTGGTATCCGGCGGAAAGCCTTCACTTGGCGGCATATCCTTGCCCGGTCGCCGCCCGCCAAATTCATCATTCAGTTCATAAGGCCATGCCCAGAAGCAATCGCTGCCCGGCATATAGGGGGAGCCGAAACTGTTGACCGCCGCGATGGCACCAATCTGCCATCCATCTTCAGTAATATATGAAGCGGTGCCGAGGCCACCCGGATAGGCGCCCGCTCTGGCACCAAACCCTGCACCGGCGCGCCCCTGTTTCACTTCCGGGCCCGCGGCGGCATATGCCTCGGCGCCGAGTGCTGTGTAGGGAGGCTTGTCACCCCAATCCTTGTTGCCGCTATTGGCGAGGTCATAGAGAATCGCCGCTGGTACAATGGGTGAGACCGGCACACCCTCCTGGGGGATGAGAGAAAAGCCCCGCCCGTCTGCGCCCATGGCCGCCGTGACGCCGTCAGCTGCCGCCAGGCCATAGACAGAGCCACCCGAAAGCACGAGCGCGTCAATTCTGTCCACCAGCGTTTCCGGTAAAAGTGTGCCCGTTTCGCGGGTGCCTGGCCCACCACCGCGAATATCTGCCCCGCAAACACAGGGCGGATCAGGCAGGATGACACTCACGCCGGTCATGGCATCAGGATCGACAGCCTCACCGACTAATATGCCGTCAACATCGGTGATGGCGTTGCGGGGGCCGGGCGCGGCTTTTGCTGCTGTCATGATTTTTCCTGTCATTGCTTTCGCCTTCAATTGCGAAATGAGTCGAGGCGAGGTTACAAAGGCGCGATAATACGTGCCGTTGCTGGAAAGGACCACCATGTTGCGCAAATTGATGACTGGCTCACTGTTTCTGTTGGCCGCGTGCGGCGAACAGCCAGCGCCCTCGGGAAATGCGACCGTTCCGGAAATACCTGAAAGCACCCGGCAATATGCGGTTGCTGCGGCGCATCCACTGGCGGCTGAGGCTGGTCTTGATATTCTCGCGCAAGGGGGGACCGCAGTTGATGCGGCGATTGCTGTTCAGGCCGTGCTGAGTCTGGTGGAGCCACAGTCATCTGGCCTCGCAGGGGGGGCTTTCATGCTGCATTATGATCCGGCTACGGAGAAACTGACGTCCTATGATGGGCGTGAAACGGCCCCTGCCAGTGCAACACCGGAGATGTTCCTGAATGAAGATGGCACGCCTATGGGTTTTTATGATGCCGTCACCGGGGGCCGTTCTGTGGGGGTGCCGGGCGTCGTGGCCATGCTGGCAATGGCACATGAAAAACATGGCGCGTTGCCATGGGAAACACTTCTTGCGCCGGCGCTAGACCACGCGCGGGAGGGTTTTGCTGTTACGCCGCGTCTTCACCAGAGTATCTCCAGAATGGCGACCCGTGGCCGACTTGGGCAGAGTGAAAAAGCTGCGGCATATTTTCTGGATGCGGATGGTGAGCCTTGGCCTGTCGGCCATGTGCTGAAAAACCCGGCTTATGCCACCACATTGCAGTATCTTGTTGATGAAGGTCCCGCTGTCTTTTATGCGGGGCAGGTTGCCGAAGAGATGGCCCTTGCCGTCAATGCTGCTGCTGGCGCTGCGACAATGACGCTGGATGATTTCCTGAGCTATCAGCCTCTGGAGCGCACACCGGTATGTGCGGCATACCGTACAAAGAAAATTTGTTCCATGGCACCGCCCAGCTCCGGTGGTGTCACCGTATTGCAGATCCTCTTGCTCCTTGAGCAGACAGGCTTTGCAGCTAAAGCACCCGCATCACCTGCGGCCTGGCATCTCCTCTTGGAGGCGAGCCGACTGGCTTATGCGGATCGTAACATTTTTCTGGCGGACCCTGTCTCCATGGGCGGAGCAGACTTTAGTGCCGACGATCTTGTCGGGAGCCTTTTGAGGGCTGATTATATTAGCGACAGGGCGGCACTGATCCAGGAAGACCGTTCTTCGATTGAGGTAAGTGCCGGTGATCCTGTCTCCTATTTGAGTACTTCAGCAGAAACACCGGGCAAGGACGCTTCACCAGAGCCGCCATCGACCAGCCATTTCTCGATCATTGATGCCGATGGTCGGGTTGTCTCCATGACAACGTCGGTAGAGTTTCCGTTTGGCAGCCATCTGATGGCAGGTGGCATGATACTGAATAATCAGCTAACAGATTTTTCCTTCCTGCCTGAGCGAGACGGAAGGCAGGTTGCCAATGCAGCGGCCGCGGGCAAGCGACCGCGTTCCTCCATGTCACCGGTCATCGTTCTGAATGAGGACGGGTCCGTTTATGCTGCGCTTGGCTCGCCGGGTGGATCAGCGATAATCGGCTATGTGGCCAAAACACTTGTTGCCCTGATTGATTGGGAAATGTCTTTGCAGGAGGCAATAGATCAGCCGAATATTGTGGTGCCCCGCGGCGGCGTGCTGGTGGAAGATAACACCCTTGATGAAGCGCGTCTGGCTGATCTTGAGGCTTTTGGCCATGCGGTTCAGCAACAGGACCTGAACAGCGGCGTTTACGGGTTTGTGCTCAAAGCTGATGGCAGCATCGAGGGAGGAGCGGACTCACGTCGTGAAGGCGTCGTCCTGACCGGGCAGTAATCTGGCCATGAACAGTCAACTCACCAGGGATAGAAGATATTCTCCATAGCTTGATTTTTCCAATGGCTGTGCCAGCTCTCTTAGCTGGCCTGCATCAATGAAGCCTTTGTGGTAAGCGATCTCTTCAGGACATGCCACGCGTAACCCCTGGCGTTGCTCTATGGTCTCAATAAAGTTTGAAGCATTGAGAAGAGATTCATGTGTGCCGGTGTCCAGCCAGGCATAGCCACGGCTCAGGCGTTCAATCGTCAGTGTCTGTGCCTGCAGATACAACATGTTGAGGTCGGTAATTTCATATTCACCGCGCGCTGACGGTGTAAGCGATTTCGCTTTTTCAACGACGCTGTTATCGTAAAAATAAAGTCCTGTAACAGCCCAGTTTGATTTTGGACTCTTGGGCTTCTCTTCTATTGATGTGGCCGTGTCATTTTCGTCGAAACTGACAACGCCATAGCGCTCAGGGTCGCGCACATAATATGCAAACACCCGTGCGCCTTCAGTCAGGGCCGCTGCGGAAGTCAGCTTTTCCATCAATCCTGATCCGTAGAATATGTTATCACCGAGTATGAGGCAGGCCGGGTCATTACCAATGAACTCTTCACCAAGAATAAAAGCACAGGCGAGGCCGTCCGGTGATGGCTGCTTCACATAAGAGAGGTTTATTCCCCAGGCGCTACCATCACCAAGCAAAGCCTGAAATCGGGGCTGCTCCTCAGGAGTCGTAATAATCAATATATCCCGAATTCCGGCCAGCATCAGGGTGGACAGGGGATAATAGATCATCGGCTTGTCATAGACAGGCAATAGCTGCTTCGACATGGCAAGTGTCAACGGGTGAAGGCGTGTGCCCGCCCCGCCGGCCAGAATGATCCCTTTCATGAAGTATGCTCCTTACGGATAATGTTTCTGGTTGTTTCCCTGACCCGGTGTTCCCATGGCACAGGCTTGATGCCAAGGTCGTCTGAAAGTTTACCCATATCGAGTACGGACCAGGCGGGCCGCTTTGCAGGTGTCGGATATTCATCAGTTGAAATGGAAGTGACAGGAATGTTCTCGCCAGTTTCCTGTTGCAACTGGTCAAAAATGGCACAGGCATATTCATACCAGCTTGTCTGGCCAGCACCTGTATAATGATAAATGCCTGAAATTTCCTGGCTGATTTCCTCACGACGGGCCAAATCAGCCATTTTTATCAGTACTTCCGCAATATCGGCAGCATGGGTGGGGGAGCCTTTCTGGTCTTTGACAACCTGCACTTTACCCTGTTCGCGGCCAACCCGCAGCATGGTCTTCAGGAAGTTACGATGCGTTTCGCTGTAGACCCAGGCCGTACGCAGAATAATGTACCTCGGGTGTAAGGATATAATCTGTTGTTCTCCTTGCAGCTTACTCATGCCGTAAACTGTTTGCGGGTTTGTAAGGTCATCTTCCCTGTATGGCCGGTTCAGGTTGCCATCAAATACGTAATCAGTAGAGATATGCAGCAGCACGCAATCGTCAGAGCTGGCCTTGGCAAGATTGGCAGGTCCTGCGGCATTTAACTGATATGCAGCATTCTGGTCGCTCTCAGCTTTATCTACATCAGTATATGCCGCACAATTTATGATAATATCAGGTTTGATCTGCCCGATGGCTGACATGGTCGCATCTGCATCAGTTATATCAAGTTGCGTGTGGTTCAGGGCAAAGGCGTGGAATCCGAAGTCGCCAGCACGCTGCACCACTTTAGAGCCTACTTGCCCGTTGCGTCCGGTAATCAGAATTTTCTTTTTCAAGTTTAACACGTCAGGCGGTAACTTTCCCCAGGCGCTCGCCAGCGTATTTTCTCTGTCTTATGTCCTGCCACCAGTTCTTGTTATTGACGTACCAGTGTACGGTCTTTTCCAGACCTTCCCCAAAACTCACAGTTGGCGTCCAGCCAAGCTCGGTTTTTATTTTTGAGCAGTCGATGGCGTAGCGAGCATCATGCCCTGGTCGGTCAGTCACAAAAGTGATCAGATCTTTGTGCGGCCCTTTGCCTTGCGTTATTTTATCCAGGCTTTCGCACAGAGCGTGCACAACCTCCATATTTGTATGCTCTGCATTACCGCCAAGATTATAGGTGCTGCCAGGTACGGCATTTTCACTAACCTGTATCAGGCCATCGGCATGATCTTCGACATACAACCAGTCCCGTACATTCATGCCAGTGCCATATACGGGCAGGGGTTTCCCCTCAAGTCCATTGATAATCATCAGGGGAATGAGTTTTTCAGGAAACTGGTAAGGGCCATAATTGTTGGAGCAATTAGTTGTGATCACTGGCAGTGCATATGTCTCCCCCCATGCCCGGACCAGATGATCGGAAGCTGCTTTGGAAGCAGAATACGGAGAGTTGGGCGCATACGGTGTCTTCTCCGTGAAAAGGCCTTCTGCGCCCAAAGAGCCGTAAACCTCATCTGTGGAGATATGCTGGAAGCGAAACCGTCTCTGACCTTCAGTGTCCAGTCCGCGCCAGTAGTCCAGAGCCGCGGAGAGAAGATTGAATGTGCCGATGATGTTCGTCTCGATGAAGGCAGCAGGCCCGTCTATGGACCGATCAACGTGAGACTCAGCGGCAAAATGCATGATGATGTCCGGGCGCCAGCCGGCGATGGTTCCTCTGACAAGTTCTGCATCGCGAATGTCGCCTTGTACAAACTCATAGCGTTCGTGATGTGCCACCGCGTCCAGCGATGACAGGTTGCCTGCGTAGGTCAATGCATCAAGGTTTAATACCTTGTATTTTGTATTGGATATGAGCTGGCGGATGACGGCTGAACCAATAAAACCGGCCCCGCCTGTGACGAGATATCTCATTGATGTACTTCCGGTTCTTTCAGGCAGGCGACAGAAAAAGGTTTTATAGCGGGGTCATACCTAAAATAAACCGCGCTTTCAGTGAGAAGTGGTGCTGTGCGGTCCTTGTCAGACAGGATGATACTCTCATCGGGAAAGGGCCAGCTTATATTCAGCTCGGGGTCATCCCAGGCCAGGCTGGCTTCCCTGTCCGGCGCAAAATAATTGTCCACTTTGTAGACTACTTCTGTATCCGCTTCCAAAGTGCAATAGCCGTGTGCGAAGCCACGCGGGACCAGAAGTTGCTGCCAGTTTTCGGCAGACAGCTCTGCACTCACATGCTGCCCGAAGGTCGGAGAGCCATGGCGAATATCAACGGCCACGTCCAGAATAGCGCCTTTGACGACCCTTATTAGTTTCGTCTGCGCTGCGTCGCCGTACTGGAAATGCAATCCCCGGATGACAGCTTTATGTGCCGATCGCGCATGGTTGTCCTGAATGAAAGGCGTGGAAATGTTCAACGCCTCCAGCCACTCCTGACGAAAAGTTTCAGAAAAAAAACCGCGATCATCACCAAATTTGGGCGGCGTGATAAGTATGATCTCGGGAATGGTGAGGTGTTTTAGCTCCATGTGCTCTCTAAACTTTTCCAAAACTGCGTCACTAGGTCCGATATTAAGTAATCATACGGGTATTTTCATACCATTAAGCATCTGAAAGAGCGGCAAAAAACACTATATGCGCTGGCTTGCCCCGTATTTTGCAGGCAATGGTTGTGCTGAATACCCTCAGCCCTGTTTTGATTCGGAAAAAAGGTTACCTGACTCTTAATCTATGGCATGATCCTTGCCAGATGGAGAACAACGATCACCATTTTGGAGTATGGATATGGCTGACTTTACGGGAACTAACGGTAACGACCTGATCGAGGGTACTGACGGTGCTGACACAATCAATGGCCTTGGGGGAGATGATGTCCTTCGCGGTCTGGCCGGTGCAGATACGATCTCAGGTGGCAATGGGGATGATGAAATTTCTGGCGGCGACGGGAACGATATCCTGAGCGGCAATAACGGCAGTGACTTCCTCTTCGGCGGCAGGGGCGATGATACCCTGCGCGGCGGTGCCTCGCGCGACCAACTCTTTGGTGAGATCGGGGCTGACATTCTTTTTGGCGGCGGCGGTAATGACGACCTTTTCGGCGGTGACGGCAGTGACAGCCTTAATGGCGAAGGCGGCAATGACTTCCTGAGTGGTGGCGCAGGTGCTGATTTCCTCCATGGCGGCAATGGCAATGACCGTCTCGAAGGAGACGATGGCAATGATGAGATCCGTGGTGGTGACGGCGATGACTTCATCGATGGTGGCGTCGGTGATGATGACCTAACCGGATCCGGTGGTCAGGACACCATCTTTGGCGGGGCTGGTGCTGACATAATCCGCGGCGCAACAGGTAATGACATTCTTTTTGGTGGTGCAGGGCGTGACTTCATCATTGGCGGTAACGGCTTTGATGTCATTGAAGGCGGCAGCGGCAGTGATCGCATAGAAGCCAATAAGGGCAATGATACCGTTTTAGGTCAGGGCGGCGATGACATCATCAATGGTGATGGCGGGGCTGACACCATCTTCGGAAACGGTGGCAATGACACTCTGGAAGGTGGTTCCGGTAAAGACACCATCTCAGGTGGCTCCGGCAATGACACGATCTCTGGCGGCACGAATAACGACATTTTGGATGGTGGCACCGGCGATGATACAATCAATGGTGACAAGGGCATGGATCTTATTCGCGGTGGCGAAGGTAATGACACACTTGCTGGCGGCGGCGGTGCCGATACCATTTTTGGCGGTAATGGCGATGATATTATTGAGGGGGCCATCGGGCAGGATGTTCTGATGGGTGAGGCTGGCAATGACTTTATTACGGCCGGCAGTGGTGCAGACACCCTTGATGGTGGTGTCGGTAATGACACCATGTTTGGTAACAAGGGCGATGACCTGTTTCTCGTTGGTGATGGCGTGAAAACAATGGACGGTGGAAGCGGTGCTGACACATTCGAGTACAGCATCCTTGATGGCACAACAGACACGATCAACAATTTTGACGTTAACCGCCTGGACCCGGAAACGGAACTGAACACCAATGACTTGCTTGATATTTCCGACGTACTTGTTGGCTATGACAGCAGCGACCCAGTAACCGCATATCTCCTGTTAAACACGACAGATGCTGGGACAGAGGTGTTCGTTAACGCTGACGGTGTGGGAGAGGATTTTGTTTCTCTGGCGCTGCTGACAAATGTGATGGACTTTATTTCCGAAGCTGATTTTGTCGCAAACGGCAATATCATCCTGGAAGATGTAGCCTGACGACGAAACAAACAGCTTTTTTACGGCCTGCAGCGAGACTGTTTTCTTGCTGTGGGCCGTTGTTGTTTTAGCTGCCTAATTTCTGGCAAATTCGTCGTCCATAAGGTAGTTTAATGAAAAAATAGCGCTCGGGAGCACGTATATGTCAGGTTTTTTTGATCGTCAGTCACTGTCTGATGAAGCTGTAATAACCAGCAGTTTTTCAGTAGAAACGTTTGGCAGCAGCCTGGCAGCAGCGGGTCTTAACGTTGACAGCTTGCTGAGCCGGCTGAACTACAATCATGCCAACAAATATGAGATGGACGGCAAGGGCGGCTGCGGCTGTTGTGGCATACAATTGGCGACGGACCTTGTTGAAGTAGCTCCAGGGACAACTTTCAGTGAAAGTTTTGATGATTTTCCTGTCGATGCTTCCGGCACGGCGGACGGCCCTCAAGCAAAGACGACGGCGTCAGGTTTCAGCGATGGCTCGCTTTCAACTGTTCTTCAGGCGCTGGTTGGCGATTCGGCTTGGGACAATTCCAGCCCTATAACTTATCATCTCAAATTCTCTGACTTTGATCAGAACAACGTCAATGACTGGGATGAAGATGGTGCCGGTGATGCCATGCGTCTGGCAATGGCGTTGTGGGATGATGTGGCGGATATTCAGCTGCAAGAAGTGGCCAATGAATCTGGGGCTAACCTTATCGAAAGTGTAACCGATGCTGACGGTGCACTCGGTTTTCATTTCTTCCCGAATACAAGCAGCAACACCACGACAACAACTGACGGCATTGTCCTCCCGCCGTTTGGCTCCCCTGGACAATACAACCACGATGGTCGTGGTTGGGATGCTGCAGGCCTTATGCAGGGTGGGTATGGCTTCATCACATTGATCCACGAGATTGGCCATGGCCTTGGTCTTGAGCATGGTCACGATCAGGATCTTTTTCCAGGCGTTGGCGCTGAAAGTGATTTTGGGACGGGCAAAATCAACCAGGGTGTCTACACAACCATGTCGTATAATGACGGGTGGGAGTTATTGGGCGGCGGTTCAACCGAGGATGGTTTTGGCTGGCAGGGCACACCGATGGCTCTGGATATCGCTGCTATACAGGAAATTTATGGCGCAGACATGACCACCCGCACGGGCAATGATACTTATGTCCTGAGTGACAGCAATGGATCTGGTACATTCTATTCTGCGATCTGGGATGCGGATGGTACTGATGAAATATCCTATGCCGGCTCTAAGAATGCATATGTGTTCCTCGGTGAGGCAACGATCGATGCAACAGCAACAGGTGGCGGGCTGATCAGCTTTGTTGAGGGCGTTACAGGCGGCATGACTATTGCGCGCAACGCAATCATTGAGAATGGCACAACTGGTGGCGGTAACGATTTGCTGGATGGGAATGATGCAGACAATGTCTTGAATGCTGGTAGTGGTTCTGATGCCGTGGTCGGTCGGTTGGGCGCAGATACGATCAACGGTGGTGCTGGCGATGATATTCTGATTGGGGACTTTGACGGTCTCTCAGCGCTGCAGGAAATTGATCCAACGATTGGCGGTGGCATTTCCCTCGGGTCCGGTGTGTTGGTTGCAGGGCAAGAAACGTCTAATGATACGCTCAATTCAGCCATTGATATCAGCAGTGCATTCAGTTTGTCCGCAGACGCTGATATTGAGGATGCGACTACCATACCGCATGTGAAGGTTCAGGGTACAGGTAACGGTCAACTCGACATCTACCGAGTTCAAATCAATAATCCTTATGCGCGTATTGTTGCAGACATTGACAACACTTCCGGGGACATGGATTCGTTTATTGGCATTACAGACAGCACTGGTAATTTTCTTGCTTTCAACGATGATTCCAATCCGGCGGACGGGGCTGGTGGAAGCGAGTCAGAGTTTCAGGGCCGTGCACTCGATTCATACATTGAGTTTGTCCCTGGAGCCGCCGGGGCGTATTTTATTGTTGTCGGCACTTTTCCGAATCTGTCTGAAATCAATGTCGGCGATACGTATGACCTGAATATCTCTATCGAGAATGAATTGGGTGGTTCATCTCCCTATTCGTTTTTCTTCGATTATTTCGACTTTGATGCCACCGGTGGCGGTGATGATATTATTGACGGCGGAGATGGTAACGACCGTATTTTTGGCGGTGACGATTTTGATCAGCTTACAGGCGGGTCAGGTGATGACATCATTTCTGGTGGCGACGGTCAGGATACCATTGACGGCGGCAATGGTCAGGACACGTTGAATGGTGATGCTGGTGCGGATATCATCGTTGGTGGTGCCGGGGCTGATATAATTAGTGGCGGTGGCCAGAATGATGACCTTACCGGCAATGGTGGGCAGGACACAATCTTCGGCAATGATGGTGACGACATCATCTCCGGCGGTGGCGACAAGGACATCCTCGACGGCGGCGATGGTAATGATGAGATCATTGGGGGTGACTCCGGCGACAGAATTTTCGGTGGCGCCGGTGATGACAATATCTCTGGTCGGCGTGGCAGTGATGACATCTTTGCGGGTGACGGAAATGATTTCGTTTCAGGCCGGGGTCTGACGGACACAATTTTCGGTGGTCTTGGTAATGATGAGTTACGTGGCAATGGCGGCAATGACGTTATCCATGGCGAAGAGGGCGATGATCTGATTGTTGGTGGTGCCGGCAACGACCAGATGTTTGGTGGTTCTGGTGATGATATAATTGATGCTCGCCGCGGTGATGATATTCTGTCTGGTGGTGCTGGCAACGATGTCCTGACGGGCAAGTCCGGATTCGACACATTTATTTTCGGGTCAGGTCACGAGCAAACAGAAGTGACTGATTTCAAGGATGATGAAGACACACTGGATTTGTCATCGTTTGGCTTTGGATCCGTGAATGATGCAACGGCGCAGATGATTGAGCTTGGAGGCGATGTTATCTTCACTGATGGTCTTGATGTGCTTACTTTGCGCAATATCACAATTGCTGCTTTGGAAGACGATATAGCGATCTAGGCAAATCAGGCTGAGGGTTGGGTTTGCTCATTCAGGCCCAACCTTTTCATCTCTGCGCCAACACCGATCAGGTGATAGAAACTGCTCGTTTCCATAAACCCGGGAACAGTTACACCGATATTGTCACAGGTATCAGACCATCCGCCGGCAACAGGCACTGACAAGTATTTGTCCAGCATCAGTCCTGTAAGACCGTTTGCAGCCTCAAGCTTGCCATTCACCATGCTCGCTTTGATCAACTCTGTGAGCGTCCAGAGGCGACTCGTTTCTTTCATCACGTCGCCGGATTTTGTCACCTGATCGAACAGAAGTCCTGTTTTTTCGTTCAGGCCAATATGCTCTGCCTGTGCATACAGTCTGTCGGCGTAGTTACGCGTCTGTGTCCCAGTGAGGCGACGATACCAGTCCAATAGCCATACCCACTCCATCATATGGCCTGGCTCAATCAGATGACCGCTCTTGGTGTCAGGCTGAAACCGATCATTAAAAAATTCCAGCAGCAAGCCGGAATCCATATCGTAAAAATGGTCAGTAAAAAGATTAAATATCTGATTGGCTTTTTCCAGATAAATATTTTCTCCGGTCGCTTCATGGCACGTCATAAATGCTTCTATCAGGTGCATATGAGGGTTCTGGCGGCGGGGTAGGGTTTCTGGGTGTCCTTCCTTCCAACCACCAGCAGGATGGGAAAGGCGTGAATCCAGAAAACCGACTGTCTGCTCAAGGATATCTCTTGCTGCGCGATCATCGAATGCTTTTACGCGCCACGCAGCTGCTAGGAGAAGAAAGGCCTGCGCGTAGGTGTCCCTGTGACCGTCCAGAACGGAGCCATCGGGGTTCAACAGATGCGCTATTCCTGCTCTGTCATCGCTTCCTGCCATGCCGTCTCTCGTCAGGAAGTGCCACCCATGGTCTGAAACAGCTTCTGCATTCTCGTACCAGCCATAATACGCAGCCATACTGTAGACCTGCGTCAGTCGTGCCTGAACACGCACACGCCGAGCGCAATTCGTGACGGGTTGGCCTTGCATGGTTAGCTTTTCATGAAAACCACCAGCCGGATTGATTGCCGCTTTTGCCCAGAAGGGCAGGGCATACTGAACAAGCCAATCGTGGTAGCGTAAAAAGTGGTGGTGCGGATGATCCATGCGTATGATTGCCCGGCCTTATAAAAGGTCTTTGCGGTCGCTTTCGGATAATTGTGCCACGATATTTTTGACGTTTTGTGCCTGCTCCGGTGTGGTCACGAGTATCGCATCTTCAGTGGCAACGATGACTATATTTTCAAGGCCTACTGCGGCAACCAATGGCCCGTCAGTGCGAATATAGCATCCTTCGGAGTTGACGCTCATGACGTCGCCTCTGACAACATTTTTGTCATCATCTGACAGCAGCTCACGGACGGCTGTCCAGGCGCCAATATCATTCCAGCCTATATCAACCGGTGCCACAATAGCGCCCCGTTCAGTATGCTCCATAATGGCGTAATCTATTGACTCGGCGCGACAGGCAGAAAATGAATCCGTATCAAGAAAAATAAAGGTTTCCTGTTTTTGTGAAACGGTGAGGCACTTCTTGCAGCTTTCAAGAATATCCGCTGCGCATTGATCGAATTGAGTGAGCATCTCTGCTGCATTGAAAAGGAAAATACCGGCATTCCAGAAATAATTCCCAGCTTGCAGATATTCCTGAGCTGTCGCCCGATCAGGTTTTTCGCGGAAGCTGTCTATACTGAAAACCCCTTCGGTCAGCTGCTTGTCGCTTTTTATATAACCGTAGCCCGTCTCCGGTTGTGTTGGCTGTATCCCGAAGGTCGTGATATGTCCCTGTTCCGCAACCTGAAGGCCCGATGCAACGGCCTGCCAGAAACCATCTGTATCAACGATGTGATGATCTGCGGGCAACAGCAGGATGATGCCATCTGGATCAATCTCCTGAATAACCAGAGAGGCAATCGCAGCGACAGGGGCTGTGTTGCGGCCCACCGGCTCCAAGATCAGTTTTAACAATGTGATGTTGTTTTCCGCACACTGTGTGCGCACCGTTTGTTCATGCGCAGTTGCGCATATGACGATCGGATCAGCTATATCCAGAGCGGTCGTGGTGCGCCCTTGTGTAATCCTGCTGACGGTCTGCAGAAACATGGTCTGGTCAGTTACAATAGCCTGAAACTGCTTTGGCTGCCGTTTGCGGGAAACAGGCCACAGTCGTGTTCCGGAACCACCGGCCATGATGACGGGAAAAATCTTTGCCATGGCTATATCACCTTTGCATCTCTGGAGCCTTAGGCAGAAATAAACATCATGACAAGAGAAGATACCCGGGGAGCCGGAAAGCGGTCTGTACTTGTTTGAAAACTTTCCCTAAATCACTGATCTGGTTCAGCAAATTCAGCAGTATGGTTCATGAATGACTTTGCCATAGTCGTGCCTGTCGGGCAGTACGATCCGCGCCTTGAGATCGCGCTGAAATCGCTAGAGGTGCAGGATGTGCAGGTTGAAGTTGCGTTGATGGACGCATCAAATGACCCTCGCACTGTCGCGCTGGCGAACAGGTTTGACGGTATTCTCAGCAAGCGTTTTCATCAACCAGACCGGGGGCAGGCTGATGCCATCGGCACCGGCTGGGATGAAGTGTCCGGCAGGTATCTTGGCTGGCTGAATGCTGATGACGCGCTCATGCCGGGTGCGCTTGAGAAAGTGCTTTCCGTGTTTGAGAGTGACGCTGCGCCGGATGTGGTCACCGGGCAGAGCACAATAGTTGATGAAAAAGGTCGCACGACTGGTTTTCATCGAACAGCGCAACCAGCATCCCGCTTGCTGCTACGGGGCAATACTCTTTCCCAGCCTTCATGTTTTGTGAAGCGGGAGGCGATAGAGAGTATAGGCGGTATTGGTCGTACACTGCATTATACGATGGATTGGGATTTATGGATGCGGCTTTATCAGGCAGGACTGTCCTTCTCTCATCTCGATCAACCTTTGTCATGTGTCCTGATGGGAGAGGATACAAAAACGGCGCAATTTACTGAAAGCCGTCGCCGGGAAATCTGGCATCTTGTGAGGCGCAACCATTCACGCCTTACGGCAGCGAAGACCATGACAGGTTTTATGCTTGAGCACCTCAAGGCAGGCTCGGCATCAGCGGCAAAAATTGTCACGTCACTTTTTCCGGCCGCCGATGATTCAATATGTTTACCTGAGGATGAAACCCTCGAAGTGCCTTTGCTGAATATGTCACCTGCCAGGCCGCAGCAGATTATTATTCAGTGGCGGTCCTGCGCGCCTGATACCAATATTGAATACAGCCTTGCTGGCGCACCTGTTGATGGAACACCGCAAAGTGCTGACCAGGCCAGGATTGACGTGCCTGCGGATTTGAAAGATGCGCATCGCATTGATCTCGGTATCAGATGCTTGTCGGGGCAGGCAAAACTGGACTGGATTGAGATAGTATGATGGGGAGTAGATTAGCGCTCTGCCCACTGACCTTCATTTTCCACAAACCAGTCATAGGCATTTTTCAGACCGGATTGAAGTGAAATAGACGGTTTCCAGCCAAGCCCCCTGATTTTATCAGCGCTCATTAGTTTGCGCGGCGTGCCGTCAGGCTTGCTCGTATTTTTCGTCAGTTCCCCCTCGAAGCCAACGACGTCCATCACATTGCGCGCGAGGTCCTCAATGGTCAGGTCCTCACCGGAGCCAACATTGACATGCTCAGCATCTGAATAGATTTTCATCAAATGCACCAGTGCGTCTGCTAGGTCATCCACATGTAGAAACTCACGGCGCGGTGTGCCCGTGCCCCAGATTTCCATGGAGGCGGCGCCGTCTGTTTTTGCCTCATGAGCCTTGCGGATCAATGCAGGAATCACATGGCTGTTTTGCGGGTGAAAGTTATCGCCGGGTCCGTAAAGGTTCGTGGGCATCGCAGAGATGAAATCAGCGCCATACTGGCGGCGATAAGCCTGGCACAGCTTGATCCCGGCGATCTTCGCAATCGCATACCATTCATTGGTTGGTTCAAGCGAGTTTGTCAGTAACTGGTCTTCTGTAATCGGTTGTGTGGCAAATTTGGGGTAGATACAGCTTGACCCCAGAAACATCAGTTTCTCGACGCCCGCACGGTAGCTGGCTTCAACGATGTTGCTGGTAATCATCAGATTATCATAGAGAAATTCGGCTGGGTACGTATCATTTGCAACTATGCCGCCAACTTTTGCGGCCGCAATGAAGACAGCATCCGGCTTGTTGGTGTTGATCCAGTCTTCCACCTGCTCTTGTCGCTTCAGATCAACCTCTTTACGAGTAGCGGTCAGAATGGTCGCACAATTCTCGGTTGCCAGACGACGCACAAGCGCCCCGCCAACCATGCCGCGATGGCCCGTTACCCAGACTTTTTTGCCGTCAAGCGAATAGGTATCCTGCATGTCAGCCCCGCCTGCCTCGTTCAGTCATCTGTACGACGTGTGCGCCAGCTTTCCTGCGCCACCACTTCAAGGTCAGACTCGACCATGTCATGTACTAATTGCTCAAAGCTGACCTTGTGGCTCCAGCCAAGTTTTTCTTTGGCTTTGGCCGGGTTACCAAGAAGCTGTTCGACTTCCGCAGGCCTGAAATAGCGTGGATCAATCACGATCAGCTTTTTGCCGGTTGCAGCATCGAAACCCTTCTCATCGACGCCGTTGCCCTTCCACTCAATCTGCTTGCCCACTTTTGCGAAGGCCAGCTCGACGAATTTCCGAACAGAGTGCATTTCGCCAGTTGCCAGCACATAGTCATCCGGCTGTGCCTGCTGCATCATCAGCCACATACCCTCAACATAGTCTTTCGCGTGTCCCCAGTCGCGTTGGGCATCGAGATTGCCGAGATAGATCTTGTCCTGCAAACCAAGTTCTATTGCGGCCACGGCCCGTGTGATCTTGCGCGTGACGAATGTCTCTCCGCGCAGCGGGCTCTCGTGATTAAACAGGATGCCATTAGAAGCATGCATGCCATAGGCTTCGCGGTAATTCACCGTGATCCAGAAGGAATACAGCTTCGCTGCTGCGTAGGGGCTGCGCGGATAGAATGGTGTGGTTTCGCTTTGCGGCACTTCCTGCACCTTGCCATACAGTTCCGACGTAGAGGCCTGATAGAACCTTACCGCTTCTTCCATGCCCAGGATGCGAATCGCTTCTAACAGTCGCAGCGTGCCGACAGCATCGGCATTGGCGGTGTATTCAGGCGTATCAAAGGAAACCTGCACATGGCTCTGCGCCCCGAGATTATAAATCTCGTCCGGCTGAATGCTCTGGACGATCCGAATCAGATTGGTCGAATCCGTCAGGTCGCCATAATGCAGGAAAAAATTCGCATCATCGACATGCGGGTCCTTGTATATCGGGTCAATCCTGCTGGTATTGAAAGATGAAGAACGACGTTTAATCCCGTGAACTTCATAGCCCTTTTCCAGAAGGAGGCGGGAAAGATAGGCCCCGTCCTGTCCGGTCACGCCTGTTATGAGTGCTTTTTTCTGGGTCATCATTTTTCCTGGCTGATCCATAAATCTACAAGGGCTAGAAAATCGCCCAATTCACCCTCGCCCCTCTAACGAATGAGACCATGGCTGGCAATTGCTAATCCTGATATATTCAGTCGATCCGCTTCACCAGTATCATTGGCTGCGCTTCGCTCATCCTGATCTGGCCTTGGTCTTTGGTCGGGAGTTATGTACTTTCACAGAGGTGCGGGATATGTGATTTGAATATTGCCGCACCCATGAAAGGCCGTTTAGTGACAACGCCCGAAATCAGTATCGTTTTTCGTGCCTTGAACGAGGAAAAGTGGTTCGATCAGGCGCTGGCGGCCTGTCGGCAGCAGAGGCTTGATGGTCTGGATTTCGAGATTGTGCTCATCGATTCCGGCTCGACGGACAGAACGATTGAGATCGCAGAGTGCCATGACTGCCGTATCACGCATATTTCAAAAAGTGAGTTTTCGTTCGGGCGCTCCCTGAACCGTGGCTGCGCCTTTGCACGGGGGCAGTATCTGGTTTTTATTTCAGCACATTGCATCCCGACTCACGATCGTTGGCTTCAGGAATTGGTTCAGCCGCTTGTTGCTGGCAAGGCATCCTACACTTATGGTCGGCAGGTCGGGCATGATGAGGTCACAAAATTCTCCGAGCATCGTTTGTTCAATAAGTACTTTCCCGAAGGCGATGCGATCCCGCAGGAGGGGTTTTTCTGCAATAATGCGAACGCTGCAATCCTGCGTGAGGTTTGGGAACAATACCCGTTCGATGAAGAAGTGACCGGCCTTGAAGACATGGTCCTGGCCAAACAGCTTCAGCAACTTGGCCATAAAATTGCCTATGTGGCTTCAGCGCCCGTCACCCATGTGCATGAAGAATCACAAAAGCAAACGCAGAACCGGTATTATCGCGAAGCGCTGGTGCTGAGAGACATCATGCCGGAGGTGCATTTCTCTTTACTGGATTTTGTGCGCTATTTTACGGTCGGGACCGCTCTGGACATGAGGGCAGCATTTTCAGAAGGCAGGACTTTTTCGCGCATATCGGAGATTGTCGCCTTTCGGTTTGCCCAGTACTGGGGCACTTACAAAGGGCATAACGAGCATCGTAAGCTGTCACGGGCGCAAAAGGAACGCTACTATTATCCGGCGCAAGACAAGGCATTGCAAAAACAGGAAGCAGACGAAAAAGACGCTTCAGGGCTCGACAGCGAAGCCTATAACCAGCGATAAGCCTTGCTTATAAGCGATTTTCACAATCATTCCTCCGAGCTTTTATGACGTTCAATAACAAGACACTGACGGCCCTCTTGCCCATGAAAGCGCATAGCGCGCGCGTTACCTCCAAAAACTTTCGTGATATTGCGGGCAAGCCTCTTTTCCGCTGGATTCTCGATACGCTGTTGTCGGTCGAGGCGATTGACCGGGTTGTTATCAATACAGATGCCCGGGAAATACTGGCGGACAACGGCCTTCGAGATGGTGATGGCGCGGGACGTGTTCTGATACGCGATCGCAAACCTGAATTATGTGGTGATTTTGTCTCCATGAATTTGGTACTTGAGGATGATATAAAAAATCAGCCATCAGATTATTATTTCATGACCCACACAACCAACCCTTTGCTGTCGCCCAAAACGATCCAGGCCATGCTTTCCACCTTTGAGGGAGCAAAGAACGACGGCAGCGCCGATAGCCTGTTCACAGTGAACAGACACCAGACAAGATTCTACACGCCAGAGGGGGAGCCGATAAATCATGATCCGGCTAACCTGATCCGGACACAGGACTTGCCGCCCTATATGGAAGAAAATTCAGTGGGCTACCTTTTTACCGAAAGCAGCTTTGCCAGAACGGGTGCGCGTATCGGTGAAGCCCCCGTGATGTATGTTACACCTGACCTTGAGTCAGTGGATATTGATGAGCCATCTGACTGGTTCATGGCTGAGTCACTATTGATGCGTGTCGCTTCAGGCACCTTGTTGCCCGGGGAGTAGGCGAGGAAAATGCGTGTACTGGTTACCTGTCCCAATATGCTCAACCTGATGGATGAGTTTTACCCTGTCTTTGCAGAAAAGGGGCTTGAAGGCGTTGCTGCCACTGTTGTTCAGACATTGAGCGAGGACGAGCTGATAAAGATGCTGCCAGACTTTGATGGCTGGATCATCGGAGATGACCCGGCGACGCGGCGTGTGTTCGAAGCCGGCAAGAGCGGCAAGCTCAAGGCTGCTGTCAAATGGGGTGTTGGCATCGACAATGTAGACTTTGACGCCTGTGAGGAGCTTGGCATTCCCGTCTCGAATACGCCCGGTGTTTTCGGCAGGGAAGTGGCCGATGTTGCTATCGCCTATACGATTGGCCTCGCGCGCAACCTGTTCGTGATGGACCGAAAAATCCGGACCGAGAACCAGTGGCTGAAACCGGGGGGTATTTCTACCTGGAACAAGCGGGCAGGCGTGGTCGGCTTCGGCGATATCGGGCGTCAGTCCTGCAAGAGGCTTGCAGCGCTCGACATGGAGATCGTGGCGTATGATCCATACTTCAAGTCAGCGGATTTTGTAGATGTCGAGCATCTGCCCTGGCCGGAAGGTCTGAACGAGCTAGATTTCCTGATCTTTACCTGTCCCCTGAACGAATACACGCGGCATATGTTCAATCGCGGTATTCTGCCTCAGTTGAAACCGGGCGTCAGGGTTATCAATGTCGGCCGAGGGCCCGTCATCGAAGAGGCCGCACTGGTCGAAGGGCTGGAGGCAGGTATCGTAGCTTCTGCAGCGCTGGATGTATTTGAGGTGGAGCCATTACCGGCAAACTCTCGCCTCAGGGATTTTGATCAGTGCATCTTTGGTTCCCATAGTGGCTCCAATACCGTAGATGCCAGCCGTCACGTCAGTTTACTGACGATTGATATGATTGAGGATTTCCTTAAAAAACATGTCTGAGCCAAAAAACATTCTCATCACCGGTGTATGCGGTGGTATTGGTCACAAGATGGCAGAGGTCTTCGCGGAAAAGGGATGGCGCGTTATTGGCACGG
Organism: Parvularcula sp. IMCC14364; assembly: GCF_030758415.1. NCBI lineage: Bacteria > Pseudomonadati > Pseudomonadota > Alphaproteobacteria > Parvularculales > Parvularculaceae > Parvularcula > Parvularcula sp. IMCC14364. The sequence continues at coordinate 2,256,931 of NZ_CP132334.1, read as the reverse complement.
ACCAGCGCGAACCGGACTTTCCGTCGGATCATTTCAGCTTTGTTCAGCATGATCTGGAAAAGATTGCGGTAGAAGATGTGGCTCTGGCGAGTCTCGTTACTGATGTGCAGACCTTACTGTCGGGTGCGCCGTTGCATGCCCTTGTGAACAACGGTGCCCTTCAGGTTCTTGGCGGGGTTGATGATCTGTCTGCAAATGACTTTTTGCAATCATTCAAGGTGAATACGCTGGCGCCTTTTCGACTTGTCCAGTCCTTGTTGCCTGATCTTGAAAAGGCTGTGGCGGGCACTGTTCTCAACATCGGCTCGGTGCACGCTCAATCAACAAAGCAAGGGTTCGTCGCTTATGCCACCACAAAGACAGCCTTGCATGGCTTGACGCGTTCCATGGCTGTGGATCTTGGGAACCGGGTTCGTATCTGCGGCCTTGCGCCTGCAGCGACAGACACGCCGATGCTGAAAGCAGGCTTCAAGGATAATCCTGAAGCCTTGCAGGCTTTGGCTGAAGCCCATCCCTTGCGTCGTATTGCCTCAACGCGGGAAGTGGCAGAAATCGCCGTTTTCCTCGTTTCCGGCAAGGCTGCTTTCATTCACGGTGAGACCCTGTATGCGGATGGTGGTGTTCTCTCCAGACTGCATGACCCGGCATGAGTGTGAAAGCCGTAACTCTTGAAAACCTATCATGTGTTTGGCCTGCCGAGGCACTTCTCGGTGAAGGGCCTGTCTGGGATCACGCGCTGCAGGCGGTCTGGTGGACGGACATAAAGGGCAAGCAACTGCACCGCTATGACACCAAAACGGCAGAAAAAAAATCCTGGTCCTCTCCAGAGATGATTGGCAGCTTTGCTAAAGCTGAAGGGGCGCGTTTTGTGGCCGCAACACGCACAGGCTTTGCCTGGCTTGATGTGGAAGACGGCAAGCCGGAAGTCTCCATCGCGCCAATCCATGATCCGGAAAAAAAATTACCTGGCAACCGCTTCAATGATGGCAAATGTGATCCCTTGGGGCGTTTCTGGGCGGGGACCATGGATGATGCGGAGCAGGAGGATACAGGGAATTGGTGGCTGCTGGATGAAAAACTGGCCTGTCATCAACTGGCAGGTGGTTTTGGGGTCACAAACGGGCCAGCTTTTGATGCCAGCCTTTCGCGTGTGTATTTCACAGATTCAAAATATCAGCGGATTTTTGCAGCTGACCTGACGCTAGAAGGCTTTGCCAACAAGCGCCTGTTCAGGCAGTTTGAGCCTGGCTTCGGCTATCCGGACGGTATGACAGTAGACCGGGAAGGCGGCCTGTGGGTTGCATTCTGGGCAGGCAGCAAGATTTGCCGCCTCGACCCGAAAAGCGCTGAAACGGTGGCGACAATCGAAATGCCAGTACCACAGCCAACAAGTATTGTCTTTGGCGGTGCCGAAGGAAAAACAGCTTTTGTTACCTCGGCAAGGGCGGGATTGAGCGCGACAAAGATTGATAAGGCACCGCTTTCAGGCGGATTATTCCAACTCGACTTTGATCGCCCCTTGATGCTGCCTGCAGCATCTTTCAAACAGTCAGTCTAAGGTTCTTTGAGGGTATTCAAAAATGCTGGGAATATTTTTAGCGATCCTTGCCCTGGCTGTTATTGCGGGAATACGTGTTGGCCCGGACCACGAACATCACAAGCCGCGTGTGCGGACCGGTTCACTTTTGATGCTTGCAAGCGGTGTCGCGGCGATGATGACCATTTCTACTTTGCTTGTTGTATTGGGCCATCTCCCGCAGACGGATGTGGGCGGCCTTGCAAAAACCTACAGGATGAAGCTTGCGCAACACACTCCGGACAAGGTGCTGATAGTTGTTGATGGTGGCAGCATGGCAGCGCGCGGTCTTGATGGGGAAATGGTTTCAAAAGAGCTTACTTCGAAAGGTGTAGAAAATACTCTTATTCAGCTGACATTCATGGGCGCAAACCATACAGAGCGAAATTTTCTCAATGAATATTTGCTGGAAAATCTGCCTCGGGACCATCGCAAAAATATTATTAACTCTCAGATTGTCTTCCTGCTGGAAGTCTATTCTGGATATGATCTGAATCCACTCGCCAAGGCCCATGAGAATGTTAAAGCGCAGCGCGTGCTTGATTATCTTTCACCTGAACGTGCACGCCAGGCTTACAAATCCATTACGGAAAATCAGGACGGTATGAGCCGCGCTGTAGCTCCTTTTACGCCCGAAAAAATCAGACGGAATAGGGAAATAGATGCAGATGTGAAGTGGGCCACAGGCCTTAGAAAAATGGAAATATTCCTGTTTGAAACAGGCCTTAGCAATTTCTTGCGTATAGGTATTTTATCACGGCGTGATACAATGTCTGCTACAAGGGGCGTATATGGTTATCGACCTATCAAAGCACAAAGGGAGTTTGACTTTGTGCCTACAGAGAGCGTTCTTGATTATTTTTCGCAGCAGGCACCGGAGGCTGATTTTGCCCGCAACCGGTTGATTGAAGAGCGTACGCCACGGTTTGTTCGTGCTTGGGGAGATGACAATTCTGCGAGGGTAATATATTTTAGCACACCAACTATTTCTGCAGATGAAGTTATTCATTTAAATGGCGTCTGTTCTATGGTGAGGGCGAGGAACTGCCTGACTTACGACGATCCATCCTTGCTTGCTTCTTTGAATGATAAAAAATACTGGCGCGACACTATCCATTTGACCAGTGAGGGTGCGCCTGTCTTCAGTGCGTGGTTTGCAGATGAACTTGCGGATAGCTTGGTTGAGGGCAGGGAATGATATTCACCTCATATCAGTTTGCAATATTTTTCCTGCTGGCTTTGGTCTCGTACTGGGCTATTGGTACTACCAGACTACGCCATATCTTTTTACTCATCGCCAGTTTCTGGTTTTACGCAGCTTGGGATTGGCGTTTTCTTGCTCTCTTGGCGGCGGTTATCATGGTTGCCTGGGCCGGGCCGAAGCTTTTTGATAGGTATCCTGATCGCAAGAAGTTAATTCTCACGCTTTCTATAGTAGCATTACTGTGCCTTTTGGGGACCTTCAAGTACTTCAATTTTTTTACAGATAGTTTTGTGGATATACTGAACGTAATTGGGTTCAATGCCGCATATTCGACATTGAATATAATTTTGCCAGTTGGAATTAGTTTTTATATTTTTCAGGCGGTTTCTTATCTGGTTGATGCTTACAGGGAAGAAATTAGCCGTCAAACGGACTTCCTTAAAGTAGCACTTTACATTTCTTTTTTTCCTCAACTCGTTGCTGGCCCCATTGTCCGCGCTCATGACTTTATCCCTCAGCTGGAGGAGAAAAAGAGATTTTCCGAGTATGATTTTCTGACTGGTTTGAAGCTATTTGTAATCGGACTGATTTACAAGGCTGTCTTTGCAGACCATCTTGCCGGGTATGTAGATCCTGTATTTGCTGACCTCGCCGGGTATGACAACGCGTCAATAAGAGCTGCGACATTCGCCTTTTATGGCCAAATATATTTCGATTTCGCAGGTTATTCCACAATGGCGATAGGCTGCGCGCGTATGCTGGGTTTTGCGTTACCAAGAAATTTCGATTTTCCGTATGCCTCGCGTGACATAGCAGATTTCTGGCGGCGTTGGCATATCTCGCTTTCAGGCTGGTTGCGCGACTATGTTTATATTCCGATGGGGGGTAATCGGGGTTCCAAGCTTCAGACCAACCAAAACCTGATGAAGACAATGCTGCTGGGCGGTCTTTGGCACGGTGCCAGCTGGAATTTTGTCCTGTGGGGCTTTCTGCATGGCGCTGCATTGATCGTTCATAGATTATGGGATCAAAGCTTCTCGTCCGGGAATTCAAAAGCCGGAAAATGGAGGGTGTGGGGTATTGCGTTTGCTGCGTGGCTATTGACGCAGGCGTTTGTTGCCGCTTGCTGGGTCCCCTTTCGAGCTGAAAATGCTGCTGATACACAGTTGGTATTTAATGCACTGCTGGCACTTCGTAACGATTCTGGTCTGGCATCGTTGGAAATTCCACTGGTGTTGCTTGTGATGCCGCTGCTGGTAGATACTTTTATCATCTCAGGCGCATCGGGCCGATTGAAATCCATTAGGTATGGTCGATTGATAACTTATGCGCTCATTGGTACCGCTCTAGCGATCGCTGTTGCTGCCATGAAACTTGATGCCAGCCCCTTTATCTATTTTCAGTTTTAGCCACTTTGCTGGGGATCCGGTTTTTAAGACGCATTTTTTGCGTTCCGGATTTTGGCATCTTTTGTTGGGCACGAGGTTTGGTATCATTCTTAAAGGATTGCGGTTGCGAAGACCTTTGTGAGGCTTTACGAGTGGCCGATATTTCGCGCTGATGATTGGTCAGCCAGATTGTGCCCTTGGACAAGAATTGCCCGTAAATGCTTGATTTTGTGAGAAAATATGAGTCATTCCGCGCAGCGGAACAGACTGGGTTGTCTCCGGCAGGTCTCAATATGAGCTTTTACCAGCAGATAGCCGTGCAGGATTTCCTGAGTGGTATCGAAATGGCAAGTGTTGCGGAAATAAATCCGGGTGAAAAATCCCTGCTGGATGGTTTGATCCGCCACAATGAAACCTACTCGCTTCAAATGCAGCAAACGAAAATCGAGAAAGTTTCAGTATATTCTGGCTCAAAGAGCGGGGATGAACGGGTATCTGGGGCCGAGATCGCTTTTGATCTGCTGTTTTCTTGCGGTGAGTTCGAGAAGTTTGGCAGTTCAGAAATTGCCGAGGCACTTGATGTGTGCCGGGATATGTTGCGGCCGGGCGGTGTGATGATCCATGCCCTGCAATTTTATATCGCACCGACGCCCACACCATTCTGGCTGGACCGTTTTGCTGCATTTCATCAGTCTTTTCAGCGCGGCGGGGTTGAGCCGGTGGGTAATGTAATGGGCCCCGAGCCTCTCTTTCAGCCAGACATGGCGTCGACGTCGGACGCGGCCCTGTTCGAGTTGTATAAAGCCAGCCCCAATATGGCCGAATTGCGCATGCAGGCACAGAATGTCTGCCTGATCTATGCCGCCCGGCGGGTTTCATGAGGGATGGTGTATTTATGACAAAACTACCCACCATCTCGATCGTCACCCCCAGCTATAATCAGGCTGAGTTCGTTGATAAATGCTTGCAAAGTGTTGCGACGCAAAGCTCGTTGCCACACGAGCACATTATCATGGATAGCGTCTCCTCGGATGGGACAGCCGATAAGTTGCGTTCTTATGCAGCGGGTAAGCCGTGGGTTCACCTCATGGTCGAAAAGGACAAAGGGCAGATGGATGTCATCAATCGTGGCTTCGCTCAAGCAACAGGCGACATCATAACCTGGTTGAATACGGATGATTTCTTCATTGACGAGAATGTCTTGCGCGACGTTGCTCGGTATTTTCATGAGCACCCGGAAGCCGATTTCATTTACGGTGGCGGTGAGTTTCTGGACCAGCACGGTGTTTATCTGCAGGATGTCTACATCAACGCCGAACCTGATATGTTACGCAGCCGCCTGATGAATTCAGTCGGTATCTTGCAGCCTGCCAACTTTTTCAGACGGGAAGTTTTCACGGATATCGGGCCCTGCCGTGAAGATTTGAGTTACTGTTTTGATTATGAATATTGGCTGCGTGCGGTCCATGCGGGTAAAACTTTCGTGCATGTCGACAGAAAGTTTACGCAGGCCACACTCCATCAGGATTCGAAAACAATAGGGAATAGAGCGGTCTCCCTCGAACAGACAACCCGCACCAGCAAAGACTATTACGGGTTTGCCAGCTATCAGTGGATCGATAAACTGGCTCGGTGTCTGACAGATGGTTCTGATGGAATCGTTAGAGATAACTGGAAGTCCTCCTCCAACCTCGGAGGAAAGCGTAAGGAAGTTTTCATGGCGTATAATGGTGACAAGCAAAGCCTTTCAAGCCTGTTCAGCATGGCGCATCTGCCGGACTCACTTGAGACGCTGAAATATGTGCGGTCACAAAATCTCATCAGCACAAATCGCGTCTATATTTCTTCATTTGACGAGGGTTTTTTTGCCAGTGGCCTGACCATGATTGCGGGTCTGCAAAAGTATCATGAAAAACCATATCCGGCTTTTGTCTACGATCTTGGCCTCACACAGGCACAAAGAGATATTCTTCACTCGCTTGAAAATGTGTTTGTGCTGGATTTTGACAGGCAGGCTGCGCCGTTCTTTGAAGATTATTTCTCTGTACAGACTTATGGTTTCAAGGCTTACGCGATCTGGCATGCCCGGCATTATCTGGAAGCGGGGGATAATGTCGTCTGGATGGATGCTGGTATCTATCCCCTGTCTGACATGCAGACCTGCTTTTCGGAAATTGAAGAGCACGATATTCTCTTGGTTGATCATAGCGATAAGAGCATCTGGCCGGTGTGGAACTCGACATTCACGTCAGATGCTTGCGTTGCGGGTATGCAGGCGAGCGCAGAAGAATTGATGGCGCCGCATTTGCGGGCTGGTTTTCTGGGGTACAAGGTTGGTGGGCGGTACAGTAACCTCTTTCAGGAAGCCTTTGACTATTCTCTGCAGCCGGAAATTCTGGCCGGGGACAAGCATCCCGAGCCGCCGGTTTACCAGCGCCGCGATGGCGGAACGTCAGATGAGCGCAACCGGGCAGTTGAGGACAAGGCCTGGCAGGCAACGCTGTCGCCTTCAAAGATACGTGAACTTTTTGGCTATTTTGGTCACCGCCATGATCAGGCGATCATTTCCATACTGGCAGCCCGGCACAAGGCGCCATATCGCTCCGCACAGGAATTTTGTGTCGCTGACAACCTGTCTTCTGCCTCTTCAAAGTCGCGCTGGAAGTCTGGTAGTGATAATCAGGATTATCAGGTGTCTACGGAGATACCTGAATTTTATCGAAACAGTGCAGCTGCCATGATGCAACACAGGGGCCTGTTTCTGAACACAACAGGTCTCAAATTTATTGGATCCCCTGCGACCAAACCTGCTGTCGTTTTGGGCAATGGACCCTCTCTTGCCGGGTTTGATTTTGACCGGTTCAAGGTGACTGACGTTTTCGGCATGAACGCTGCCTACCGCTACTGGGACGAAATTAACTGGTACCCACAGTATTATTGCTGTCTCGATCTCGTCGTCGGGTTGAGCCACAAAGCTGAAATCAAAAGACTGATTGAAACATCTCACAAGACAGGCATTCGCCTCTTCATGTTACGGCAAAACCTCATTGAGGAGATCGGTGCTGTCAAAAATCAGGAACGTGTGCTGAATTTTGATGAGTTAAAGCGTTACTCTGCCGTCCTACAGGCACCGACAATCACTACTGGTAGCCATACAGCAGCTTTCGCCGCTATGCTTGGCTACCGGAACATCTATGTTCTTGGTGTTGATTGTAATTACAAAGAGGTTGTGGACGGTGCCAAGGAAGTCGGTGTCGGGACAGAACTTGAAATCGTTGAGGAAAAAGAAAATCCCAATTATTTTTTCAAGGGTTATCAACGCAAGGGCGACAAGTATAATATTCCCAATCCAAACAGAAATATTCATCTGGATGCGTGGCGTGAGGTGGCAGGCCCCGTGATGGAGCAGGGCGCACAAATTCTGAATGCCAATCTCGACTCCAAAGTGGATGCGCTTGATTTCTGCCGGTTTGAAGATGTTGAGAAGGGGGGCGTTGTTGAGGTTATTCCTGCTTTTGATATTCTGGATGGTGAAGCTTCTTCCGTGGCAGCAGAGCGCGGCATGATGACAGACACAGTCTCCCAACAGCCCGCGGTGACGCCCGCTAAGCCAGCTCAAAATACCGTCCGTACAGATTCTTCTGTGCAGTCTTCAGCTGCAGTTCGGGAGGCAAAATCACCTAGAGGGGAAACTCGAACGGCAGCCAGAACGCCCGGGACGATGTTACTACAGTTTTTGCCTGCCAGATTTCGTCCAATCATAGCCAAGGGAATGAGGTTGTCGAAAGACATTCTCAAACGGCGTTTTCCGCTGTTCCTTTTATATGGTGGTGCGTTGCTGCTAACGCTTGGCCTTGCGTTCCTGACGCCGCTTGGGTCAACGCCCTGGCCCTGGCTCGTTCTTGCCGGACTGGTTCTTGCGGGTTTTGCCGGTGGGGTTGCCTTTGGCTTTCTCTACACAAAGCGCCGTATCACCCAACACTTTCAGAACCTGACCAGCACCCTCCGGTCAGAGATTGCTGCGCGTGCGCCGACCCCTGTCGTGCAGCGGCTGGCCAGTGAACAGCGAAAACTGGAAGCCGCGAATGCTTCTGCCAGAACACAGTTGACGCTTGAGTTGCAGTCACTTCGTGAACTTCTGGATTCCGCGCAAGTCGCGCAGGAAAGTTTGCGTGCGGTACAAATAGCGCAGGAAAGTAAAATCACTGACTTCGAAACATTTCTCGACGACACAGCAGCTCAGATTGCCAATAGCCTCGAAAGCAAACTGGGCAGCGAAGATATTGAGGCTTTCCGTCATGAGGTTGCCAACGTCTATAATGAGCTGGATCAGAAGGCAGGCATGGCGCTGGTTTCTGAACTGGAAAGCATCCTGTCAGCCAAGGCCAGAAATGATACTTCCGATCTTGAGAGCAAGCTGTCTGACATCGAAAACAGGTTTGCAAATGATCTGTCTGAAAGGCAGGCAAGCCTTGAGCAGGCGCTAGAGAAGTTGCGCAATTCACTGGAGCAGAAATCCGACGGCAATCAGCTAAGCACACTGGAAAATGATGTCGCCCAAAAGTTGCAGAATATGTCTGGTGAGCTTGCGGCGTTAGAGAAAAGAGTATCTGACTCTGTTGAGCAGGATCGCATCTCTGAGTTTCAGGCCGAGTCGCGCAGGCAGGTTGCTGACGTTGCTGAGAAAATCAGCCTCTTGCAGGGGCGTATGGAAGACTTATCCAGTCAGGACCATGTTGCTCAACTGGAAGGGGAGATACGCGCGCAGCTTAATGAACTCCTGAACAAGAACTCGTCATTCGATGAAATAACAGACTACCTATCTGACCGGATAACACAGATGGAGGCGGATGTTACGAAGGACATTGAGAACCTCAATCTCACAGTGGCTGAGGAAAAATCACGGCGTCAATCCCTTGTCACTCAGGTTGGTGAACTAGAAAAGACGGGCGCTGATATCCACGTGCTGACTGAGAAAGTTGATGCTTTCAGTCACGTTGCCACGCAGAATGATATTAACTTCAACTCTTTTGACCGGGCGTTGACACCGCGCGATGTTGCCGAAATCAAGGAGAAATGGGCAGGTTCTCTAGGGCTGAAACTGGAAGACAAGAACCTCTATTATGCAGCCAAAAGAATATGCGAACTTGAATCTTCTTCCAGGGGAAGGGTGGCGACGGATATTCAGGATGCGGTTTTGCGCTCTCTCGTCGCCGGTTCCGTGCGGGGCAGGAGTTTGAGTGTTCTGGAGATAGGCACGCTATTTGGTGTCGGTGCTGGTGCCATTTATGATCATTGCCGGGACAGGTTTGATACAGTAAAGCTGACCATGATCGACCCTCTCGACGGGTATTATGGTAACGATGCTTCGGATATCCTGACGGGTCTGAAGGTTGGCGAAAGCAACCTGCGTCAGAATATGCAGGCCATGCATGTTTCCGACCACGATTACACCTTGATCAAGCGGTACAGTCATGAAGACTCTGCCATACGTGAGGCATCAGATGATCGGTATGATGTCATCGTTATTGACGCGGATCATGCCTATACCAGCATCAAACTCGACTTCGAGAATTACGCCCCTCTGGTGAAGCGGGGAGGCTACATCATTTTTGATGATTATGGTGCGGATGAATGGCCGGATGTCAAAAAATTTGTCGATGAAGAAGTTAAAAGCCATCCTGATATGACGCTTGTCGGCCAAAGTTGGCGAACAATCGTTTTCAGAAATATCAAGCCAGCCTCATTTGCTGGGTGATGCCTGCCTACTTACCGGAGATCATGTGTGGCTGAGACAAGCGCATCAGAAATTGTTACACGGAAAAGCAACCCTCTCTGGGAGGTGCTGAGAGATGACATCTGGAGTGGTCTTCTCCAGTGGCGCCTCTGGACGGCTTTGTCCAAGGAAGATTTAAGGCAGAGGTATCAGCGCACCGTTTTTGGCGTTGCGTGGCTATTTCTCTCATTTGGTATGTTCGTTCTCGTCAAGGTTGTTATTTTTGAGCGGTTGTCAAATGTGCAGGATATTTCGTTCGCCGTATTTCTGTGCTCTGGATTTCTTGTTTGGCAGTTTATAACTGGCTCAATAAGTGAGGGATGTGTTATTTTCATGTCCTCAAGCAATTGGCTCAAGGGGACAAAAATACCTATATCGGTTTTTATATTTCAGAGCATTACTGGCAACCTTGTTACTTTTTTCTTCAGTTCTATTATTGTTGCAGCCGTTGTGGTCTGGCAGGGCGTGGATATAACCCCCGTAATGTTCTGGACGATTCCGGCACTCCTGATTTTTATTATCAATGCAGTATGGGTGCATTTGTTCTTGGGATGCATTTGCGCTCGATTCAGGGATTTGCAGCATTTCATAAGTTCTGTAATGCGCATCATGCTGTTCCTGACTCCCATCTTATGGGTACCTACTTCTATGGGTAGATTAGGAGAATATGTTTGGTGGAACCCTTTTACGCACTATCTCGAGATCTTCCGTGAACCAATCCTGCGGGGTGAAGTACCTGTTGGGAGCTGGATTGTTGTCCTTTGCATAACTGTTGTCGGTTGGGCGTTGGGCGTAACCCTTTATGCGCTGTGCCGCCGTAAAATAATTTTCTGGATATGATGATGCCCAGTGTTTGTCTTGATAATGTGGCATTGATTTATCCAGCGCTCGGCTTCAAGTCGGTGGTTGCTAACAGGCTTAATCTCAAAAGTGACAGTACGCTTGGGGGTAACTTTGCCAGTGGCAAAAAAGGGGGGGTTGAGGCACTTAAGGGTATTTCTCTTTCTTTATCAGGCGGGGACAGGCTTGGTATTGTCGGTCATAATGGTGCGGGCAAGACCACTTTGTTGCAAGTTATGGCCGGCATTGTGCCGCCTACTCATGGGTCGGTGACTTCTGAGGGGGTAGTATCTGCATTGTTCAATGTGGGTATCGGTATGAAAATGGAAGCAACTGGTATTCAGAACATCATACTCAGTGGGCTTATACAGGGTATGACCAGAGCAGAAGCTGAGGAGCGCGTGCCTGACATCGCCGAGTTCAGCGGCCTTGGTGAATATCTGTTCATGCCTGTGCGGACTTATTCTCGCGGTATGGTTATGCGATTGGCATTCTCGACAGCAACAGCCTTTGAGCCGGAAATACTGATGATGGACGAGTGGATTGGTGCTGGAGATCTCAAGTTCAGAAATAAGGCACAGGAGCGGATGAAAACAATGGTTGGAGGTGCTGGCATTGTTGTTATCGCTTCCCATCGTATTCCCTTATTAAGAAATTTGTGTACACATTTTTTGTGGCTTGAGGCGGGGGGGATGAAAGAATACAGCCAGGATCCGAGCATACTTGAACGATTTGAAGAAGACGCGCGCAATCGAAAAGAAGAAGTCTGACTTTATGTCCTGTTATCCCAAGCTGAACGGCAAGACGATGATTATGGGGGTCGGCGCGCCCCGTGCCGGCACATCATGGCTGTTTCAATTCCTGCGAACCTATGACGAAATTGCCTGTAGTCCAATCAAGGAAGTTCATTATTTTGATACGCGGTATGTGCCGCATCTGTCAGGGGACTGGAACCGTGACTTTGAGCTGGCGACTGCAGAGGCGCTGTTGGCAAAGCCTCACTCTGTGCATGGGGGAAAATCGCGTCTTAGGAGAATCAAAGCATACAGGGAAGCCTTGATTGATCGAGTAAGGATGGACTATTGCCCGGAAGGGTATCTCGATCATTTTGACCGCCTGTGCGGAAGTGATCAAAAGTATTTATGCGAGATCACGCCTGCCTATATGATGCTGCAGGCGGATCATTTTCGGAAAGTCGAAGCGTTGTTCTCCGCACATGATATCAAACTTAAGATAATCTTCCTAATGCGTGACCCTGCTTCCAGGCATTGGTCACAGCTTAAGTATCAGCAGGCCAGAGGCAAGATTGAAGATGCCAGGGCAGAATTGGAGAAGTCTTTCGAGTCCAGTGTGCTTTATGAACGGACGCGTTACGATAAAACGATTACTGAGTTGGAAAAAGCGTTCCCGGCAAACATGCTCTTTTACGGCTTTTATGAGAATCTTTTTTCTTCTGAAACTGTCGCGGCCATTCAGAAATTTCTGGGGTTGCCTGCTAAGCCAGCCAGTTTTGATCAGGTTATCAATCGTTCAGTTAAAACCAAATCCATTGATGAAAACTCTTTTGGCCGACTGCGCGATCATTATGCAGAAGTTTATGATTTTTGTCAGTCCAGATTTGGTGACAGGCTGCCAGAAGAATGGCGAGATTGAGTGCTATGGCGCTCCGTATAATTGCACTGAATTATCTTTGCACATCTGCGTGCTGTATATAAGGCGGCAAAACTGTCGAGGAACTATATATCCATGAAATACCATATAGCTATAAAAACACATCACAAAACCGGTACAAACTGGATGAATAATATCTTTGAGGGGCTCGCAGCGCGTATTGGCGTTGAATATATACACCTTTCCCGGATCAATAATATCCAGGAGAGAAAGGAGACTCTGGAGAAAGCTGCTCAAGGCAAAGACAAAAAAATTATTTTTCATCCGTATGGGCGTTTTCCCAAGGTAAGGATCAAGCACCGAATGGAATTCCGCGGTATTCATGTTGTGCGCGATCCTCGTGATATGATCCTTTCTTCAGCTAAATACCACCAATGGTCTGATGAGGCGTGGTTGCACGAGCCAGATGATAAGTTTGACGGGCAGACATATCAACAAGCGCTCAATAAGCTGGAAACACTTGACGCGCAGGTGGCTTTTGAAATGAGCAATAGCGCTGAGCACCACATCAACATGATGTATAATTTTGATGCTCAGAATATTTTTTTCAATGTTAAATTCGAAGATATGCGGCAGGACACGGACCTGATGCTCTGGCACCGGATATTGTTACGGCTTGGCCTTGAGGCCCATGAACTTGCGCCGGCAATGGAGCTCTTTGTCCAGAATTCTATACAGTTCGGGAAATTGAAAAAAACCAGCCACATTCAGGATACAAGCGTTCTGCCTTGGGTGCGTAAATTTCCAAAAGATCAGTTGGCTGAGTTTGATGAAAAATTTGGCGCGATCACAACCGAGCTTGGTTATCCGGCAACACCTGAAGTTTTGGCGAAGGCAGATATAGTATAAGCTAGGGTTTTGCTGATCCGCATTGAAAATGCCATTGAGGTGAAGATGATAAACAGGGATCAACTAGAGGACAGGCGTATAGCTTTAATCGGGCATACGGGCTTTGTCGGCGAAACATTGAAGCGCCAATATACCGGCTTTACCGGGTATTATAACAGCGCCAATATCATGGATATTCAAGGTAGAGAGTATGATCTCATTATATGTGCGGCAGCTCCAGCGACCATGTGGATGGCAAATAATGCTCCTGATCAGGATCGCCAGAATTTACTGAATCTGCACACTCACCTTCGGGGCGCGAAGTGCCAACGGATTGTCCTGATTTCCACTATTGCAGTGCTGGATGATTTTAACGGAAAATACTCTGAGAAAAATAGTCGTTTTCAGGATGGGACTGCATATGGAAAACATCGCAGGGAACTTGAAGTCAATATAAAGAACAGTTTCCCCAACAGCCACATATTGCGGTTGCCGGCGCTTTTTGGTGCGGGCCTGAAGAAAAACTTCATATTCGATATTCTTAATCCAGCCCCTTCATTTCTCAAACAGGTCAAGGCTGATGAACTGCTTTGCGATATGAAACAGGAAATGAAGTTACTATTCGAGAGCCTTTATCAGTATGATTCAGATACGACGATGTTGAAACTGGATAGGCAGAAATATGAGCAGCCTGAAGTCAGGCCTGCAGTGAACAGACTTTTCGATATTGCGGGCTTCAGTTCGTCTATGTTTACGAACAGCGAGAGTACGTTTCAGTACTACAACATGAATAATCTTTGGACTGATATCAGAAAATCCGTCAATCATGACCTTGAGACACTGCATATATGCTCAGCTCCTCTCAAGGCTGGCATTATTCACGAATACCTGACTGGTAAACCCTTCTCCAATACGGCTCCTGCGGAGCATCATGAGGATATGCGGACAGTTCATGCAGAAAAATGGGGTAAGGAAGGAGAGTATCTGTACTCAACGCAAGAGACTCTCGACGCCTTGAAAGCCTTTTATGACTTTCACCAAAGTGAGGGATGATGAAGCTCGCTATATCCAATATTGCCTGGCAGCCTGATGAATCTGACGCCGTCTATGAGTTACTTCAGGCCTACGGTTTTGAGGGGCTGGAATTTGCACCAGGTTTGTTGTTTCCAGAAGAAGATGATGCTTTTGTGCCGCGGACTGGGGCTGTGAATGCTACCCTCCAGAGGCTGGCATCGTTCGGTTTGCGCCCTGTTTCTATGCAGTCTCTGCATTTTGGCGTTCAGGGGGCCGCTCTATTTGGTACAGACACAGAGCGTACGGTTTTTACGAATTCAATCAACCGGGCCATCAATCTAGCTGGCAGGTTGGAGTTTTCAAATCTTGTAATTGGGTCGCCCCGAAACCGGGTTATTCCTGGCGATATGGATACGCAGCAAGCCGATGAAATTGCACTGTCCGAATTCAGACTGTTAGCCGACTCAGCATTTAAGACAGGTCAGAAACTTGCGATAGAACCTAACCCGGCAGCATACGGTGCGAATTTTTTAACCAGAATGTCGGACGTTTGTGACTTCGTTTCTCGCTGTGACCATCCGGCAATTACCATCAACTTTGATACGGGTGCACTGCACATGAATGAAGATATGGGGGCCTTGGAAAAATTATATGATCTGGCAAGGCAGAAGATTTCCCATATTCATCTCTCTGAAGCATGGCTTGCGCCTGTACCGTCAGGGATGGATTGGCTTGTCAGCTTTTCTGACATCGTGAAGGCGCGTAATTATGATGGCTGGGTTTCAATCGAAATGAAGCGATCTGAAAAAGATCCGCTCGCTAGTATCGAACAGTCTCTAGACGCTGTGAGCAGAGCTTTCAGTTAAGGTGCGCGCCGTACGCTGGTGTTTTCTGAAACAACTTCCAGTTTTTCCGGCAAATCGTCAGGCAAAGGCTCGTCAAATGTCAGATTGATATATCTGCGATAATGTCTGACACCAGAAACACTAAGTATCTCTCCGTTTGCGAGCTTCACGGCTGTAATATCAGCGAGTTGCGCACGGGCTTCGGGGCTGTGTTTTACAAAAATTGTGTTCCACTTTTTATGGATGCCATTATGCCAGTCGTCTTTTGTCAGTAGTTCACGCTTTATGTCACGGCCAGGATCGCCGGGGAAAGACACGTTGCCACTGTCAGTCCAGATCCGTGAATTGTCATCGCCGCGTAAAAAGGCTTCTTTGTCATATTGGCCTAAATGAACTCTCTGTACCGAAAACCCCTTGAATGGGACTTTGGCTTTACACCGGTTTTGTAATGGCAGTCTGGGCAGGGCATAATCTTCAAAAGCAAAATCTGCATTCACAATTGGTTTTGCTTTGCCTTGAACCAGATAATTTAAGGGGCTGGTATAAAGATGCATGAAGAAAGGAAGATCATTCCTGATCTTGCGGCACGGGATTTCCACAATCACTGATGATTGATAGAACTGGATGTTACCTTCAGTCAGGGAGGCATTGGCCCAGATGTTTTGCTTTGGGTACATACGGTCAAACTTGATCGTGTAAGCTGCAAACAAGCCGGCCGATAAAGTGAGAGTGGTTACTACGGTGATGCCAGATTTGAGTTTCCAGCTGGCCCCTTTTACTGCCTCTAGCGTAAGGCTGGCGGCGATGATCACTGCCATAAACCCCCAGATTATGTGCCACAGCACAAAGTTGAGATGGAGGTGCTTGGCAGAATGCCCGTTTGCCAGGATGAACCATGAGACTGGTCCAATTAAGAGCAGGACAAAGAGTATCGCGGGGGCGTTGAACCTGAGTTTGAATTTGCCACGCAGCATCAAGACCGAGGCAGATACGAGTATTAAACAACAGGCAATTATGAGAATGTCAGTTGCGGCCAGGCTGATTTGGCCAAGTTCCACAATCGGTGCGTCAAAAAAATATTTGGCTAAAATATCTTCGCCATGACCGTCCAGCGGTTGGCCACCTACAGGTGAGCGTTTCAGAACGCGCTCTGTGAAATCGCTTAAAGCGCTGCCGAAAGAACCAGTGTAAGTAGAAATGACAACAATCTGCGTCAAAAAACTGACAATCAATGCACAGATACATGTTGCGGACGTAAGCCCGCCTTGCAGGAATACTTTCTGCCATCTGCCTTCCTGCATCGGTCGGTAAATTGCCAAGGCACCACATACCATGAAAATGGCAGTTACATATTCAAAGCCAGAACCGAGTTTGAGAATAAGTAAAATCAGCAGCAGAATAAAAAGATATGGCGGGGCAACCTTCTCTTGCGTTGTGTCTCTACTGATGAAGGCAAACCAGCATACGGCTATCGGAAGGAGCCAGGTAAAGGGAACCCAATAAGCGCTCTCTGAGAACGTGTTCACCCAAGGTGCGGCGGCAACAAAGACAAATCCGACCAGTGCAGGAAATCTTCCAAACTCGCGCCAGGCCATAACGAGAAGAAGGGAGAGGCAAATAACGGTCAGTAATCGAATGATATTCTCATGCGCGATAATGCGTTCTCCGCCGTCAAGGCCCATCAGTTTTAACGGGCCCTCAAACGCATAGAGGAACCAGCTTTGCAAGCCGATATTGCCGGTATATATCCCCTGAGGTTGCTGAAGAGCTGACTTCTTTTCAGGTCCCGCGCCTGTTCTGTAGAGGTCAATTGTTGCCTGAGATCTGGCAGACCCGCTATCTACACCGGCATTGAGGGCAGGGTCGTGCACGCGTCCCATAAGCCCGCTTTTACTGAGCGGTCCTTCTCGTTCTGCCCTGATAAGACGTCCATAAACGAGGCCATTCGAGAAGACGTCCGGTTGGGCAATGGTTTGATCAACACGTAGAATATCCGACTGATATACCCAGAAGAGGGTAGCCGCTGAGGCAACACCAAAAATAATCTGGGGTAATCTGTCCGGTTGCAAAGTGTCTGTTGTTTGGGCGCTTGGGAAGACGGAGAACCGAGTTAGGAGATAATTGACAGCAAGCGAAGCGCCTGCGGCGCCTGAAAGGACAAGGAAACTAGTGACGGCAGGTAAGTCTATATCGGTAAAAATAAACAGTATCAGCCAGCGTACAGATAATGCGGTGATGGCAACACCAAGATAGCGGGTCAACCGCATGACTGAAAAACCATTTCGCCTGTCCGGAAAAGTCCAGTACTCGTGCGCGAGGTAATTTGCCATGGCTGCGATGATAAAGCCGACACTTGCAGCCACCGGCAGTGGCCAGCCAAATATTTCATGACAGAGCAGGGCAATCATCAGGTCCAGCACGAAGCCTGTGATGGTAACAATGCTATAACGCCCTGTTTCGCCAGAGAGGCTGATTCTGACAACAGCGATGATATTTTCAGCTGACATGGTGAATTTGTCGGGGGTTGTCTGATTTAATCGGTTTATCAAAGAGGAAGCTGGTATTAACGTCGCGCCAGGCAGGGTTTGCCTGTGGCAGCACCGCAAACAGATCATAAATATTGTCCAGTTTGCCGCCCATTATGGAAGTGACATTGGGGGCATCTGAATGCTGGTGAAACAGGATTGGTCTGCCATCATCCCGTTCGTTTTTGAGGAGCACAGTCTTCACATCAAAAAGTGATTTCTCATACGTGACACGTGTAGCGCCAGGCATATATTTTGCGGCGTCTGCCACCATGTGACGCCAGCGCGATTGCCTGGGAAGTGTTTCTGCCATTTCATATGGGGACTTACTGACATTCTCGTCCAGCCAGCTGAAATGAGGCGTATAGCGAACATGCGTAAATGAGTACCGGCTTTCTGCCGGATAGGGCATCAGGGAAAAGAAGGGACCATCCATAATGGTAAAGCCGAAGGGTTGTAATTCTTCAGGTGGCTGAACAAGTGCGATTTCTGTCCATTCATGCTTCATTGGCAAGGCCTGTAATCCGCTGGATAACAGGATATTGTTGATATGCGAATATGTTACGTTAAACACATGGCCAGCTGCGATGCTGTTTCCATCAGATAATTCTGCAATAACACTGTCTTCACCGTTGGTCAGATTTTCAACTGTCGTATTGAACCTGATGGTCAGCCCGGCCTTGTCGAGTTGCTTCGTCAACTGCGTGCGAAGGGCGCGAAAATCAAAAGCCCATTCAGTACAAGTGAAGCAGTCTTCGATAGTGTCAGAAGAAAAAAGCGCTTCGACGCCTGGGCCTGCCGCTGAAACGGGTGCCCCCATTTCCTGAAATGTGCGCAGGAACCGTTGCCCGGTAACCTTGGACTTGCGACGGGCGATGGCATAAACCATCTGGAAGTCATCAACGACGGCATCGGGAAAGTCAGCCGCAAACCGTTTGTATAGTAACTTTGAGCGCAATGCTGTCACGAAGCTGCGTGGGTAGTGAAAGCCTGCGTGTATTCTGGCCTGGTTGACGCGTGAGGCACGCTCAAGAGGCGCATCACCACGCTCAACCACAATCACGTTTTGTGAGAGCGACCGCAGAAGTAGCGCCAGACAGCAGCCATAAAAGCCGCCCCCGATGATAAGGAAATCACAGTCTTTTGCCATGCTGCAAATCCCGGTCAGCTTTGCGCATTATGTGGTGGGTGATAGTCACCCTTCAGTGTAGAAAAGAGCACACTGACAAGATCCATATGAGCCCCTGCACCACTGATCTTTGTGGGAATTTTTTCGTGCGCCGGATAGAGGCGTGCTGTCGGTACTTCTGATGTGCGCAAGCCCAACTGGCTCGCGCGAACGGTCAGATAGGCAAGCAGTTCATACTTTACAAAAATATCGCGAAAAGGCTGGACGCGTTCGTCGAGAAGGTATCTTGCGGAGTAGGCCCGGAAGCCTTGCGTTGTATCGCTAAACCAGCGACGGGCGGCGAGGCTCAGCATCGGAGCGTGCAGCAGGCGTATCGCCAGCAGCCGGGACAGCGGCGTATTCTCAGAACGGCCACCGGGCACAAATCGGGAGGCCTGCGCATAATCCACACCCCCCTCAAGCGCCGTGATAAAATCGGCAATGCTCTCAACAGAGTCCTTGCCATTGCCGTCAATGGTGATGATGCCGTCATATCCATCAATAAGCGATACGGCATAACCACAGCGCAGCTGGGCGGAAAGTTTGCCCGGTCCGGTCTTTGTAATGACTGATCTTACATTGACGCTTTCCAGAAAGGCCGGCTCAAGTGAACCGTCTGTCGATCCGCCGTCAGCGATGATCGTATCAACCTTGCTGCTCAGGCCGAGATCATGAGTTGCCTGCAGCTGGTTTCGGATGCGCTCCCCCTCGTTGATGACCGGGATCACCAGGCTGTATTTATTCCGCCTGGTGGACAGGTGGTTCACCGAAAAAGCAGGTACATCCCAGTTGCGCTGTTTGAAAAAGTCCGGATAGGCCTCCTGCTCAAGAGCCTGAGAGGGGGCAGTCACGTTCTGGTCGAAAGTCATGATCGGGCCTCTTGCTGCGTAGCCGCGTCTGCCTTGGCCGTCATTTCCACATTCAGGTCATCGGTGTCACGGAAAAAGTCGGTATTGCTGAATTCTTCAAGAATGACCTGCCGCCTACCGCCGCTCAGTTTATCCAGTATCGCCACCAGGCCTAGCGACAAGGCACCAAGGGCGCAGCTCAGAAAGAAAGAAGTGAGGCCCAGCACGAGGGAAATGGTCAGCCAGCCGTCCTGCACATCGATGCCTGAAAAATAAACCACCACAGCGTAAACACAGTAAAGTAGGCTCGCCAGGGCAACAAAGGCCGACAGCATGGTAATGACGCTTAACGCTCGCGGGGCAGAACTGGCGATAAGGTCGGACACAAGTGCAAAGCGCTGGACGAAGTGGCCCTTTCTTTCAGGCCAGCCAGTATCTTCATCAACAGGCAGTCGCCGCCGCGCAATAACGGCGTCCTGCCTCTCAAAGCGGAGGTCGAGATCGGCCGTGGGTAATTCCAGAATGCGGTTCAGGTCATGACGCGGGAATGCGACAGTGTGTGTGTCGCTTTTGCGCAGGTTATATCCAGTGAGTGAGCCCAGCAGGGATCTTAATGGAGAAAAGGCATCCAGCAGCCTGGAGCGCCCGACCACCACAGGTTCTTCAGCTGCCCGGCTCTGATCTGCCAACAGCGCGAGATCAGTGAGGGACACTTCGTCCATAGTGGAAATAATCACAACATCACCGATGGCTTCACTCGCGCCCAGGGTGCGCAATCTATAATATCCGGCACGCTCCCAGACCGAGAGCACGCGGACATTCGGCAGATTTGCAAACTGTTCACTCATTAGTTTGGAATTGCTTTGTATCCCTTTGATAACAATGATGATTTCCCAATACTGGAAAGCCCGGGAAAGAGTGGAAATAACGGGTTTGAGCGCAGCCCCGATACCGTCCGAAAGCTCTGTTTCAACGAGGACAAGGGAGAGCAGATAGTCATTTCTCGTCTGGTTGCTCAAGCAATACTCCGCAGATCGGGTAATTTCGTTCTCATGGCCATTTCACAGACATTGTTAAACTGCATGATTAGGCAGCGCTGTGTAGTGATGCAAGGTGAAACCAGGCGGATATTCGCGGATGGCTCATCACGGTCCAGGAAGGTTGTATCCTGTAGGGGCGCTACCTATGCGCGAAATACGCGCAAGTGGCCCGGATTTTGCGTGAGATCACATTAGAAATGAGGACAGAGCGCCGCGCACCAGCGATTGTTTTGTGGCTAATATCGTGCCATAACTGGAAGTGGTGGGTGTTGTCGGTTTCCGGCAACGCAATTTTTGTCGTTTAAGGGGGACCAGTCTCATGGCCATCATCAGACCGAATGCGGATATTACTGCCGATGCGGAGGCGATTATTCCGCTCAATGGTGACACTGTTATCATTGATCAGGGTATCACGATTATTTCAAACAATGCTGAAGCCATTGAGGCATTCATCTCCGACATCATCGTTCAGGTTGACGGAACGGTGCAGGGCGCGACAGGCGGTATTCGCTTCCTTGCCGAGCCTGATGTGCTTTTCAATCACGACATAACGATTGGTGGTACAGGGTCTGTCAGCGCGATCGGGACGGCCATTTCGCTTGGTGGTTCGACGCCATTTGAGGGCCGGGGCACACTGTCAGTCGTCAACGCGGGTGAGATTACATCAGCTGACTTCTTCGGGGTTTTGCTTTTCAATTTTGCCACTGCCACAATCGACAATTCGGGTTCGATCACAACCAACCGTGACGACGCCAATTCTGCAAACGCCATCTTCCTCAGCGGCGAAAACGCAACACTCACCAATAGCGGCACAATCCAGAATTTCGTCACATCAACGAGCACTGACGTGGATGTATTGTCTGGCGTCGCCACAATCTCTTCCATACCTGGTTTTGGTAAGGATGAAGATGGCGATGCAAGCAATGACCTGACCACGATCAACAACTCGGGCAGCATTCTGTCCGGCACTAGCGAAAATGCAGGTACGGCGATCGTCAGTACAGACGGTATTGATGTTATCAATAACCTTTCTGGCGGATTGATACGGGGCGACATCTGGCTGGCTGATGCCAACGACACCCTGTCCAATGCAGGCACCATCGACGGCGATATAGATTTCGGAACAGGTGCCTTCACACTCATCATCGAAGAAGGGTCTGTGATAACAGGAGAGGTGCGTTCAACTGACGATGCTTCTAACGACACCGTGGACAACCGGGGCATTCTCGACTTTTCCATCGCCTTTGGCAGTGGCAATGATCAGCTTATCAACTCAGGCAATGTCACTGTTGATCAGGATTTCGGGGCAGGTAACACCACAATTACCAATACGGGCCTTATCAGTGCCGCGCTGACAATCGGCAGCGGCAATGACCTGATTTTCAATTCAGGCGAAATCAGCGGTGCGTTGACGCTTGGTGCAGGTGCAGACCAGGTCAACAATCAGGCCGGCGGCCTGATCAGCGGTACGATTGATGCCGGGGATCAGTCAGACACGATCAATAATGATGGCACAATCACAGGCGTTCTGAACACCGGTAGTGGTGGGGATTTCATCAATAATGATGCTCTTATTCAGAACACTGTCAACGCTGGAACGGGCGGTGATATCGTCACCAACAGTGGCACGATTGAGGCGGCGGTTAATACCGAGGGCGGAAGTGATGTGTTCACAAACACCGGTACGGTAACCGGGTCTGTCAATACGGCTGGCAGTGATGATATTTTTACCAATGCCGAAGGCGCAGCTATAACCGGCGCCATTGCGACAGGCGGTGGCAAGGATACGTTTGTCAACGACGGGACGATAACGGGTGATGTTGCCACGGGCTCAGGCCGTGAAGATTTCACGAATACAGGACTTATCACTGGCGATGTTCGCACGGGCGGTGGCAGTGAATCGCTTGTCAACAGCGGTACTATAGATGGCGAGTTGAACACTGGTGGCCTGAATGATGTTGTCACCAATACCGGCACTCTTTCTCAGGGGGTCAATACGGCGGCTGGCAATGACACGCTCCTGAATAATGGCGGCACGATCAACGGCTTCCTCGTGACCAACCGTGGTGACGACACGATTACCAATAATGGTGGTACAATCAATGCGCTCATCAACATGGCCAAGGATGACGACACGCTGAATAACATTGAAGGTGGTTCAATCACGGGTGACGTTTTGCTCGGCAGTGGTGATAATGCCATCACCAATTCCGGCACTATTCAGGGGAATATATCCGGTGAGACCGGCGCAGACATTATTGACAATTCGGGTTCGATTGTCGGCGACATATCACTGGGAGATGGCAATAACACGTTCTCTAACAACGCTGGCGGCGTTCTCAGCGGTAACATCACGACTGGTGCTGGCGCGGATTCCATTTCCAACGATGGTACCCTGACGGGTAATCTTTCCACTGGTGCAGGCGACGACAGTGTCACTGTGTCTGCTGACGGCGTACTGTCAGGCGATCTTGATCTTGGTGAGGGCAGTGCGGACGAACTTACCAATGCCGGGACGGTTACTGGCACAGTATCAGGCAGCAATTTCAGTGTTTCCAATGCCGCTGATGCGACAATTACATCAATAGCAGGTGGCTCTGCCGACGTTGACAACGCTGGCACGATTGATGCGATCAACAGTGATGCGCTGAGCCTGTCAAACAGCGCTGGCGGCTCCGTCACGGATGTGGATGCCGGTGATGCAGTTATCACCAATGACGGTACCATTGGCAGCGGTGGTATATCTGTTGCCGCTCTGGACTTGACAAACAGTGGAGATATTAACGCAGACGTCAGTGCGACGGGCGCGGCCAACATCGACAATAGCGGCACGATTACCGGTGCTATCAACACTGGAAGCGGCGCCGATACGATCACCAACCAGAGCTCTGGTTTTATTACGGCTGGTCTGTCACTTGGGGCAGGTGATGATCAGTTGACGAATGATGGTACGATCAACGGCGATATTGACCTTGGCACTGGCGACAACACCTTCTCGAACTCTTCTGACAATTCAATAAATGGCAATATATCCGCTGAACAAGATGATGACACAGGCGTTAATACTGGCACGATTACCGGTGATGTGGACCTGAAAGAGGGTAACAACTCTTTCACCAATGACGGCACTGTAACGGGCAATTTCTCCAGTGCAGGTGGCAGTGATACTTTCATCAATAATGGTGTCTTCACTGGCGACATCACGGTAGGCGATGGCGATAACTTCGTCACCAACAATGGCGCTATCATCGGTAATCTGATTGCAGGCGATGGTAATGATACAATCATCTTTGGCGAAGGCGCTACAATCAATGGCGAGGTTGACCCTGGAACTGGCGAGAATACGCTTGTAGGCATCACGCTGGGGGGTGGCTCCAATGCTGTAACCAATACAGAAGTTCTTGATGCGGACATTACAGGCGAAGAGGGCGATGATACGGTTGATAACAGCGGCACAATCAATGGCTCTGTCGATCTGGGGGATGGCGATAACGACGTTGATAACAGCGGTACGATCAACGATGATGTGACCACCGGCGCTGGCGCGGATGATGTCGACAACTCTGGTACTATAAACGGTAATGTCGCGACGGGCGCGGAAGACGACACCGTCAGCAATCAGGCTGGCGGGGTTATCGATGGTGACGTTGATCTTGGCGCAGCTGGCGAAGCTGGTGACACACTGGATAATGCGGGCACCATCATCGGGGCCGTCACGGGCGACTGTATCTTTGTCAACAATGCCGCCACTGGTGATCTTGCCGAAGTCGGTGGCATAAAGAGCATCATCAGCAATTTTGGTAACATCACGGCCGTTACGTCTGATGACAGTACGATCACGAATGACGGAACCATCAGCACGGTTGCGGTTGGCACACTTGACCTGACGAATAATGCGGAAGGCACCGTCACTGATATTGATACGAGCGGCGATGCATTGATTTCGAATGCAGGGACGATCGGTGCGGGCGGTGTGCAGGCCTTGGCCGAACTGGATATGACAAATACCGGTTCCGTCAATGGAGATATTTCAGCCGCAGGTGCAGGCGATGTTGTCGCAAACAATGGCGGTACGATTACCGGGGACATAAGTCTCGGCGATGGCCTTGATCGTCTGACAAATACCGGTGGTACAATCACCGCGACAGCCATCTCGACCGGCGGCAGCGGTGATGTATTGCTCAATGAGGCAGGTGGCAGCATCACGGGCACGATCAATACTGAGGCAGGTATTGATACGCTCACAAATGATAACGCTACCATAACTGGTGATATCAACACTGGTGGTGACAGGGACTCCCTGACCAACGCTGAAGGTGCGGTGATTGAAGGCAATATCAATCTTGGTACCAATGATGATACTGTGACCAACACCGCAGGTTCTACAATCACGGGTGACATCGACTTTGCCAGTGCAGGCGGATCTGGTGATATGCTGACAAATGATGGCACGATCAACGGAACTGTTTCCGGTAACGACATTATTGTTACCAACACCGGTACTATTACCGAGGTGGCTGGCAGTGTTGCCGACATTACAAACTCTGGTGATATCTCGACAGTTTCGTCCAGCGATGCGCTGGTCCAGAATGATGGCGCAATATCAACCGTTGCCACGGACACACTTGACCTCACCAACAATGCTGAAGGCTCCGTCACGGACATTGATACGTCGGGCGCTGCCCTCATTTCGAATGCCGGGACAATCGGTTCTGGTGGCGTGAGAGCCTTTGGTCAGCTGGATTTGACAAACACCGGCTCAATTGCGGGTGATATTCAGTCAGCCGGCTCCGGGGACACACTGACCAATAATGGTGGTACGATCACAGCCAATATCAATCTTGCTGGTGGCGGCGATGTACTGACAAATAATGGCGGTACAATTGTTGGTAACGTAAATCTTGATAATTTCAACGATCAGCTAATCAATCAGCAAGGTGCAACCCTCACCGGAGCTGTTGCGCTTGGCGAAGGCAATAATACGCTCACCAACTCCGCCTCTCTCATTGCAGGGAACATCACGGGCGGCGCTGGTGATGACACAGTTATCAATACAGATGGCACAATCACAGGGGATATTGACCTGGGCGAAGGGGACAATTCTGTTACCGAAACTTCCACAGAAGGCGAGTTTACGATAAACGGAAATATCACCACTGGTTCGGGTGCGGACAGTGTAACCGTAAATTCTGGTGAAATAAATGGCGACATTGACCTGGGAGATGGCGCCAACACGATTACGAATGAATTCGGTGCAATTAATGCAGACTCGATCACCACGGGCAGCGGCGATGACGCGCTGACAGTTAACGGTGGGTCAATAACAGATTCTTCTACTGAGGGACTTAGTGCGATCGATCTTGGCGGTGGTGCTGATGTTCTAACCAATGCCGGTGGCACTATTTCTGCTTCAATAGTGACGGGCGCTAATGGCGATACGATCAACAATGAAGAAGGTGGTAAC
Source organism: Parvularcula sp. IMCC14364 (assembly GCF_030758415.1). Taxonomy (NCBI): domain Bacteria; kingdom Pseudomonadati; phylum Pseudomonadota; class Alphaproteobacteria; order Parvularculales; family Parvularculaceae; genus Parvularcula; species Parvularcula sp. IMCC14364. The sequence continues at coordinate 2,230,744 of NZ_CP132334.1, read as the reverse complement.
ATCTTCGGAAGTATTTCTACGGGCGGTGGCATTGATACACTGACAAATGACGGCTCGACGATTACCGGCGATATTATCACCGGTGGCGATAGAGACACTATCAATAACGCAGCTGCCGCAATCATTACGGGCAACATTGATCTTGGTTCTGGTGACGATGAAGTCACTAACAGTGAAGAATCCACAATCAATGGTGATATAGACTTTTCGAGCTCCGGCGAGGGTAGCGATGCGCTCACGAATGACGGTTCCATTAATGGGACAGTGTTGGGGAACAGCTTCTTTGTCACGAACAGCGGTGACATTACGGAAGTCGCTGGCAGCGTTTCTGATGTCACGAATTCTGGTTCAATCACCACAGTTTCGTCAAGTGATACCACGATCACCAATGATGGTACCATCGACACAGTTTCGGTTGGTGCACTCGATCTGACCAATAATGCAGAAGGTACAGTTTCGGAGATCGACGTTACTGGTAGCGCGCTGATCACCAATGATGGCGTTATTGAAAGCGGCGGAGTTACCGCCGGTGGCCAACTCGATCTTACAAACTCCGGTCAGGTGAACGGCGATATCAACAGTGCTGACGAAGCAGATACTGTCGCAAACACCGGTTCCATTACTGGCAATATCAGCCTTGGGGCAGGCGACGACATACTGACAAATACAGAAGGTACTATTAACGGCGATATTGATCTTGGGGCTGATAATAATGCCTTTACGATTGATGGCGGCACGATCAGTGGTGATGCCATCACGGCTGGCAGTGGTGATGATGAGCTGACTGTCAACAGCGGTTCAATCAACGGTTCATCTGAAGCTGGTTCAAACGCGATCAATCTTGGTGACGGCACGAACACACTCACCAATGATGGCAGCATCACAGCATCTGTTACCACCGGCAGTGGTGACGACACCGTTGCGAACACTGGCACCATGACGGGGGATATTTCTCTCGGTGGCGGGAATGATACTGTTACGAATACGGATGCGACCATCAATGGCAACATTGATCTTGGCGAAGGGGACAACTCCGTCACCGAAACCGTTAGCAGTGAAGAGCTTGCCACGATCAATGGCAATATTACCGCAGGCAGTGGTGTCGACACTGTCACTGTCAATAACGGCACGATCAATGGCGACCTTAGCCTCGGTGATGGCGCAAATGTAATCACCAACTCCGGCTCGATCAATGGCGATGCCATTACGACTGGCGCTGATGATGATCAGTTGACGGTCAATGCAGGCTCTATCGACGGCTCAACTGAAGCTGCCGCAAACGCCATTGATCTGGGTGACGGTAACAACACAATTACGAACGAGTTTGCCTTCATCAATGCCTCGATAACGACCGGCGCCGGTAACGATACGCTTACCAATACAGATGGTACAATCAACGGTGATATCGACCTGGGCGAAGGAGATAACTCTGTCACCGAAACGTCCAACTTCATGGCCTGGTTCACCATCAATGGTAACATTACGACGGGTGCAGGTGCGGACAGTGTAACTGTGAATGACGGCACCATTAACGGCAACATCTCGCTCGGTGATGGCAATAATACAATAACCAACTCGGGCATGATTGTTGGCGACAGCATCACAACAGGCACTGGCGATGATCAGCTGACGTTGAATAGTGGTCTTGTTGATGGTGTCTCAGAGGCTGACAATGCAGTAAATCTTGGCGATGGAAATAACACGGTTAATAATAACTTTGGCGTTCTCCTCGCTTCTCTGACGACTGGTTCCGGTACTGATAATATATTCCAGTCAGGCGGGGATATCTTCGGTGATATCAATACTGGTGCGGGGGCTGATCTTATTCAACAAGACAGTAGCGCCGTGATTTTCGGCAATATTGATACCGGCGCAGGCGGCGATAGTATCAGTAATTCCGAAGGTTCTGTTATCTCTGGCAATATAGCCTTGGGCTCCGGAGCTAATACGCTGACCAACACAGCCGAAATCCGCGGTAATGTAACGGCCCTGCAAGACGACGATACGCTTACTAACACCGGCATCCTCACAGGCGCGCTTGATGGTAGCTCAGTCAGCACTATTGGTGAGGTTGATCTGGGTGATGGCAACAACACGCTCGACAATTCCGGCACGCTGGAAGCGAACGTCACCACGGGCAGCGGCACGGACACGTTTACCAATACTGGTTCCATCACTGGCGACATCTCAACTGGCGCAGGTGCGGATGCACTCATGAATGGCTCAAGCAGTTCCATTTTCGGGTCTGTAGATTTTGGTGCTTCCGGCGAGGGCTTTGATACGCTTGATAATGAAGGCATCATCTCCGGCACGGTCAGTGGCGATGATTTCGACGTCAATAATACCGGATCCATCACGGAAGTTGCTGGCACCTTTGCCAGCATCACGAACGACAACCAGATTGACAGCGTCACATCGGAAAGCGCCGATATATTCAATAACGGCAATATTGATAATATTTCCGTTGGCAGCCTTTCTCTGGATAATAGTGGCACTGCCGGCTTTGTCAGTGCGGGTGATGCGTTCATCACCAATGATGGGACAATAAGTGGTATTAATGCTTTCGACCTCGACCTTACAAACAATGAGGGTGGTCTGATTGATGGCGACATTGCTGTCAGCGGCATCGGCACTATCACTAACGATGGTGACATTCAGGCCAGTCTTCTGCTCGATGACGGTAATGATACGATCACGAATAATGAAACCGGCATTATCATCGGCGATATTGAACTTGGCAATGGCACGAACCTGATCACCAATACCGGCTCTATTGAGAGCAGCGCCATTCTTGGTGGCAGCGGTGTTGATACGCTCGATAATTCCGGTCAGATTTCCGCCTTCGCTGATGGCAGCTCCGGTGGTTCACTGGCCACCTCGATTGACCTCGGGGACGGTGATAATGTCATCACCAATGATGGCACTCTTTTTGCCGATATCCTCACAGGTACAGGAAACGATACGTTTACAAATAATAACCAGTTCAATGGCGGCAATGATGGTGAGTCCACCGAAACCGCATCGCTTGATCTGGGCGATGGCAATAATTCCATCACGAATTTTGGCACAATAGTGGCGGATGTCATGACGGGTGCGGGGGATGATACCCTGTTGAATTCGGGCACACTCACTGGCGACATCATCCTTGGTGCCGGTGACGATACCATTACAGAGCAGTCACTGCAGACCATCAATGCTGACTCTATTGAGATGGGCAGTGGTAATGACCTGATTACGGTCAATGGCGGCACAATCAACGCAACGGATATTCTCTTTGCTGATGGTGATGATACGCTTGACGTCATCAATGGACAGGTAAACGCTGAGACAATCAACTTTGGTAATGCTGATATTGGCGTTGGGGCCAATGACGATCAGCTGCTGAATGCCGGTAACATTACGATCAACTCATCTGAAGCTTCGGGGATAACCTTCGGTGACGGTAATGACGTGCTGACTAACGCCGGATCTTTGGGTGGTGATGAGGTTATCTCTGGCAGCACTGGCGGGACAGAAGCTGCCAGTGTTGATTTTGGAGAAGGCGATAATATGCTGACCAATTCAGGATCGCTTACCGCCAACATCGTTGCAGGTGATGGTGCGGATACGGTCAATAACAGCGGTGTCTTTACGGGCTTCAATAGTGAAGGCACTTCCGTTGCTGCGGCTCATCTTGTGCTTGGCGCCGGGGATAATGCGATCAACAACACAGGCGGCGTCATGTCAGCCAACATCATCACAGATGGTGGCAATGATGTGCTGACAAACAGCGCTGTCATAAATGGCGGCGAAGAAATTGAACCAGGCACACTCACCGCGATCATTAATCTGGGTGAAGGCGACAATTCTGTTGTCAATATGGCGGGTGGCAGCATCATCGCGAACATCACCACAGGATCAGGTGCCGACAGCATTGCGAACACAGGCGGCAGCATTGATGGGACCATCAACCTTGGTGACGGTGAAAACACACTGACCAATGCCTCCGTTGTTGACGGTGCGACGGCACAAATCACCGGCAGCATTACTTTTGGTGCTGATGACGATACGCTTGATAATCAGCAGGATGCCGCGATCACTGGTGATATTTCCCTCGGGGAAGGGGACAATACGCTGGATAACGCTTCTGGCGCGCTCATCACGGGCAACATCACGGCTGGTGCAGGTGATGATGATGTGACCAATTTCGGCACCATTGAGGGAGATATAAACCTTGGGGCCGGTGATAATTCAATTACGGAAGGTTCTGGCGACACGATCATTGGTAACATCACAACGCTTGGCGGTGATGATGACCTGAGCGTTCAGGCTGGTGGTGTCGTACAAGGCAACATTGACCTCGGCAGTGGCACGAACACGATTGATAATGCTGGTGATATCAATGCCAGCACCCTGACCACTGGTACAGGCAACGATACTTTCCTGAACAGCGGCACTCTCGAAGGGCCGGTAGACGGCAGCACAGGTGGTACGAGCGCCAGTGTGGACCTCGGAAATGGCACAAACCAGATTGACAATTCCGGCACCATGCGTGTCAGCATCACAACTGGGTCCGGTGGAGATATTCTCACAAACAGCGGTACACTGACGGGTGCGGCAGGTGACGAATCTGATGAAGCGGCGGTCGTCAATCTTGGGTCAGGCCTCAACCAGATCACCAATAGTGGTGCCATGCTGGTCGCGCTGACCACTGGTTCCGGCATTGATACATTCGTGAATGAGACAGGCGGGACAGTAGATGGTGTTGTTGACCTCGGCTCTGGTAACAACCAACTCGTCAATGACGGTACCTTCAATGCCAATCTTACGGGCGGCAGTTTGAATGATCAGCTTGTCAATACAGGCTCTATCACCGGGGCTGTGAACCTCGGCAATGGTACCAATTCTGTTACCAACGAAGCCAGCGGCAGTATTTCCGGTACAATCACAACCGGCAGCGGCAATGATACCATCCTGAACGATGGCAGTATCTCCAGTGACGTCTCCACCGGGGGCGGTAATGACACGATTACGGTCAATGGAACGCTCACCGGCAACACCACCATGGGCGAAGGGAATGATAACTTCGTCACCAGCCAGAGCGGCGCTGTTGTAACGGGCAATATCAGTCTTGGTAATGGCTTCAACACCGTCAGCAATGTTGCCGGCGCGACCATCATGGGCAACATCAACGGTGATGCCGGTCTGGATAACGTCAACAATTCAGGCATAATTACAGGCAATATCGGCCTTGGTGACGGGCCCAATGGCGTGGTCAATGCCAGCGGCGCGACGTTCACCGGTAACATTACAACGGGCACGGGTGCAGACTCGCTGACCAATGACGGCACCATCAATACACTGAGCATCAATCTTGGTGGCGGCACTGATAACTTCAACAATACAGGCATCATCAATGGTAACGAAGGCATCGCCGTCATCAGTATGGGTGCAGGCGACGACAATGTAACCAACTCCGGCACCATCAATGGCGAGATTGATCTTGGTGAGGGCGACAACAGTTTCGTTGAAAATTCTGCGACAACAACCAACGGCAATATCAGCGCAGGCACAGGCGACGACCAGATCGACATCACAAGCGGCACGGTCAATGGCAACATCTCGCTTGATAATGGCACGAATGCGGTCACGGTTTCTGGTGAATTGAACGGCAACCTGACAACAGGAAGCCACGAAGACACACTCACTGTTTCCAGTTCAGGTCTTGTAGCAGGTGATATTGCGCTGGGTAACGGTGATAACACCATCGAGAATGCTGGCAGCATCCTCACAGATAATCTGAGCACCGGTAGTGATATTGATGTCCTTAACAACAGCGGCAGCCTGACGGGTTCGGACAATTCTGAAGGCGGCTTCTTCAATGCACCCGTCGATCTGGGCGATGGCGACAATGCGATCACTAATGACGGCACGATGCAGGCTGCTGTCACACTTGGCGCGGGTGATGATACAGTCACCAACTCTGCAGAGGGAACTTTCAGCGGTTCTATCGCCTTTGGCGGTGCGTCGCAGATAGCTGCTGTTCAGGGTCAGCCTTCAAACCTTCTCGACAATGATGGAACTTTCACTGGCAGCGTAACCGCCGCCAATGGTGCGCTCGTTGTTGATAATGCCAACAGCTTCACGGGCACGATTTCAGTCAGCGGCACGGGTGATCTGGTTGTCCTTAATACGGGCACGTTCACGGGCGATATTACAGGCGACACTGGAAATGACGTGGTCGATAATGACGGCGGCAGCATTGATGGCAACATCGCGCTGGGCAATGGCAGCAACCAGTTGTTCAATGCCAACGGGGCCAGCATCAATGGCGAGGGACTTACAATTTCCTTCGGCGATGGCAATGATTCGCTGGAAAATGATGACACCAGCACCATCACTGCGGCAATCAATCTGGGTAATGGCAACAACACTCTCGATAATTTCGGTGATGGCAGCACCATCAACGGTATCATCACGGGTGACATCACAGCCGGTGATGGCGATGACACGGTCAATAATTTCGGCGTCATCAATGGCAATATCAATCTTGGTGGTGGCAATAACATCATCAACGAGAACGGTAGTGAGAGCATTACGGGCAACATCACGACGCTTGGCGGTGTGGATACACTGAACATCACATCAGGCGGTCTGATTACAGGCGATGTTGATCTTGGCGACGGTAACAATATCGTCGACATCGCAGGCACTCTGATGGGCAACCTGACGACCGGCAGTGGCGATGAGTCCATCAACATTCAGGCCGGCGGTGTGCTCACCGGTGACATTGATATGGGTGCCGGCGGCGGCACACTGACCATTTCTGGAACCGTCAATGGCAACATCACCCTGGGCGAAGGCGTTGACCTCGTTCTGGTCGGCGGTGTCATCAATGGTGAAATTAACCTGGGCGACGGTAACAATATCCTCACGCTGGGTGAGATGAGCGGCAACATTGTATTCGGCAGTGGTGATGACACGTTAAATATCAGTGTTAGTGGCTCTCTCACTGGCAATGTCGATGGTAATGGCGGCAATGATACCATCAACAATAATGGTGACATGGTTGGTGACATCTTCCTCGGCGACGGTGACGATACAATCAACAATGGGGTTGGCGCATCGATTACAGCCTCCGTTGTTGATTTCGGCAATGCTGATACCGCAAATGGCGTAGCCGATGATGTGCTGATGAATTCAGGGTCAATCGTCAGCTCTATCGAGTTTGGCGATGGCAGCGATCAGCTTACCAATGATGCAGGCGCGACCATTTCCGGCGATACAGAAGTGCTCGAAGGCAGCTCCACAACTGTTCTGTCGACAACAGTCAGTTTCGGGGAAGGTGATAACACCCTCGACAACAGCGGCACGATCATCGCTGATATTACAACAGGCACAGGCAATGACAGCATCATCAATGATGGCCTGATCGAGGGGCAGGATTCAGCAACCACCAGCATCACTCTTGGCGAGGGGGATGACAGCGTCACCAATAATGAAGGTGGCCAGATCACTGCAGAGATTGATCTTGGTGACGGCGATAACATTGTCACCAACGCTAGTGGTGCCTCTATCCTTGGCAGGATAGATACCGGTAACAACGATGACACGGTCACCAACGATGGCTCAATCGAAGCTGCTGATGGGACCGGGGCCGCTTCGCTGCGTGATGGAGACGATACGTTTACGAACAACACAGGCGCGTCGGTGACCGGCCGGATTCAGACCGGCGATGGCAACGACATCATCAGCAACAGCGGCACCATTGATGGCAGTATCGAGTTTGGTAGCGCAACCGTAGCCAACACATTAACCAATTCGGGAACAATCACAGGTAGTCTCTTCGGTTTAGATGTTACGAATATAACGAATACATCTACTGGTATCTACACCGGCAACTTGGGCGGTTTCGGTGCCGTGAATGTCATCAATGATGGCGTATTCAACACATTAGTTGTTACAAATTCCGGAACTGGCAACGCGGTCAACATCACCAACAGTGGCACCATTCAGGGGCTGGGGGGCGCCGGCACGTCGGCTGTCCTGCAGCTGGATGATGGTGCCGATGTCATCACAAACAACACCGGTGGCCTTATCGTTGCCAGCATCCGTGGCGGCCAGGGTGTCACAACAATCACAAACAATGAAGGTGCGACCTTCACAGGCGACATGCAGCTCGGTAGTGACGCTGATGTCATCGTGAATGACGGCACGATCGATGGCGGTGAAACGCATACCTTGGGGAGTGGCGATGATACGTTTACCAACAGCGGATCTTTCACTGGCGACCTGCAGGCGCAGGCTGGCGACGATACCGTCACCAATAGCGGTACTTTCACAGGCAGCATCGACTTTGGCTCAGCTGGTGAAACAGGTGATGCCCTGATTAATAACAGTGGCTCGATCTCCGGCACGGTCAGTGGCGATCAGTTCAGTGTGGACAATAACGGTACTGGCTCCATCGAAACGGTGGCTGGCACGGATGCGTCAATCGACAATGACGGCACGATCAACACGGTCTCCTCAACGACAGCAACGGTAAACACAAACACTGGCACGATCACGGGCATCACTTCGACGACAACGACTGTTTCGTCGAACACTGGTGCGATCACCAATATTGAGGGCGGGACACTCGACCTGACGAACAGCGTGGGCGGTTCAATCGGCATGATCGATGCAGCAACACTGCTTACCATCAACAATGACGGCTCTATCACCGGCAGTATCACAGCGGGCGCTGGTGACGACACGATCAACAACACAGGTACCATCAGTGGCGACATTGATCTGGGTGCAGGTACCAACACGATCAATGAAGGCTCGGGCACAACCATCACTGGCAGCATTACAACGGGTAATGATGAAGATTTCATCAATGTTCTGGCAGGCGGCAGCATCGACAATGCGTCTATCAACCTGAATAATGACGATGATACAGTCACCGTCAGCGCAGGTGGTTCCCTGACCACGGATGAGCTGAATTTCGGTGACGCAGACACGGCCAATGGCGAGACAGATGATGTGCTCGCTAACAGCGGCGCAATCCTCATTAACGGCTCTTCCGGCGGTATCACTTTCGGAAACGGCTCAGATACTGTCACCAACAATGAAGGCGGCACCATCACCGGCGACATCACCTTGGGTGATGGCTTTAATCAGTTGACAAACGATGGCGACATCACTGGTGAGATTACGGGTGGGTCGTATAATGAGACGATCTACAATGACGGTAACATTTACGGCGGCATCGACTTCGGCCAGAATACATCCGAAGGCATCGATCAGCTGATCAATACTGGCTCGGTCACAGGTACGGTTCAGGGCGATGGTTTTGAAGTGCAAAACTCTGGCTCCGTGTACGATGTGGCCGGCAACTATGCCACCGTCTATAACTATAATCAGATCGACAATATCAGTTCGTCTGCCGCAGCAGTGTCCAACACCGCGACGATCGGCAATATCTCCGTAGACGACCTTGATCTCTTGAATGATCCTGATGGCAGTATCGGCGACATCTCCGCCAGCAACACATTTGTTATTTCAAACTCTGGCGATATTACCGGCACAGTTACAGGCGGGACAGGAAACGATACACTTACAAACTTCGGCGATATTGGTGGCAATATCGACCTGGCTGGCGGCGTCAACACACTGACGAATAATGCAACCGGCGTCATCACCGGCGATATCACGGCTGGAATCGGCGGTGACACGCTCAACAACACCGGTACAATCACCGGGAATATTGATCTTGGAAATGGCAACAATACCATCAATGAAGGTGCCGGCACTACGATCACCGGCACAATTACAACGGGCGCAGGCGCAGACACAATCAATGTTCTGGCCGGTGGTAATATCGATTCATCATCCATCAGCCTGGGCGATGCAGGCGACACAATCGATGTAGATGCTGGAGCGACGCTGGATGGCGGCGATGACGGGAATGGCGGCACGCTTGCGACCAGCATTGATCTGGGTGAAGACGGTAACCTGATCTTCAACGACGGTGCAATCGCTGCAGATATCTCGGGTGGTTCCGGTGCTGACAGAATATTCAACAACACCACGATCACTGGCTTTGTTGATGGTTCTAGTGGCGCTACAAATGCGAACATCAATCTGGGTGATGGCAACAACGTGATTTCAAATGGCGCGGGCGCAATGCTCACAGCCGATGTCACCCTCGGTAGTGGGGATGATACCCTCACAAACAGCGGCACGATTTCCGGTATGGTTAATCTCGGTGCGTCTTCGGAAGGGGATACTGTCACGAATAATGCTGGCGGTTCCATCAACGGCCAGGTTCAGGGCGATGGCTTTGATGTCGATAACGCCGGGTCTATCTACAGCCTCTCGTCAAACGTCAGCCTGAACCTGACCAACAATATTGGCGGGTCAGTCGGCAATATATATGCCGAAGATGCAATCATCACGAATGATGGCACAACTGAAGGCATCAGTGCATCCTCACTGAACCTGACCAACAACAGCGCTGGCGACATCACCAACCTCATCAGTGTTGACGGGACGGCGACAATTGATAATTCCGGCGACATCATCGGCGGGATTGCTACGACTGATGTTACAGACATCACCAACAACTCGGGCGGCATTATCCAGAACGGCATCACCACAGGTGCTGGTGATGATACAATCACCAACGCTGGCAGCATTAGCGGCGGCGTCAGCACCGGTGAAGGCATGGACAGTTTTGTCAATGCTGGCTCTACGGCCTCCGTCACGGGCGGCATTGACTTTGGTGACAACACCACCAGCGGCACAACGGATACGTTGACCAATAATGGTGGCAACATCAGCGGCACAGTCACTGGTGGCGACACGACGATAGTTGTGGATAACAATAATGATGGCGGTCTCACTGGCTCTATCGAAACAATCGCTGGCACAACATCGTCCGTAGACAATGACGGCACGATCACAACGATCTCGTCCACGACGACGACGGTGAACACAAACACCGGCACCATCACAAACCTGACCGCCACCAACGCGACGGTTACAGCCAACGACGGCACCATCACCAATATCGAAGGTGGCACGCTTGATCTGACAAACAGTGAAGGCGGCAGCTTCGGCACTGTGGATGCAGCAACACTCCTGACCCTGACCAACAACGGTTCAATCACAGGAGATGTTACGGCGGCTGACGGCGATGATTCCCTCACCAATAACGGCACGATCACAGGCGACATTGCACTGGCTGGTGCGGCCACTGCGACCGGCAACACTTTGTCAAACTCAGGAACAATCCGTATGGATGCCATCACAGGTGGCAGCGGTGCAGACAATCTCGTCAATACCGGCACCATTGGCGGTGTTGTACCTGTTGAGACACAGATTGTGGGGGCAAACACAGTGCCGAATAACGGTCGTTTGTTTATCATTGATTTTGATACAGGCCAGACAAGTATTGTGACGACCAGTGGCAATCGCGCAGCAAACGCGCCGACAAATGGTGTCATTATTGATATCAATCCGAACAACGACAATTGGAACGTGACAGCATATTCCTATCTTGATGGTGTGGAAACACAGCGTACAGATACGAATGATTTCACGATCGAAGGATATGCTGGCGCAGTTACAACATCACCAACTGGCACCGTTTCCTATCAAGATGTGACAACCAATGCCGTTCTGACATGGTCAAGCCTCGTGGAGACACCGCTCGGCCCACAAACCGTCACATACACATTCTCGGATATCGACTTTACTGATGCGTTCCCGGGCGATCTTGATGTGGGCAATGTGACTGTTGCAACAACAGGCGCATCGATTGATCTTGGTGATGGTGATAATACCATAAACAATAGCGGCGATATTGGTGCAGACATTATTGCGGGCGCAGGCATTGATGACATTACCAACTCGGGCACCATTGCGGGCAACGTAAACCTTGGCGGCGGTGATGATAACTTCACCAGTGCCGATGGCACTGTCGGCGGCACCGTCTTCGGTGAGGGCGGCAATGATGACTTCATCGCTGGCCTTAATGCAGATGACTTTGATGGTGGTGCAGACGAGGATTCAGTTTCCTATATCACCTCTGGCTCAGCCGTAACGGTCAATCTCGCAACAGGCGTTAATACGGGAGGCAATGCACAAGGCGATACGCTCTCCAACATTGAGAATATCTTTGGTTCGGATTTCGACGATATTCTCACGGGTGACGGCGGTGAGAACCAGATCTTTGGTGGCTCCGGGCTTGATACCATTTTTGATGGTGAGGGCAGTGACACAATGAACGGCGGTGCTGATGCTGACACGTTCATTATCTCACAGGACTCCAACAGCGGTGTTACCATCACGGATACAATTCTCGACTTCGAGGATAATGATCTGGCAACGGATGACGTGATCGACCTGAGTGCATTCTTCACGGATATCTCTGAGGTGGTGGCCAATGCCGTAGAAGTTGATGGCAATGTCAGAATTGAGTTGCAACCGAACTCGGCTATTTCCCAGTTCCTGGTCATAGAGAACACGACCATAGCTGCTCTTGATGTCGACGATTTTTTTTAGGCTTATCGTAGCGCCGGAGATTGATGCAGACTCATCTGCGCTCACAAGTTCCCTGACAGTCGGCATCGACCAGTCAGATAATTTTGACGCAGATGATCTGTTGGCGAATTTCAACACGGAAACCTCAGGCCGCTCCGCTGCCGTAATCGACAATAACGGCACGTCAGTGCTCGCCATTGGGGCCGGTGGCTCTACACGAACAAATCCACTTGTTGAATTCCCGGGCTTTGCTGCGGGTGAATTCGACGCTGACAGCGTGGTGACCATCACCATTACAGGTGAAGTCATCCGCGATGGCAGTGATCAGGACCTGATTTTTGGTATTCAGGATTCTGATGAATTCATGGGCGTGTTTACCGCTGATGGTGGTGGCTTCCTTGTTGCAGATGGTATCGTGAACGGCTCATATGGCATCGGTCTTGGGAGTTTCGGCCAGGCTGAATTTGACAGAACCGAGTTCCCGCCTAATGGTGTGCCGCAGGTTGATCAGTTCCTGATGCAACTTACGCTAAATGGGGCAACCGATCAGATCACGTTGGTTAACGGCGATGGCGTTACCTATAATCTCAACTCGACGATTGGTGATTTCCTGAGCCCTGAAGATGGGTTCACATTCTTCATCGCGCCCGATCAAGGCTCAGAGACATACGATATCGTCAGCTTCGATTACACTGTGAACGAAGCGTCCCTGACGGACAGTGGCACGATCGTCTTCACGGACACTGACAGCGAGAGCCACACAGCAAGCGTCACGGATGTTTCATTCACCGGCAATGCTGGCGATGTGACGCCTGAGGACGCTGAGGCCTTCCTGCAGCTGGTCACAGCAACAACAGGTGGTGCGGGTACGGTTGACTGGACCTTCACGGCCAGCGACAGCCTGTTCCGCCATCTCACGCTCGGTGAGCTGTTGGACATCAACTACGAAATTACCGTCGATGATGGTGAAGGCGGAACGGATGTCACGACACTGGCCATCACTGTGGTGGGTAACCCGCCAGTCACCGGCCAGGCTGATGGTCTCATCCTCGAAGGCACAGCAGGTGCTGATACACTGGAAGGCTTCGGCGGTAACGATCTGCTCTCCGGTAATGATGGTGATGATACTCTGCTGGGCGGTGCCGGTAATGATATCTTTGATATTGATGTCGACAGCGCACTCAGTGGCAGCGGCGTCACAATCACCGACACAATCACTGACTTCGAAGATGGTGTGGACCTGATCGATGTCCTTGATTTTGGTATCGAGGATATTGATGCATTCCTGGCTGCGCGGGCAACGGAAGTGAACGGTGATGTGCGCATTGAACTCGCGAACGGTTCCGCGACACAGTTGCTGATTATTGAGAACACAACACTGGCACAGCTTGATGCATCAGACTTCGTCCAACCGGAAGCAGTTATAGAACAACCAGCGACAAGATCATTCTCTCTTGATGCGAATGACCTGTTGCCTCTGGTCAATAACCCGACTGTTACGGCAAATGTTCAGAACATCAATGAAGAGGACGTATTGCAGGCATCTAATGGCACACAGAATACGTCCTTCATTGAGGTGCCCTTGACATTTGCAGGAGCCGTTGATGCGTCGGATCAGGTATCAATCACTTACACCTTTGACAGGCAGGCAATCGTTAGTGGTGACACTGATAATGATATCTTCGTCGGGGTGCATGATGGCCAGAAACAGATATCGCTGTTCGCGTTGGATCAGGCTATTGCGCAATTCTTTGTCGCTGATTTTGGTGCAGATAACACAGTTGTAGATCAGGCAGTTGGAAACGGTGCGACACTAAATACACTGGAGACCGGTGGTGCCAATATTACAGCCAATGGCTTTACTGAAAACTTCAAAGTTCAAATAAGCCTCGACGGTTCAAACGATCAAATTTCGATCAGCGATATCAATGGCCAGTCACTTTCCTTCTCTTCAGTGATTGGGGATTACCTCGATCCGTCGAATGGTCTGACCTTCTTCATCGCCGGAAACTTTGACACTATTGGCGCACCAGAGGTCTATAACATCGTCAGTGCCGGTGTATCTGTCACCGGCGGCTTCAGTGCTAATGGCAATGATAGCTTCATTGCTGACCTCTTTGCTGAAAGTTTCGATGGTGGTGAGGGCAATGACACTGTCTCCTATGTCAATTCAACAGCAGGCGTCACCGTGAGCCTGTCTAATGGCGAGGTCGTACAGACACCGGGCACCTTTGCTGCGAGTTTTGAGCTATCTTCCCTCCTGGCGGTCAATGGCGGTGATGGTAGTAACGGCTTTATTCTGAATGGCACCGACATCAGTGATCGCAGTGGCTTCTCGGTGGCGAGTGCCGGGGACGTCAATGGTGATGGCGTGGATGACCTGATCATCGGGGCCCTTAATGGCGATCCGAATGGTCAGGCCAATGCCGGGGAGAGCTATGTGGTGTTCGGGACTGCTGGCGGGTTCGCGGCGAGCCTCAATCTCTCGTCCCTTGATGGCAGTAACGGCTTTGTGCTGAACGGCATCGATGGCGACGACCGTAGCGGCATCTCGGTGTCCGGTGCCGGTGATATCAATGGCGACGGCGTGGATGATATAATCATCGGTGCCTCTCGCGCCGATCCGAATGGCCAGGGCGATGCTGGAGAAAGCTATGTGGTGTTTGGCCAGGCGGGCGGGTTCGCGGCCAGCCTCGATCTCTCCGCCCTTGATGGTAGCAATGGCTTTGTGCTGAACGGTATTGATGCGGGCGACAATAGCGGCCGCACGGTCGCCAGTGCCGGGGATGTCAATGGTGACGGCATTGATGACCTGATCATCGGGGCCCTTAATGGCGATCCGAATGGCCAGGCCGATGCTGGGGAAAGCTACGTGGTGTTCGGCTCTACGACCGGGTTCGCGGCCAGCCTCGAGCTCTCGTCCCTTGATGGCAGTAACGGCTTTGTGCTGAACGGTATTGATGTGTCAGACGATAGCGGCATCTCGGTGTCCGGCGCGGGGGATGTCAATGGCGACGGCATTGATGACTTGATCATCGGGGCTTCTGGTGGCGATCGCATTGGCGGGGCTAATTTTGGAGAAAGCTATGTGGTGTTCGGCTCTACCGCCGGGTTTGCGGCGAGCCTCGATCTCTCCGCCCTTGATGGCAGTAATGGCTTTGTCCTGAATGGTATCGATGCGGACGACATCAGCGGCTTCTCGGTGGCCAGTGCCGGGGACGTCAATGGCGACGGCGTGGATGATTTGATTATCGGTGCCCGTGGAGGTGATCCGAGTGCCAATTTGGGTGAATTCAACGATGGGGAAAGCTATGTGGTGTTCGGCTCTACGGCCGGGTTCGCGGCCAGCCTCGATCTCTCCGCCCTTGATGGTAGTAACGGCTTTGTGCTGAACGGCATCGATGGCGGCGACCTGAGCGGCCATTCGGTGGCTGGGGCCGGGGATGTCAATGGCGACGGTATTGATGACCTGATCGTCGGGGCGGTTAATGCCGATCCGAATGGCCAGATAGATGCCGGGGAAAGCTATGTGGTCTTTGGCCGCGGCACCTTTGAGGCTGTGGTCAATGTCGGCGGCCATGCAGAAGGAGACGTACTGATTGATATTGAGAACCTCATCGGCTCTGACTTCAATGATGTTCTCACCGGCAACGATCTGAATAACATTCTGGATGGTGCCGATGGTGATGACATGATCTTCGGTGGCTCCGGTCTTGATGAACTGACTGACGGTCTGGGCAGCGATATGCTTACAGGTGGTGCGGATGCAGACATCTTCATCATTGAGCAGGAAATCGCCAGTGGCGTTGGGACAATCGACACCATCCTCGATTTCGAAGATGATGTGGATACGCTGGATCTGTCAGCCTTCGGCTTCGCAGATCAGGGTTCTGCCATTGCCACAGCCACCGATATTGATACCGATGGGGATGAAATTGTAGATTCTACTCAGTTCATGCTGACCACTGGTGGCGCTGATACGCAGATACTGGTGGTGGAAGGGATCCTGAAAGCTGATCTCCAGAACCATATCGATGTCGGCGAAGTAATCTCGTAAGAAATCGCACATTCAAAAAAAAGCCCGGCTTACAGGCCGGGCTTTTTTGTTTTTACAGACCAGAAAACAGTCTACAGATCAACTTCTGCAGGTTTCAGGTAATGGCGGATTTCCTCCGTCTTGAATCCAAGTGCCATCGGCCGGATCAGGCCCGGCAGGGCAACCACGTCATATAATTCCTCGACAACGCCTTCAATCGTGAAGGAGTGCGCAACCGCGCCCGTTTTCAGGTCAATCACTTTCAGGCCGCATTGTGGTGACACGCCTTCCTTCTCCAGGCGGGCGTTCAGCGCCAATCCCTGAAAGGTCTTGTTCTCGCGTGGCTTGGAGAGGCCGACAATCGCATGGTCACCAATAAATGTCAGTCCACGCAGGAAACCAGGGCAAAAAGCCACGGGTTCAAATTTTCCGCTGTTTGAGTCCACTTTGCCGAATTCCCCCGTCCCGGCATTCAGGAGCCATAAGACGCCGTTATGCACCCGCGGGGAGTGCGGCATGGAAAGGCCCGTTGCCACAATCTCGTTGCTCTCCACGTCCATGATAACGCCGCCGCTTTCACGGTGTTCGCGCCAGCCTTCGGAGATATTGGTGGTGGAGACCATCGACACATATTTCGCCTTGCCATCTTCCATGGCGAGGCCGTTCAGGTGGCAGCGGTCTTCCGCCACCAGCCGGTCGATAAAAGGCGGCTTCCACACAGGGCGAAAGGAATGCGTCTCGCCAGGCACGGCAAGGCAGTTAAAAAGGGTCGTCACGAAAATGGGCTGCCCGTCCGCCTGAACACCGATATCATGTACATCCACATCGCCGGTGGTGCGGCTTTCCAGCGGGACATAGACCGCATCAAAACCATTATGCTGCTGCCCGTCTTCCAAAAAATCCTCAAACCGCCAGAGCTGGTTCAAGGTTGCCATCCACAGGCGCTTGTCCTGCGTTGCCAACCCCATAGAGCGGGCAAATGTGCGCTCGAAAATGGACAGCCGCCCATCCGGTTGCATCCCGATGAAAAAAACTTTGCCCGCCTGATAGGTGGTGAAGGCAAGGCTTGCCTGCGCGCCTGTCAGCCATGAGGTAAAAAGCCTGCTGCCACTTGCGGAAAATGCCGGTTCTGCCATGTCGCCTCTTGTTCTGTGTCGTTCTGCCTTGTCGGTCATAACCGCTGCATATGTCACGGCAAAGCTGTTTCTTGATCAGGAAAAATTTTGCACCCACTGTAAAAGCATAAGCATATCAAGAGCTTAAAAATTTATGTGCCCCCCTTCGTTTGCCCTTATGTTGGATAGGGTCAAAACAGGAAATTGCCGTTTCATGGATCAGAGCCTGAGCATATTGCCACAGAATTTTGCCGCCTGGTTTGCCGGGCGCGGCTGGCAGTTACGTACCCATCAGGCTGAGTTGCTGGAAAAGGCGCGCGCCGGACGCTCGGCGTTGCTCATTGCCCCAACGGGCGGCGGCAAGACACTGGCCGGCTTTCTGCCGTCCCTGATCGATGTGTCAGAAAATCCGTCGCCGGTGCCGCATCTTCACACATTATATATCTCGCCCCTGAAGGCGCTGGCGGTGGATGTCTCCCGCAACCTTCAAACCCCGGCAGAAGAGATGGGGCTGTCGGTCAGGATTGAAACGCGCACAGGCGACACGCCTGCCGCCAGACGCCAGCGTCAACGCCATACCCCGCCGGACATTCTGCTGACAACGCCTGAACAGTTGGCCCTTTTGCTCGCCCATCCCTCGGCGGCTGAATTTTTTGCACGGCTTAACTGCGTCATCCTTGATGAATTACATGCCCTCGTCACGTCGAAGCGCGGTGACCTGCTTGCGCTCGGGCTCGCCCGCCTCTGGCAACTGGCGCCGAAAATGCGCACGGTTGGCCTGTCTGCGACGGTTGCTGAAGTTGATCCTCTGCGCCGCTGGCTGGTTTCCCAGCATGGCAGGAAGAAGCGCGCTGATCTTGTCACAGGGCAGGGCGGCGCCGAGCCGAATATCACTATTCTCGAAACAGCAGAACGCATCCCCTGGCAGGGGCATCTGGCGCGTCATGCCTACAAGGAGGTGTACGACGCGATCAAAACCGCGCAGACATCCCTCATCTTCACCAACACGCGCAGTCAGGCAGAGATCATTTTTGCCGCACTCTGGCAACTGAACGAAGACAATCTGCCCATCGCCCTGCACCATGGGTCGCTGGATGTGGGGCAGCGCCGCAAGGTTGAGGCAGCAATGGCAGGCGGTGCCCTGCGCGCGGTGGTGTGCACGTCAACACTGGACCTTGGCATCGACTGGGGCGAAGTGGATCTGGTCATTCAAATCGGCGCGCCCAAAGGCTCTTCCCGCTTGATCCAGCGTATTGGTCGGTCAAACCACCGGTTCAATGAAGTCTCCCGCGCCTTGCTCGTGCCTGCGAACCGTTTTGAGGTGCTGGAGTGCCAGGCCGCCTGCGAAGCTGTACGCGAAAATGTGCTGGACGGTGATCCGCCCAGAGAAGGCGCATTGGATGTGCTGGCGCAGCATGTCTGGGGCATGGCAGCCGCAGAGCCTTTTCATCCTGATGATCTTTACAAAGAGGTCACGTCAGCCTGGGCCTATTCAAAGCTGTCACGCGAAGACTTCAATCAGGTGCTCGATTTTGTTGCCACGGGTGGATATGCGCTGAAAGCCTATGAGCGTTACCGTCGCATTGTGCCGGCGGGAGACGGACGGATGAAAATTCGTGATGCGCGCACCGCCCAGCAATACCGGATGAATGTGGGCACCATCATTGAAGCGCAATCTGTCACCTTGCGCCTTGGGTCCATCCGCAAGGGCAAGGATGGCAAGCCTTTCAGTCAGGTCCGCCGGCTTGGTCGCAAGTTGGGATCTGTAGAGGAATGGTTTATTGATCATTTGGGTCCGAAAGATACCTTCCTGTTCGGCGGTGAAGTGCTCCGCTTTGAAGGGATGCTGGATGGCGAGGCTTTCGTCACCCGTGCCAGCAGCAAGGAGGCGAGCGTACCGTCATGGCAGGGCGGAAAATTTCCGCTTACAACCTATCTTGCCAGCCGGGTGCGCCAAATGATTGATACACCGTCCAGTTGGCAGGAACTGCCGGAACAGGTGCGCGACTGGCTGGAATTACAACGCCTCAAATCCGTGATCCCGAAACCCAAGGAACTGTTGATTGAAACCTTTGCCCGCAAGGACCGGCACTTTCTCGTCTGCTATCCATTCGATGGTCGTCTTGCGCATCAGTCGCTTGGCATGTTGCTCACACGCCGGCTGGAGCGTGCCGGTGTGCAGCCGCTCGGTTTCTGTCCAACAGAATATGCTCTTTCTGTCTGGACCCGGAAGGATATGGAAGAAGTGGACATGCGCGCGCTGTTTGATGAAGACATGCTGGGAGATGACCTTGAAACCTGGCTTGCGGATGCGGCGCTGATGAAGCACACATTCCGGAACTGTGCCATTATTGCCGGGCTTATCGAGCGCAACCATATCGGTGAGCGCAAGACCGGGCGGCAGGTCACTTTTTCAGCGGATCTTATTTACGATGTCCTGCGCGCCCACGAACCGGATCACATCCTGTTGAAAGCCGCGTGGACGGATGCGGCGGGCGGTTTTCTGGATATTGCAAGATTATCGGCACTGCTGGCCCGGGTGCAGGGGCGGCTCAATCACATTCACTTGCCAATGGTTTCACCATTGGCTGTACCGGTCATGATGGAAGTGAACCGCGAGGCCATTCATGGCAGCGCGTCTGAGGCAATTCTTGAAGAATTGCAGGCGGAACTGCTGGCAGAGGCGACTGCCTGAAAGGGTTAACCGAAAAAGAAACCCATGAGCGAAAATGCCAGCGCGAACAGTCCGACAAACAGCAGCATGTCTTTGGCCTGTGGCGGAATGCGGTCGGCTTTCTCGACCTTCTCAGCGGTCATGTTGCGGCGGGCTGCGCGCAGATATGCGGTCTTGTCATCCCGCAAACGACCAGGGGTTCTGCCTTGGTGCATAAACTCATTCGAGACACGGATTTTGGTTCCCATGATGATACCTCCTGAAAGTCCTCTACATTTACTCAGCAAGCGTCGTGCCAGATGTTAAGACTTCATTAAGGTTACCCGGTGGGGAAAAAATCTTTCACGTTTCGGCGTATTGTCATGTCCCGGTCACCAAATCATGCGGGGGCAAAAAATGTCAGATACGGAATTGTTGAGTATGGCGTCGCCGGTGATTGTTTTTGATGGCGTGTGTAATGTGTGCGATCGGTCTGTGCAGTTTGTGCTGCAGCGGGACACTGCCAAAGTGTTCAAATTTGCGAGTATGCAAGGTGCTTTTGGCGCTGCCCTGATGGAACGGGCCGGCTTGAACCCGGAAGACCCGGATAGTTTCCTGTTGTTTGAAGAAGGAACAACCTACCAGAATTCCGAAGCGGTCATACGTATATTGAAAAAACTCGATGGTCCCTGGCCATTTTTAGGCGGCGTGTTCGGTCTGATCCCGAAACCTGTACGCAACTGGCTCTATTATCTGATAGCCAGAAACCGCTATCGCTGGTTCGGCAAGAAAGACAGTTGCCCGTTGCCACCACCTGATCTGCAAAAAAGATTTCTGTTGTGATCGTTGGCAAAAGGGGAAAGGACGCTA
This sequence comes from Parvularcula sp. IMCC14364, assembly GCF_030758415.1. NCBI lineage: Bacteria > Pseudomonadati > Pseudomonadota > Alphaproteobacteria > Parvularculales > Parvularculaceae > Parvularcula > Parvularcula sp. IMCC14364. Next base: position 2,209,560 of record NZ_CP132334.1, on the reverse strand, counting down.
GCGCACAATCGTGATCTGTTCGGCTGCACGGGTGACAGCGGTGTAAAGCCAGCGCTCCTTATGCTCTCGAAAGGCAAAGCTCTCATCGAAAAGCACCACATTGTCCCACTGGGAGCCCTGCGACTTGTGCACTGTCAAGGCGTAGCCATAATCGAATTCATCTGAGTTGCGCCTTTTGGGCCAGGGGATGCTCTCCGCACCGCCAGCAAAAAATTCCGGCAGCACAGTGACCTGCGTCACCCGCCCGCCGTCTTCCGGAATAAGACCAAAGCGCAGCTTGCCGGCTTTCTTGCCATGGCGGGATTTGACTTCCCATATCCCGCCATTCAGGAGGCCCTTCTGCTTGTTGTTCCGTAAGCAGACCAGCCTTTCACCGACACAAGGTATGGAGCCATCAAAATCCAGCAGGGTGCGAATACGCTGGTTATATTTGGAGCGGGTAACATTGCGCCCGACCAGGACCTGATCTGCTGCCAGAATGGTATCAGAATCTATTTCCCGCCGACTGATAACCCGGCTTTCTCCCAGCACGCCAAAATCCGGCACGCCGCCTTCGCGAATATCCATGGACAGGCGAATAATGGGGTTGTCCGCAGCCTGACGATGCACTTCTGTCAACATGATATCCGGCTCGGCATCTGTAAAAAAGCCGCCGCCTTTCACTGGGGGCAGCTGCGCCGGATCTCCAAGCACCAGCACAGGCACCCCGAAAGACAAAAGGTCGCGGCCCAGTTCCTCATCGACCATTGAGCATTCATCAATGATGATCAGATGCGCATCCGCCGCTGGGGCGTCCCGCCGGATGGTGAACATCGGTTCCGCTTCCGGGTCCCCTTCATCGCCCATAGCGGGGCGGTAAATGAGGGAATGTATCGTGCTCGCCCCTGTGCAGCCCTTTTGCCGCAACACATGGGCTGCCTTGCCGGTAAAGGCACCAAAAACAACTTCTCCGTCCACGCCTTCCGCCAGGTGCTGTGCGAGTGTTGTCTTGCCAGTGCCGGCATACCCGAAAAGCCGGAATACCTGACTGTCCCGGTCGCGATACCAGCGCGCCACGGCTTTCAGCGCCTCGTCCTGCTGTCCTGACCAGTCCATTCTTGTCTCCGGTTGAAAACGGGCTGTCTGTTTGACAGGCCGGGTGATGACACGGTTATAAGATGGTTGCTGCAATGAACAAGGCTTGAATAATGTCAAGGAACAGCGCCGGAGTTTACGCATGGAATTGACAAGTTTTCGCTGTCAGCCCCTGAAGACATTCTGGCAGAACGATGCTGAGGGGCGTACAGCACTGGCATCCCTATGGCAGCAGGAAGGGCAACTCGGGTTGGCAGACATGCAGTTCGAAAAACTCCGCACCATGCTCGGGTTTCTGGCCTGTGCCAGCGACATAAACGAGTTTCTAGCGCTGCCATATGCCGGGCGCGGCGTAAAGCCGGGCGATTATTGTATTGCCATTTCGGAAGTCTGGTATCTGTCATTCCACCTGAAAGATGACAGGGTAACGCGTCTTGACCTTGTGGAGATATACTGAGCATGGTCAAGCCAGCAGGTGAATATGCGCATCCCGGACAGTTCCTGCGGCACTGGGTATTGCCGGAGAATGAAATTCTGGGAGTTCTTGCCAAGCGCCTCGGTCTGTCGCGCCAGTCCCTGTCCTATATCCTCAATGGCACGTCCGGTATCACCCCCAGGGTTGCGGCGCAGATCGAAGCAGAGTTTGGCCTCAGCGAGAAAACCCTGCTGGCGATGGATAGTGCCTACCGTCTCCAGCAGAAAAGGCCGCGTGGCAAAAAGGCCGACTGAATCACGTCGTCAGATACGGCTCTGCAGATTCGATAAAAGAGAGTTCAACCAGTTTCGCAAGCAGCGCCTCGAAACCATCTGTATGAAATGCATTCAGGCCCAGAGCGTTAGCAGCTTCCACATTGGGGCGTGAATCGTCAAAGAACCAGACAGTCTCTGCCGCCGCATTCATGTCCGCCAGCACATGCCGGAAAGCAGCAGGATCGGGCTTTGCCAATCCGATCAGGTGAGAGGCGAAAGGATGGTCGAACTGGTCCGCCCAGTGTTGCTGCCAGTGCACCTCATTGGTGTTGCTGAAACAGTTGACAGAATAGTGCTGCCGCAGGTCTGCCAGCAAAGTGAGTGCCCCATCAAAAAAGCCAACAGGCCATGTTGCCATTTCTGTGAGAAATTCTTCTGCAGACATATCAAGTTGCAGGTCCTGAATGAAACTTTCGGCAAATTCAGCGCGCGAACACGCACCGCATTCGAATTGCCGTATCCGCCGGTTTTCCAGAAGAATAGCCTTGATACTCTCCCAGTCCAGATCAAGCGGGCTGATGGTTTCGAGGCTTTCCGCAATCCGTAACCGGATAAGTACGCCGCCAAGATCAAACAGAAGGATACGATGTGGCGCTACCATGTGTCAGTCCATCGTTATCCAGACAGGGACGTGGTCAGATGGCTTTGCCGCCTGTGTGCCGAAGCCAGGGTCGCGCGTGTTCTTGTCAACGCCGCCGCCCGTCAGGCGATCTGCGGCTTGTGGAGAGAGCAGGTGGTGGTCAATGCGGATCCCGTGGTCTTTCTGCCAGCCGCCACCCTGATAATCCCAGAATGTATAAAATACATCATCCGGGTTAAGATGACGCAATGCTTCCGTCAGGCCAAGGTTCAGTAATTGCCGAAACGCGGCACGGCTTTCCGGCCGGAACAGCGCATCACCTTCCCAGGCAACCGGATCATGCGTGTCCTCTGCCTGCGGAATGACATTGTAATCCCCAGTCAGCACAAAGGCGTCTTCCTGCAGCAGCAGCGTTTCGGCTCTCGCCTGAAGATGCGTCATCCAGTCCAATTTGTAGTCAAATTTCGGTCCCGGTGCAGGGTTTCCATTTGGCAGATATAAGCCGCCAACGCGCACCGGGGCGGCATCCTCGGGGCATATCAGGGCTTCAATATAGCGCGACTGTTCATCGCTCTCATTGCCGGGCAGGCCGCGCACGACATCATCAACCGGAAATCGGGAGAGCAGCGCAACACCATTATAGGTTTTCTGTCCGTGTACCTCGACATTATAGCCCCGATCCGCAAATTCAGTTTCGGGAAATTTCTCATCAATGCACTTTATTTCCTGCAACACGGCCACATCCGGCCTTGCGTCATCAAACCATTCCAGAATGCGCGGCAGGCGGGCATTGACAGAATTCACATTCCAGGTCGCGATCTTCATTAGATACTCTTCTACAGAAAATAGGTGAAACCGAATACGAACCACATCAGCGCCAGGACCAGATACCCGGCAGCAAAGCTCATGAAACGATGCAGCACATTATTGCTGCCGGTATGGACAGTGCTGTGGATGATCCGTGTCAGCACAAACAATCCGCCGAGTGCCGCCAGCAGAAAGCTTTCACTGGCGGTCAGCATCGCAAAGGCGACGATCGCATAGAACAGAACCGGTGCCTGAAATTGGCTGTTGTAGTTATTGGCGAGTTGCTGTGCCTTCTGGGAATACCGGGTTGAGTCTATTGCCGCTGTTTTCAGCAGGCTGGTATCAGCCCGGATTTCGCTATTACGGATTGCCGCAACGCGGGCGAACAGAAAGATAGTTAGGGTAACCTGCACAAAGACAGGGATCATCATGGCCTGGGCCGGGAACATGCACGCCTCCGCGAATCAGCTTGGGCTCTCAAGTATGGCTTATATCGAGAAGGATGTCCCGCAACCACAGGACGCGGTCGCCAACGGATTATTGATCTTGAAGGCCGCGCCGATCAGCTCGTCGGAAAAGTCGATTTCAGCACCGGGCATGTATTCCTGCGAAACGGTATCGACAAGCACGACGGCACCAGCCTTTTCAATCACGAGATCATCAGGTGCCCGGTCATGCACGATGTCAAAGCTGTATTGAAAGCCGGAACAGCCGCCACCATCCACGGCCACGCGCAGCATGGCGCCGTCAGCTTCCTTGCCGAGAATTTCTGTGATGCGCCTGGCCGCCCGGTCAGAGAGGGTGATGGTATCTGTCATAAGCCCAATATATGACTATTGGCGCTGGGTAAAAGCCCCAGGGTCAGATTTCTTTGTATGCAGTTCTTAACATGAACCATCATGAAAATATAAATTTACGGTCCCATCAGTCGGATCAGCATGTGCCGATGATGATCCTGTCCGCCATAAAAGACAGCCAGAATGCGCACTAGATTGTTGCTTTCCACAACGTCAAACCAGAAAATTGCTTTTTCTCTTGTAACATGCCGAAGGCCCGGCGCGATGTGATCGTGAAGAGTACCGACAAAAGGGGCTTGGGATAAAGCCATCGCACTCTGCATGATATGGTGAAGTTGTTCCTCAGCACGATCAATCGCGGCGTCAGGAGCCTCACCGAAGTGCTCATAGCTCTCGATCAGGAAGTCAAAGATAAGATCAAAATCTTTTTCAGCATCTGCTGAAAAGACGACATTATATGCCATTATGTTGTCGGCGTTTTTGAGCCAGCCGTGAGATGACAGATTCCATTTCTTCACCGTCAATGAACGCGCCTTGCTGGCGTCTGGTCAGGAGAGACCGCAAGGCTTCCCGCTCAAGATTCTCCATCTCCACTTTTGCACGCATCAGCTCAATGCCGTGCTGAATGACAGCACTGACACTGGGAAACTGCCCTTGAGTCACCAGATCGCGCGCAAACGAATCCTGTTCTTCAGTGATTGATACGGATGCTTTTATTGACATGATTAGAAATTACTACTCAGTAGCAATGCTGTCAATTCGGCTCTATCTCATTTTCTCGAAAGCGTTACGTGAAAAGCAAAGCAGACACATCGAAAATGGAAGCGCCAAAAAATTATCTCACTTCCAGCCAGTTATCAGAAAAACTTATGTGCCCCCTGTTCTGCGCTGGTACAAACACCCTTACGTCACAGACCAGCACAGCTATCAGGCCCTATTCATGACCATACCATTCCCAGCCCCCCTTGCGCCTTATGCCTGCCGCGCAGAAGAGAGCCGTGGCCGATTGCATGAGGAACCGGAGAGCAAGACCCGTTCCGCTTTTCAGCGCGACCGGGACCGCGTTGTCCATTCCATCGCCTTCCGACGCCTCAAGCACAAGACCCAGGTCTTCGTCTATCACGAGGGGGATCACTACCGGACGCGCCTGACGCACTCATTGGAAGTGGCGCAGGTTGCCCGCTCGCTCGCGCGGATGCTGAAACTGGATGAAGACCTGGCGGAATGTCTTGCCCTGGCGCATGACCTTGGTCACTCGCCCTTCGGCCACACCGGGGAAGACGTGCTACAGGAGTGCATGGCCGATTATAATGGCTTTGACCACAACGCACAGACCTTGCGGATACTCACCAAGCTGGAGCGCCGTCATGCGGCCTTTGAAGGCCTGAACCTGACTTGGGAAACCCTCGAGGGCGTGGTCAAGCATAATGGCCCGCTGATCGGCACTATCGCTGATCGCATGGCGCGCGAGAAAGGCCGTGAGGCAGCAAAGGCGCTGCCTGCAGCCATTCAGGAATATGCCGCGCAGCATGATCTGCTCCTGAACACCTGGCCATCGCTCGAAGCACAGGTCGCGGCGCTGGCAGATGATATTGCCTATAACAATCACGACGTGGATGACGGCCTGCGGGCAGGGGTCTTTACGCTTGAAGAGGCCATGCATGTGCCGCTGATTGGCGAAGCGATTACCGCCACAGAAAAAAAATATCCTGATACACCGCAGGATGTCCTGATTGCCGAAGCGGTCTCAGACATGATCGGTGCGATGATTGCTGATGTTCATGCAGAGACATTGCGTCGGCTTGAGGCGCTGGGCCCCAATTCATCTGATGATATTCGCATCGCTGACCATGCCATGGTCGACTTTTCAGACCCCATGCGTGCCAAGGTTGATGAATTAAGGGCGTTCCTGTGGGATCGGATGTACCGTCACTGGAAAGTCAATCGCGCGCGCAGTCATGCCAAGCGTATCGTGCGGGACCTTTTTGGCCTGTTTTTCACTGAGCCGGAAGTGCTGCCGCCGGTCTGGCGGGCGCGCTATGAAGGAGTGAGTGACGAAAAAAGAGCGCGGGCCGTGTGTGATTACATTGCCGGCATGACGGACAGGTTTGCCATCCAGGAGCATCGCAAGCTCTTTGACACGGAAAACTGGCTGTAATGAGGAGGCCAGCCTCATTCGCGTCATAATAACGCGCAACTTGCTTGAAAAAGCCGAGTCGGATAGTCCATAAGCTAAATCCGTCCCCCTCCGGAGCTGAAATTATGACCGCTGCTGATGAATATGACGAAGACTACGACGATTATTACGATGATGACGAAGAAGGTGTCTCCGGCTTTGTTGTGCTGGTGGTCGGTGTCGTCGTGCTGGTGGTTTTTTCTGCAGTTGTCTGGTTTGCCTATCAGCGCGGCATCCAGGAAGGCGGCACCCCGCTGATTGCGGCAGACCCGAACCCCATCAAGACCGAGCGGGAGATACAGTTTGCTGAAACCTCGCCTGTCGAACAGGAAGTCTTCGATACGCTGGAAGGTAATGTGCCAACCGAGGTGATCGTTGATGCATCTGACGATCAGGACCCGCTTGAAGGATTTTCTGAGACATCCTCTGCGGTGAACAGTACACCGCCACCTGTGACCTACCCTGTGGAGGCACAGACACCAGCTCCTTCGACCATTGAAGATGTTGCTGTGGCAGCGATCAATCAGGTCGAAGATGTGATTGAAGAGCCGGTGCAGCAAGTGCCGGCCACTCAGGCGCAACCTGTACAAACCACGCCCGTTGCCGCTTCAGCTGCGGCTGGTGCGCTTGCCGGCACACATGTGGTGCAGGTCGGGGCCTTCCGCAGTAATGCCGAGGCGCAAGGATATTTTTCCACAATGCAGAGCCGCTTTGGTGCGTTGCTCAACGGCATATCGGCTGATGTCCAGTACGCTGATCTTGGGTCGCGGGGGGTTTATCATCGCCTGCGCGTCGGCCCGTTTTCGTCCAAGAGCGACGCAGACTCGTATTGTGCACGGCTGAAACAGGTTGGACAGGACTGCCTCGTCAAGCCCGTATGAGCCAGACCCAGATAGCAAATTCTGACAGACGGGCCGTTATATACGGCTGCTCCGGCGAATATCTCACGGATGAAGAGGCAGCGTTTTTTCGCCGTCACCAGCCGTGGGGTTTCATTCTCTTTGCGCGTAACTGTCAGTCATCTGAGCAGATACGCAACCTCTGTGACGCCTTGCGGGAAGCCGTTGGCGATGACCGTGCGCCGATCATGATAGATCAAGAAGGGGGGCGCGTGGCGCGTCTCAAGCCGCCATTGGCAAGCGCCCGCCCGCCAATGGACCGTTTTGGCGCGCTGATGAAACTGGACCCGGCCAGGGCTCGTCAGGCTGCTTTTCTCGGGGCGAGGTTGCTGGCAGAGGATGTGCGAAACGTCGGGGTTAACGTGAACTGTGTTCCCTGCCTTGACCTGCCACAGCCTGATGCCGACCAGATTATTGGTGATCGCGCGTTGGCGCTGCATACGGATCAGATAAGCGAGCTGGGCAAGGAAGTTCTGGACGGAACACTGGCAGGCGGCGTCTTACCCATCATCAAACATATTCCGGGGCATGGCCGCGCCATGGCAGACTCGCATCTGGAATTGCCTGTTGTGACAGCCACACGCGATGATCTTGAGCAGACAGACTTTCTGCCATTTCGTAACCTGAGTAGCGCGCCTATGGCGATGACGGCTCATGTCGTCTTCACCGCCTATGACGCAGATCACCCGGCAACACTGTCGCCGCGCGTGATTGATGAGGTCATTCGGGGATTTATCGGCTTTGACGGATTGTTGATGACAGATGACCTCTCGATGAAGGCGCTGGACGGTACGTTTCAGGTGCGCAGTCAGGCGGCACTTGCGGCTGGTTGCGATATGCTGCTGCACTGCAACGGCAATATGGATGAGATGCAGGCGGTGGCAGACGTGGCACCTGTACTGGCGGGGAAGGCACAGGGTCGGGCACAGGCCGCGCTTGATCAGCTTGCTGCCCCCCGGACCTTTGAAAAGGCGACCGAAGAGCAGCGTTTCGCCGAATTGTTAAAACCTGTCATGGCTTGAGAGCGGAATCGCCGCTACTATATGCAGATGGAACAGGATGACCCAGTAAGCGCACCGCCGGAAAGTACTGCAGACGATGTATCGGCTGAACCAGAGCCGTTTGATGCCCCCGTGCGTTCGGCACCAGAAGACGAGGCAGAGTCAGAAGCTCTGATCGTTTCTCTCGATGCGTATGAAGGGCCAATGGATGTCCTGCTCGACCTTGCAAGACGGCAAAAAGTTGACCTTCTCAAAATATCTGTCCTGACCCTGGTTGAGCAGTATCTTGAATTCGTCGAAGAGGCGAAGGCCCGCAAGCTGGAACTGGCAGCCGATTATCTCGTCATGGCCAGCTGGCTCACCTATCTGAAGTCCAAACTTCTCATTCCCAAGCAGGATGAAGCAGAAGACGAACCAACCGCTGATGAAATGGCCGCCCAACTGGCATTTCAGCTTCAGCGTCTTGAAGCGATGCGGGCAGCCGCCGACAAAATTCTCGAACTGCCGCAGCTTGGCAGTCATTACTTTCCGCGCGGGATGCCGGAGGGGGTGCGCGTCATTCGCAAGACCGAGTGGACCGCAGACCTCTATGATCTGCTCAAGGCCTACACGACCCAGCGGGTCAAGGCAGTGGACGCGACGATCAAATACACCCCGCCCAAGGTTTACCAGATCGAAGAAGCACGCGAGCGCCTCTCACGTATTCTCGGCCACATCCCTGATTGGGCTGATCTGACAGCGATCTCACCGATTGACGAGATTGACGCCCCGCGTTCGTCCGTCGTGGCGAGCGCTTTCAATGCAGTCCTTGAATATGCAAAGGCAGGCAAGATCCAGATCAGGCAGGCCGGTGCATTCCAGTCACTCTATGTGCGCGATACCGCGCAGCTGCCGGCAGAGTTGACAGAAACTTCCCCAGTTCACTAGCGAGTAACAATCATGAGTCATGACAAGGCCGAAGCGGCAAATTTCAGCGACCTCGATGCACAGGAAGCACAGGCAGCTCTTGCAGAAGCCCTGGAAGCTGAAATCGAGCAGGCAGATGCGACAGACGATGCTGATGTAGAATCCAGAGGTTCTGAAGTTGTCAGCCTGTCACGCAACCCCGAAGGGGCTGATGCCGAAGATGACGGGATAGAACTTTTTGTGGGTGACGAAAATCCTTTTGCAGCCGCTGCTGAATTTGCCCGTCAGGTGAGAATGGTTGAGGCATTGCTTTTTGCTGCCAGCGAACCTCTTGACGAAGCCACGCTGAAACAGCGCCTGCCGGAAGACAGCGATGTGAAGGAAACTCTGAATGCCCTTCAGGAGCAATATCAGAACCGCGGCGTAAACCTGTTGAAAACAGGGAAGAAATGGCAATTCGTCACCGCGCCTGACGTGTCGCATGTTCTGGAAATCGAGCAGGTCAAACCTAAGAAACTGTCGCGGGCTGCCCTCGAAACATTGGCCATCATTGCCTATCATCAACCCTGTACGCGCGCGGATATCGAAGAAGTGCGCGGCGTCGCCGTCTCCAAAGGCTCTCTCGACCAGTTACTGGAAATAGGCTGGATCCGTCTGCGCGGACGCCGTGAAGACACGCCGGGCCGGCCAACGCTTTACGGCACCAGTCAGGAGTTCCTGGAACATTTTGGCCTGCAGAGCATCACGCATCTGCCGGGCATGGCGGACCTGAAGGCGCAGGGCCTGCTTGATGCGCGCCTGCCACCGGGTTTTGTCGTCCCGACCCCGAAAGACAGCGATGCCGTTGATGACGAAAACGCTGCGCCCGCCGAACAGGATTTTGTGCAGGATTTCCATGAAGATCAGGAGAGCGATGATGCGGAAGAAGTCGACATTGATGATCTGATTGAAGGCACAGACGATGACGCAGCGCTCTTTGCACCTGAAGATGCCGTCCCCTTCGTTGAAGATGAGACATTGAAGTCTGAGGATGAATGAGTGTCCGGCGTTGCGCTGGCTTCACCGCATCGCTACATTGACGGCAGGAACAAGAAAGTGAGGCGCTTATGGGTGCTGTAGGTCCATGGCAGATTGTACTGGTCATTATACTGGCGTTGCTGCTGTTTGGCGGGCGCGGCAGAATTTCCTCCATCATGGGTGATTTTGCGAAGGGCATAAAATCCTTCCGCAAGGGCATGGAAGATGAAGAAAAAGCCATCGCCACTGATGATGAAGAAAAAAAATCCGCGGCCAGTCTGAAAGCGGAAGACATTGAAGACGTAAAAGTCAAAGAGACGACCAAAGCGTCTTCCTGAGTATCAGCAAACCAGAACGGGCAGGAACATGAGCCTGATCCCCCAGCTAGGGTTTTTCGAAATAATGCTGCTTGCGGTGCTCGCCCTTGTCGTGGTGGGCCCGAATGACTTGCCGCGCCTGATGCGTTCTGTGGGCAAATTCATGGCGCAGGCCCGGCAGATGGCACAGGAATTCATGGCAGGCTTCGATCAGATGGCGCGTGAGGCAGAGCTTGACGAATTACAAAAAGAAATCGAAGCCCTGAAAAAGCAGAATCCGGTCACCGAGATCCGCGATGAAGTCAACAAGACCATCGCGCCGATGAAAGATATCGGTACGCTTGATCCTGAAAGATTCACGCCGAAAAAAAAATCTGATGATGAGCCAGTCGCAGCGGCAGGTGAAAAAGCGTGACATCAGAAGGCCCCGCTGCATCCGATCAGGATCAGCCCCCCGACATTATCTCAGATGAGCAACCTGCTGACGAAGTGGAAGCCAGTCGCGCGCCGCTTATGTCGCATCTCATCGAACTGCGCCGCAGGATGATCGTTTGCCTGATCGCCATTGGCATTGCCTTTGGCATCTGCTTCCTGTTCTCGCAGGCGCTCTATGACCTGCTGACGATCCCCTATATCGACGCGGTTAAGGACAAGACAGGCGGCGCAGCCGAACTGGAATACCGCCCGCTCGAACTCTTTTTCGCCCGCGTTAAACTCGCGCTGGTGGCCGCGATCATGGTGGCTTTCCCGATTGTGGCACGAGAGCTTTATGCCTTTGTTGCTCCCGGCCTCTACAAGAATGAAAAACAGGCCGTCCTGCCGTTCCTGCTGGCAATCCCAGTCCTGTTCGGGCTCGGCCTGGCGCTGGTCTATTTCATGATCATGCCGTTTGTGATCAACTTTGCCCTCGGCATGGAGCGTCCGCTGGAAGAAGGGCAGGAGCTTGCCTATAATCTCATTGTTTTTGTGGGGGATTATCTGTCCCTAATTATGACGCTGATGATTGCCTTTGGCTTTGCCTTCCAGTTGCCTGTCATTCTTACGCTTCTGGCTCTTGCCGGAATTGTCGATGGCGGGTTCCTGCAACGTAACCGGCGCTTTGCCATTGTCGGGATTTTTCTTGTGGCAGCGTTTCTCACGCCACCGGATCCGATCAGTCAGGTCGCACTCGGCCTGACGATCTGGATGCTTTATGAAATATCGATCATTGCCGTGAAGATCGCGGCAAAGCGGACAGAAGACCCTGAGGCTGAGGCCGAAACCTCAGGCTGATCAGTCACTCACAGCTTTGTGCCAGCTCGCATAAGGTCCGTCCCCCAGCATTCCGGCCTGCACCATCTTGGCAATGCCATTCACGGCATCAGGCCCGGCTGTATTCGGGTGAACGGGTTTGCGCAGGGGCCGCGTGCCGGCTGGCATCGCCATGATCTGTGCAATGGCGCGCGGAATATCCATCGGGTCTGTACTTTGGCTACCATTGAACATGCCTTGGGCAATGGTGAGGTGTGCCTCGTAAGCAGCCATGCGTTCTTGGCCCACACGCTCCAGCAGGCCGTCAAAATTCTTTGTGCCATTTTCCCAGATTTTTGTGGGATAGCCACCCGGCTGGATGATCGTCACTTCGACGCCAAATGGGGCCAGTTCATAGGCCATGGCCTCGAACATCGCTTCAACAGCAAACTTGGTTGAGCAATAAAGCCCGAGGTTCGGCAGCACCAGCCGCCCGAGCTGCGATGACACGTTGAAGATATGTCCCGCTTTGGCGGCGCGCATTTTCGGCAGCACCGCCTTGGCCATGCGGTGATAGCCATGCAGGTTCACGTCATAGATTTTTGCGATTGACTGCTCGTCGTGAATTTCGATCGGGCCGCCATAGGCAATCCCGGCATTATTGATCAGCACATCCAGCGCGCCATCGGCAATCTGCTCTGCTTCTGCAACACCGCCTGCGACCTGATCCGGTTTGGTCACATCAATCTCGACGACAGACAGATTGAGTTTTTCATCACTGGCAAGGTCGCGCAGTTCCTCTGCCTCGGGGCGCGGCACGTTACGCATGGAAGCAATAACCGTTGCCCCATGGCGGGCAAGGTGCTGTGCAGCCAGTTTGCCAAAACCGGAACTGGTGCCAGTGATCAGGACGGACTGGCCTACGAAGTTCAGTTCTTCTGCGGATGCGCTGCCGGCTGCAAGGCTCGCAGCGGTTGCCACAGTTGCGGCACCAGCCAGAATTTCACGGCGGTTCGGGGTCAGTTTACGATGGGTCATGAATGGACTCCTTGATCATAACAGAATGACAGGGAATCACCTTCAGGTCACGCTTTTCGGTAGTGTCCCAGTTCAAAATTGGAGGACGGCTATTGGCCCATTGCGGCATTGGCGCTTCAATTTGAATGTCTGAAAGCTGGCACAAGACGCTACCGGGCGAACGACCTTCAACTGCATAGGCTCGTCAGAATTGGCTCAACACGATTCATCGTTAATGTCCGAAAGCTCAGCGCAAACAGCTTCTGCGCCAACTGTGTCTCCCAATAGATTTAGTACAGTAGCTAGTCCTTGAAGCGCCTCCGGATTGAGCGGGTCTCGCACCAGAACCCGACGAAACCATAGTCTCGCGTCTTCCAGTGATCCTGCTGCGATTTTTGCGTCAGCGACAGCAATACCTGTGGCGCTATGCCATGGCCGGATACTGACGGGATCTTGCGTGTAACGACGCTCCATGATGAGCCATGCCTGCACCTATAGGGCGTTGAACGATCTTCTCTCCCCAGAAGACCGTTTAATTCAGACAGATTGATCATCGTCCTCCAATCATCGGGCGCGATCAAAAGCGCCCGTTCATAGGCTCGTTCAGCCTTCTCAAACTCATGCTGGGCGGAAAGCGCCAGTCCGAGTGCGCGCCATGCCCGTTCATGGGCAGGGTCAATCGTTGTTGCTTCTTCTGCCAGCGCGACAATTCGGCCTAACTCTGCCAGGGCGGTCTCATTTTCAAGCCAGCCGCTTTCGAGCGCTGCTGTTAGCGAACCTCGCCTTATTTGCTCGCTGCCAGGTCCCTGATACCGGATCACTCTTTGTGCGAGTGCATTAGACAGTCCTGCCAAGGCTGCAGCATTCTTTGGGTCTTCATCAAGCACCGCCTCATATAATCGAAGAGCCGCCTCATTATCTGCCCGCGTAAATTGACTATAGAAATCGTCAGCACGGACAAGTCTGTCTGCGAACACCTCGTCACGAGGTGACAACTGCTGAAGTCCCGTTTTAAAATCTGACATAGCAAAAATAGCAACTGTCAAAGCCAACACAAGCACCAATCCTATGGCGACTTTCCAGCCAAAGGCGTTTTGCGCCGTAACTCCTTCATGAGTGCTTTCGGCAAAAGTCACATCAGCCAAGAGGCGATAGCCGCGTTTGGATAAGGTTTCGATGTAACGTGGATTACGCGCATCATCTCCAAGCGCCTTGCGCAATTTAAATACGCACCTCGTCAGAGCATCCTCATTCACATGAACATCCCCCCAAAGGGATGCGATGATTTCTTCCTTTGAGATCACTTGGCCCGCGCTTTTCGCGAGCAGCATAAGCAGGTCCATGACGCGGGGCTCAAGCTCAAGGTCTCCCTCGTCACTCATTATCCGTTTGATTGCAGGGTCAACCTGCCACTTGTCTATGATCAAAACTTCATTTTTCAAGGCATCTAAACCTTTGAAAAGATTGGAAAATAAAAAGGTCAGAATACAAGGATCGCGAGGTCATGGCGTTTTCATAATCCAGAAGATAGCTGCAATAGCGACTATAATATAGACGCGAACGTAATGCACCAGATGCGAAAGGATAGTTATGTTACAGGCTCTTAGATCCACCCTGACCGTCATTGTGCTATGCGCTATAAATGGTTTCACCGCTGTGGCGCAGTCAGATACCTTTACATCTGATCTAGCCACAGCAGATCTCGAACGCCTCTATAGTGGCCTCCAATCGGCCGATGCCGGCCTGTTTGCCGAAACCTCTCAGGCTGTCTTCGACAGTGCCTTTGCAGAGCTAAAGTCAAAATATGCTGAAGCCGAAACCGTAAGTTCTGGCGATCTTCATAAGGACTTTCAGCGCTTTGTTGCGCTCGCAAAACACGGCCATACACGTATTGATGGCCGCAATCCTTTTTGGGACGCTCATATAGAAGGTGACGGTCTGGTGTTTCCACTGAGCATTCGCTTCCAGCAAGGCGAAGTCATTGTCGCAGGTGTCCCCTCAAAGACAGCCGCACAACCAGGCGATCGGATTATCTCTCTTCAAGGCAAGCCAAACCCAATCTGGCTCGCTGAGCTCACACGCAATATCTCGGCTGAAACCCCGGAACTTGCATACTCCCTCCTCGCCAACACCGAGCCCTATTTCATGTTGCTGGAATATGGTCCGATGGCACAGTTTTCAGTCGAACTGAAACGGGGAAGCAAGGTCATCAAGACGGAAATAGATGCCATAGGATTCGATCAACTCTCGGAACTCGTGCGCATGGAATCAGGGTTTCAGCTGAACGGCAGAGAAGCAAATATGATCAACAAGCATGTTGCCTATCTACGCCCGGGTCCGTTTTTTAATATGGAAGCAACGAAGCCGGGGGAATATTTCAGCCCGGAGAGCGTGGCTGTTTTTCAGGAATTCGTCGATACCGCATTTAACGACTTTATTCAAAAAGGCGCCGAGCATCTGATTCTTGATCTGCGAGATAATCCAGGTGGCGACAATTCCTTCTCTGATCCTGTCATTGCCTGGTTTGCGGATGAACCTTTTCGATTTGCATCAGATTTTAGAATTAAGGTCAGCCCAGAAACGACGGCCTCAAATCAGAAACGCGTCAATGCGAGGCAAGATGGCGAGGGAGGTATTTCCGCGAAATTCGCCGAACTGTTCGCTAAAGCTAATAACGGTGATTTCGTATCGTTTGAACTCCCATATGCCCAACCAAGAGAAGGAGAACGGTTTACGGGTGATATTCATGTCCTTGTGAACCGCTTCAGCTACTCTAACGCGGTTTCAGTTGCAGCCCTCATCCAGGATTATGGCTTTGGCACTGTGTATGGGGAACCAACACGCGATATGTCGACGACATATGGTGCCATGGAACACTTTACATTACCGCATTCAGGCTTCCTCGTTGGCTATCCAAAGGCCCACATCATTCGCCCAAATGGGATTGAAGAAAGTCATCCTGTCACGCCCGACATTGCGATTCCAACGCCAGCCGTCAGAGGGGCAGACGACATCGTAATCAGAGAGCTTTTAGAGCTACTCAAAAAATAGAACCAATCTGCGTAAGGCGAATTTTACATCTGAACATGACACCAATTCGGACATTCATTGCAAATGTCCGAATGTCGCCCTCGTGGCGAGAAATTGCCATCGAATTCAAACTGAGAAACTACTCACTTTTCAGCATAAAGTAACCATCCCATGAAAGTTTCATAAATTAACCTGGGATAAGAAACTTATGGGCCCCCGAATTGACTATGATAAAGTAAGGAAATTGGGAAATGGGTCATTATGCGCAGCGAGTGCTGCTCGTACTGATCAGTATTCTGGTAGTGGGTCAGTTTGAAATTTCGTGATATTATCACGATTTATCCCCGCCTTGGTCTCGGCCTGCTGCTGATATGGAGTGCATAAAAATGATTATCCGCATCCTCACCATAACAGCGCTCGTCGCATTTCTGGTCCTGGCTGGGAGACTGTTCTGGTTCGACAGTCAGTTTGAAGAACCGGATGCGGCATTTGTTCCGTCCCTGACAGGGGAGCTTGAGGCCAGGTCTGTGCTGGCAGTTTTCGCCCATCCGGATGATGAGCAACTGGTAACCGGTCTCTTGCTGCGCGCAAAAAAACGCGACGGGGCAATAACCCGGATGATAACAGCGACCAAAGGAGAGGCTGGTAATCAGACGCCAGTGGTCGCGCGGCAGGAAGAGCTTGGCATCATCCGCCATGCCGAGGCATTAAAAAGCGGTTTTGCTCTCGGGCTTGATGCTCAGGAAGTCTGGGATTATCCGGACAGTGGTGTGGCAACAGCAGATTACGCCGCGATTGTTCGTCGTCTGGCAGCCAGTATCAAGAAGTGGCAGCCTGATCTTGTTGTGACGTTCTGGCCAGAGAGCGGCTTTTCAAATCATCCTGACCATATGCTGATCGGGCAGGCGGCGCGCGACGCTGTATTGCAGGTCAGGCGGACAGAACCGGAACTCTCGCCGGACGCTATCGCTTATGTGCTGGCCCCGCGCCGCATGATGGCAAGATTTGGCGGAGAGCCGGGGCAAATAGTTGTCGCAAATCAGCCTGCGCCAACCCATGCCATGCCCGGTGAAGCCAAAGCCAAGATTCGCGGCTGGGAAATTCACGCTTCACAGCGCAATTTCGTGCGTGATGTGTACGGAATGCCCGCATGGTTTCTGCACCGGGTGAACGACAAGGAGTTTTATTTTGTCGAAGTCGTTCAGGATACGCCTTAATTCGACTTCCGCTTTGGCAGAGTGCCCTCAAACTTTGCAATGATGCCAAGCATGATCTCGTCCGCGCCGCCACCGATGGAGGCGAGGCGGCCATCGCGATAGGCGCGGGCGATCGGACTGTCAGCGGTGAAGCCCATGCCGCCCCAATATTGCAGGCAGGCGTCAGAAATTTCCCGCGCAAGGCGACCGGCTTTCAGTTTCGCCATGGAGGCAAGCCGCGTCATGTCTTCTCCGCCCACGTAGTTTTCAACGCAGCGATATACAAGCGAGCGCAGCAACTCCACCTCTGTGCGTAATTCAGCCAGACGGAAATGCACGACCTGATTGTTGATGATCGGCTGGTCAAATGTATGACGCTCTTTTGTATATTCGATTGTCAGGTCGATCTGCTTGTCGAAGCCTTTCAGCGCATTGGCAGCGGCCCAGATGCGCTCTGCCTGAAACTGCACCATCTGCAACATGAAGCCTGTGCCTTCTTCGCCGATACGATTGCGCTGTGGTACCCGGACATCATCAAAAAACAGTTGGCCTGTATCTGAAGAGTGCATCCCCATCTTGTGTATTTTCTGCTTCTCGATGCCCGGGGTGTCCATTGGCACCATGATCAGGGATTTGTTGCGGTGCGGATGATCGTCAGATGTATTACACAGGAGGCAGATCCAGTCGGCCTGAAGGGAGTTGGTGATCCACATTTTCGAGCCGGAGATAATGTAGTCGTCACCGTCTTTTCGGGCGGTGGTTTTAACCGATGCCACATCAGACCCGGCACCTGGTTCAGAAACCCCGATGCAGCCCACCATATCGCCGGCAATCGCCGGGGCGAGAAACTCTTTCTTCAATTCGTCCGAGCCAAAATTATGCAGGGCAGGGGTGCACATATCTGTTTGTACACCAATGGCCATGGGCACGCCGCCGCAATTTATCATGCCCAGCTCTTCAGCGATCACCACGTTATAGGTGTAGTCAAGGCCAAGCCCGCCATATGCCTCATCATAGGAAACGCCGAGCAGTCCGAGATCACCCATCTTCTTGAAAACTTCATGGGCCGGGAAAATTTCTTCCTTTTCCCATTCATCGACATAAGGGTTGATCTCTTTTTCGATGAATTTCGCGGTGGTTTCGCGCAGTTGCTCATGCTCGGCGGTGAATATCATGGCTCTTTCCTCCCGAAGGTCTGTTTGGGAAAAATATATATCGCCTCTGCCTTCGGGCACAGACTCTTTAGCAGTCGGGCTGATGTCAGGCATCGGGTGCGAAGGGATTATCCAGCCTTGCCAATGGAGCGCGTGATTTCCAGTGCTTTTCGATATTTATGGCGGCGCTCATAGACATAGGCGCAGAACCGGGCCGCGCCGAAAGTGCGCCAGCCTGCATCCAGTTCGATCCGGTCAGTCCAGAGCACCTTCTCGCCCAGCGGCTGTACCGAGAGATGATGGTCCCAGCGCTTGATGGCGGGATTATGTTCGCGGCTCTGAATGATGCGGTTCTCATAATCCAGGGTTTCCACATGCATCACATGCCCTCTGGTTTTCAGGAACCCCCACATTGTCACATCGACTGTATAAGTCTCGCCTTCTTTGGCCGGTTCCTCTGGCAGCCCTTCATAGGCGGCGAGCCCGGACATGGCTTCAACCAGTTCCGAAAAATTCATCGCTTCACGGAAAATCGCATCTGCGCTACCGTCATAGAGAGCCGTGACAGTTATGAGGGTTGTCAACTGATGCTCCTGTGTTCAGGCCTCAAGGTATTTTCTTTCTGTATAACGGGCTCTACGGGAGATACGACCTCTACGCACTCGTCACCAGATAAAATTAGAAATGACCACCCATCTTTAATGGACGCATCAAATAAGCCGGGACTTTCCTGAGCCCATGGATGTTGTCTCACTTTTACAGTGGTGAGTCTTCGCTCGGCTTTAGCTGTATGCTGCGCCAAATATGCATAGCCAACTTCATCCATCACTCTATATCCACATACATAAGAGAAGTTGACTGAATAAATTTCGCCGGATTTAGGAACAAGAATACGTACAACAAACGAGTAGTCTTGTCCGATCGAAGACGTGAACGCGTAAACCCCAAAGTCCTTATGTTGAAATTCAGCTTCGCTATAGGAATAAATGACTTCGAGAATATGTACTTCATCGTTTTCGAAAGGTGTATCCCAGTCTGAAATCTGAACCTTCATCATTCAGGCGATCTCGAAAATACCATCCACCTCGACCGCAGCGCCAAGGGGCAGGGAGGATGATCCCACAGCGGCTCGCGCATGTTTGCCGGCAGAGCCCATGGCGTGCACCATCAGGTCGGACGCGCCATTGATGACTTTCGGATGGTCAGTGAACTCCGGTCCGCAATTCACGAAACCACCAAGCCGAATGCAGCGCACAGCACGGTCAAGGTTGCCATCGCAGGCCGCTTTCAACTGCGCCAGCAGATTGACGGCACATGCCTCGGCAGCCTTCACCCCTTCTTCCAGCGACAGATCGTTGCCAACCTTGCCCGTCATCAGTCCATCAGCACCGATTGAAACTTGACCGGAAATCATCACCAAATTCCCGGTGATCACAAACGGTACATAATTTGCCACAGGCGCCACAGGCTCTGGCAGAACTATGCCGTGAGCGGACAGGTTTTTCTCGATAAGGGACATGGGTTTTCTCCTTTATTTCCTTCGGCGTAAGTTTCGGCCTGTGCCAATAGCCCTGTCACCAAATTTTTCGCGCAGGGAATCTACGGCCTTTTCGCGCGCAGATAGCTTGTTCAGGTCATCCATAAAAAGATAGGATTGCCCTGTTTCTCCTGCCACTTCAATGTCGGAAAAACCGATACCGATCAGACGGTATGCCTCGCGCGACATGTCGCCGGGAATAACGTCACGCAACAGGGCACGTCCTGTATCAAACGCCACGCGTGCAAGATTGGTGGGATACTCAAGTGTCTTGCGGCGGGTCATGGAACGGAAGTCAGCAGTTTTCAGTTTCAAAGTGATGACGCGCCCGGTGAAGCCCTTTTCTTTCATCCGGGCAGAGATTTTCTCCGATAGCTGCCAGAGAATATCCTCAAGCTCCTGATAGGCACGAATATCATCATTGAATGTTGTCTCGGATGACAGGCTTTTGGTTTCCCGGGACGGGTTCACGGGGCGGTGGTCTTCCCCGCGCGAGAGCCTGGCAAGGCGCAGGCCATGCTCGCCATATCGATCTGCCAGTACCCTGATTTCCGTTTGCTGCAGATCGCCAATAGTATGGAACCCGTCCCGTGCCAGTTTTGCCCCGAAAGATTTTCCCACCCCCCAGATCAGGCTGATGGGCTGCTTTGCCAGAAAGGACGTGGTCTCGGCCTTGCCGATAATAAAAAAGCCACGCGGCTTGTCGAAATCCGAGGCAAGTTTGGCAAGAAACTTGTTATGGCTGAGGCCGATTGACACGGTAATCCCCACTTTGTCCTCGATCCTTGAAGCCAGTTTCGCCAGTGTCAGAGCTGGCGGGGTGCCGTGCAGTTTTTCCGTACCGGCCAGGTCCATGAAGGCTTCATCCGATGAGAGTGGCTGAACAAGGGGTGTCAGCGCTTCCATCTCGGCACGGATTGCCAGCGATGCCTCGCGTATTTTCTCACCATTGGGTTTTATGACAATAGCGTGCGGGCAGGCTTTCAGGGCCTTGAACATCGGCATTGCCGAGCGGATGCCGTATGTTCTGGCAATATAACAGCAAGTCGAGACAACGCCGCGCCGGCCGCCCCCGATTATCAGCGGTTTGTCAGCCAGCGATGGATCATCGCGCTTTTCCAGTGCCGCAAAAAAAGCATCACAATCCAGATGAGCCATGGATAGTGTCGCTAATTCAGCATGTCGGAGCACTCTGGCACTTCTGCAATGCGGGCATAGCTGGCCTGCCTCAGGCAGCCAATGGTGGCACTCCCGGCACAGTCCCGGGAGTGGCCGATCTGAAAGTGTTAGCAAATCGTTACCGAAATTTGCCATTTTCTTAACATCCCGTTAATGCGGCTTCAGGAATTCTACTTTGCTGCTAAGGATTCTCTCAGCATAAACCGTCGATTAACTCATTATGATGCATAACCGCCATGACTGTCAGGGGCTAAGAGTGGCCACAAGGAAGAAAGTATATCATGGCAAGTGTGGAGATGCTGGAGCTGTCGGACGTGCCTAAAACGGTCCTTATCGTTGAGGACAACGAGCTGAACATGAAATTGTTCACTGATCTGCTCGAGGCGCACGGCTATGACACGATTCAGAGCACCAATGGCCATGATGCTGTTGATCTGGCTCGCGATAACAACCCCGATCTGATTCTGATGGATATCCAGTTGCCGGAGCGTTCCGGTCTGGATGTCACAAAGGACATAAAGGCTGACCCGGAGCTTGCCCAAATCCCGGTGATAGCCATTACAGCCTTTGCGATGAAGAGTGACGAGCAACGCATTCGTGATGGCGGTTGCGAGGATTATCTTGCAAAGCCTATTTCCATTCCTGTCTTTATTGAGACGGTAAAACGGTATCTGGGTGAGTGACGCACCGATACGGATCTTGGGGGTCCGGGAAAGTCAGGGGAATTTATGACGGCACATGTACTCGTCGTCGACGATCTGGAGCCGAATGTAAAACTGCTCGAGGCAAAGCTTCGGGCGGAATACTTCGAGGTCAGCGGGGCGAACTCCGGTGCCAGAGCGATTGAGCTGGCGAAGGAAGAACAGCCCGATATTATCCTGCTTGATGTGATGATGCCCGGTATGGATGGGTTTGAGACCTGTCGTCGCCTGAAGGCTGATCACGACACCTGCCATATTCCCGTTGTGATGGTCACGGCACTGGACCAGCAGGAAGACCGCATTGCTGGCCTTGATGCTGGTGCGGATGATTTTCTGACAAAACCGGTAGAGGATGTCGCCCTGTTTGCGCGGGTGCGCAGTCTCACACGCCTGAAAATGATGACGGATGAATTACGTCTCAGTCATGCAACCGGTGCTGAGCTTGGTATTCTGACCAATGCCAAACTGGCAGAGTTCGATACCACGCAAAGCTGTATATTGGTTGTTGATGACGATCCTGACCGTGATGAAACATTGTTCGGTGTCCTGCCGGATAATTATGAAATGATATTTGAGGCCGATATCAAGGAAGCCCTGTCCGTTCTGCGGAACCAGCGGGTTGACCTGATTATCGTGAATATGGGTCTCGAAACCCATGATCCACTTCGTCTTTGCTCGACAATCCGTACATTAAGCGAGACACGGCTGACGCCGGTTTTGGCTATGGTGCGTCAGGGTGATACGCGCAAGCTGGTACGTTCACTTGATGTCGGCGTGAACGATTATCTGACCCGCCCGATAGACAAGGGCGAAATGAAAGCGCGCATTCGCACGCAACTTCGCCGCAAGCATTATATTGACCAGTTGCGCACCTCCTTCCAGGTTGGCCTGGAACTGGCCGTCACAGATCAGCTGACCGGGCTTTATAACCGCCGCTATCTGGCAACGCATATGGCCAACATGTTTGACCCGGCGGAGCAGGAAAATCAGCCCGTTTCCCTCGTGGTGATGGATGTTGACCATTTCAAGCAGGTGAATGACACCCACGGACATGATGTTGGCGATTGTGTCTTGCGCGCTTTAGGGCAAAGGCTCGTGCAAAATGTGCGCGGAATGGATGTGGCTTGTCGGTATGGCGGGGAGGAATTTGTCCTGCTTATGCCGAACACGGACCACGAACTGGCGGCAATGATTGCCGAACGCCTGCGCAGTGACATTGAGAGCCATGAAGTTATTTACGGTAAGGATGCCGGGCAGAAACTGGGGGTTACGGTCAGCATAGGCATTGCGACTGCCAATGTTTCAGATGAATTGACTCCAGAAGATTTTCTGAAGCAGGCTGACGAGGCGCTTTACAAAGCCAAGGCAAGCGGCCGGAACAGGGTTTGTGTCGCAGCCTGAAACTATTTTTTGCCTGCTCAAAAACATTCAGTGAAATTTTCACATTAAAAAAGCCGCTCATTAATGCGGCTTTTTTTTCGATCTCATATCGCGGAAGGCTTATTTGATTTTGCCTTCTTTGAAATCCACGTGCTTGCGGATCACCGGATCATACTTCTTCTTGACCATTTTCTCGGTCATGTTCCGGGTGTTCTTTTTAGTGACGTAGAAAAAGCCTGTATCAGCCGTGCTGTTCAGACGGATCTTGATGGTGGTTGGCTTAGCCATGCCTGAAACTCCTGTTCGCGATGCATTTCGCGTGAGCGGCGGAAAATAGTCTCTGGCTTCGGCTTGTCAAGGCTTTTCGAGCCAATGCTCGGCGTCTGCCGACATTGCCGTGGATTGGTCCGGTTCATCTGAAAATCCGTGCATCCGATTGGCCCACTGGATGCCAATCAGCCCGCCCTTGACCACGGGCAGCAGAAACAGGGTGAACACCAGCAACACAAGCGGCCAGATCATGAATTGCACCAGCAAAGGGGGATCAAGATGGCGCTTCATTTCCAGTGCCATCGGGATGATCAGGTGGCCGGCGATCAGCATGGTGAAATATGGCGGCCCGTCATCTGCCTGATGACCGGTGAGGTCCAGATCGCATATCGTGCAGCGATCCGCAGTTTTCACATAGCCCGCAAACAGATCGCCTTGTCCGCATTGAGGACAGTTCTTTTTTACACCTCGCCAGAGTGCTTGCCGACCACTCCTGTGTGGTTTGGGATCTCCGAAGATTCGAGGTGAGTCGGACATTTTACCTGTTCATCGTAGTTGCAATGGTAGCGTTGCCATAGATCGAGAAAGTGCACCAGTTCTTCCGCTATAAGTGGTTTTGAATAGAAGTAGCCCTGATGGATGCGAAGTCCTAAGCCTGATAGCACAAGGCGCTGCTCATCGGTTTCAATACCCTCCACAATCACAGCCATTTGATGAGCTTGCGCCAAGGCAGAGATCGACTTGATAGTTGAGACGCCTCTTCCAGTGTGCATCTGTTCGACAAAACTACGGTCAATTTTCAGACTGTCTGCCTGTAATTCATGCAAACGGGACAGGGAAGAAAAGCCGGTACCGAAGTCATCGATAGCAATCTTCACTCCTAGTGCTCGAAGCCTTGAAATTTTGTCAGCTATATCACCGCACTCTTCCGAGGTGGCCGACTCTGTGATTTCCAGTTTCAATGGTACGCCACCTTCAACAGCTTTCTGAGTTGCTGCGTATAGTGTGTCCCATTCCTGTAACTGCTGAATGGCGACATTTACGCTCACCCAGCCTTGGTTGAGTCCAGAATTTTCTCTGATTTTTTTCCAGTCACGAACAGCAGTTTTGACAACCCAGGCTCCAATTTCAACGATGAGGCCACTTTTCTCTGCCACCTCAATAAAGACTGCAGGTGACATAATCTTCTCGTCTCGTGGCCAGCGTAGCAAAGCTTCCGCGCCATCGATATCACCTGTAACGCCGTTGATGATCGGCTGAAAGACCAGCGCAAACTCATCATTCTCGACAGCATGATGTAAATCTCTCTCAAGCTGAAGGTTTTGAGCCATGAGATTGCGCAAGGGTTGATCCAGCATGATTGCAGGCACATTGTGGTTCTTGGCCGCTCTTAGAGCCAGATGTGCGTCGCTTATAACTTCTGAACTATTTTTGTGGCGACCTGTTTCCAGCGCGCCGCCAACACGCAATTTAATTCCGGTGGCTTTGAATTTAGCGTTCAAGGACGTTTCAAGCACCGTCAGAATTTCGTATGCTTTATTCTTAACATCCTTGTCCGTATTAAAGTTCGCATCAAGAACAATAATAGTAGATTCATCAAACTTAGAAACATATCCCCACTTACACACCATTTGTGAAACCGTGTCTGAGATTTGTGCCATGCAATTATCGGCAACTCCTAGCCCGAAGGCTTCTGTCAATTCTGCATGATTTTCTAATTGAACCAAGAATATCCCATAAGAGTTCATGGGGCAGTTGTCACGGTCGCGCCAGCTACAACCGATACGTTCCTGAGAGCGCAGGGCGAACCAGGCCATGCTTTTGAGCCCAGTCACATTGCAGGTAAGTGCGCGTGAATAAATATAGTATCCCGCTACGATAGCCATACTGATAATAAGCAGAGAAAATGTCTGGACCGTCTGACCAGCCACGATGCCAATCATTGCAAATCCGGCCACAGAGATTATAGATACGCTGTAAATCATCTTGCGATCGAGCCACAAGGAGCGGGTCAGAATCATTGCAAACATACCAGACATCGCGAGGAAGAAACTACTTTCATTCGCGATCATCGCGATAATCACGAACGCTGATGCGTCAATCATCGCAGCTGCATAATTTTCGAGAGGGTGTGGCTGGCGCCGTTTGTTGATGATAAGCCTCAAAAGGGCATAGCCGGCAAAGCCAAGAACAAATGGATGAAGGGTCAGCGCAAGGAGGCCCGCCGAAAAAATCATAGTAACCAGGTCAGCCATAAACTGAAGCTGCTTTAGGGACCATGAACCGTATCTATGTGTAAGCATAAGCTCACGAGTACATGAAATTCCTTAAAGTTGTGTTGGTCTACCATTCAACGCATGGTTGAGAGATGGTTTTCTCTGACTCGTTAGAATAATTTTATTTACGTTTGCGTTTCGAAGATGATTTGTTTTCTGATCTTGTTTTGCGCCTGACAGATTTCTTTCCAACTGTGGCCCGGCCTTTACCCTTCGTAATTTTTATGCCGGTCAAAGGTTCGGACAGCATTTCGAACAGAAGCCCGCCCTGCAAAGGGGTTACTTCTTTCAAGCGCACCTGCACTGGCTGTCCCATGCGGTAAATGCCGTTGCCTGCTTCACTGACCAGAGCGTTGGCTGATTCTTCATGGCGAAAATATTCCGCGCCGATCGTGCGGGCGGGGATAAAGCCATCAGCGCCGGTATCTTCCAGCGTGACAAAAAGTCCGCTGCGCGTGACGCCATTGATGCGGGCGGCGAACTCCGCGCCAACGCGGTCAGAGAGCCAGCTGGCGAGGAAACGGTCTGTGCTTTCCCGTTCGGCGGCCATAGATTTGCGCTCAAGGTCCGACACATCTTCTGCAATCTGCTGTAATTCCTTTTGTTCAATGGCAGGAGGCAACTTTTTTTCCAGATTGCAGGCACGTATCAGCCCGCGATGAACAGTAATATCAGCATAGCGACGAATTGGAGAGGTGAAATGCGCATAGTTACGCAGGTTCAGGCCAAAGTGGCCGATATTACTTGTGTCATATACAGCCTGGCGCTGTGCACGCAGGATGATCTGACTTACAAGAGATACTTCATCTTTTTCACGGGCGTGTTTGAGAATCTGGTTCAGGTTTTCCGATTTCAGTACCTGGCCCTTGGGCAGGGAATAGCCCATGCTTTCCAGAAACTCACGGGCCCCGTCGAGCCGTTCGGGATCCGGCTCTCCGTGTACGCGATAAATGGCTGGCAGGTTGGCACTTTTCAGTGTTTCAGCGGCTGCGACGTTAGCCTGAATCATGAACTCTTCGATCAGCCGGTTGGCTTCAAAGCGCTCTTTGGTGGCGACGGCTTCCACGTGCCCGGCATCGTCGAAAATGATCCGCCGCTCTGGCATATCGAGGTCGAGTGGTCCGCGCTTGTTGCGCGCCTGACACAGTGATCTATATGCCGCCCAGAGGGGCTTGATGACATTTTCCATCAAGGGGGCGGTCTGTTCATCCGGGTTGCCATCTATCCCGTTTTGAACCTGCGTATAAGACAAGCCAGCATGAGATTTCATCATGATACGAATGAATTTGTGCTGGCGCTTACGGCCCTGGCTGTCGAAAATCATTTCTGTGGCCAGAGCAGGGCGGTCGACCCCTTCCTTCAAAGAACAAAGGTCATTGGAAAGCCGTTCTGGCAGCATCGGCACGACCATATCGGGCAGGTAGGTTGAATTGCCGCGTTTGAGCGCTTCCTTGTCAAGGTCGCTGCCGGGGGAGACAAACCAGGCAACATCAGTAATCGCGACAATGACACGCCAGCCGCCCTCATTTTTGGGGTCAGGATCAGGTTCTGCAAAGACGGCATCATCGTGGTCGCGGGCATCTGCCGGATCGATTGTGATCAACGGTGTCTCGCGCAAGTCCGTCCTGCTGCCAATGTCCGGTGTCGTGGCCGCGTCAGCCTGACCATGAACCGCTGCGGGAAATTCCGTGCGGATATCATGATTGGCTATGGCGATTTGCGAATAGGAAGCCGGGTTGGAGATATCCCCCAGAACTTCGCGAATGCGTGCCATACGGGGGCCGTATCCACGCTGGTTTTTGGCTTCGGCCCAGACCAGATCGCCATCTGTGGCACCATTTATGTCTGCCGGTTCCACCAGATAATCACGTTTTGCCTTGCGACTGACGGGTTCTATCGCCCCCCCGACTTTCCGGTCACGATAGACGCCAAGAATGCGCTCTGCCCCCTGACCAATATGCTTGATGGGTTTGGCAGTATAGGTGCCGTCCGTCTCCTGGGCCAGGCGTCCGAGGAAACGGTCACCCCTGCCAAGAACCGGTCTGGTTTTGGCGGCAGCGTCTGCAGGGAGAGTGATAGGCGGGGGCGCAAAGTTTTCTTTCCAGTTTGGCGGAAAGCAGATCAGATCCCCTTCGTCATCTGTGTCCAGAATATCAAGGACCGCGACGGGCGGCAGGCTGCCACGCGCCGTTGCGCGCTTTCCCTTCTGATCTATCAATCCTTCGGAGGACATCTGCTTCAGGAGCTGGCGTAATTCCGTGCGCGCTTCCCCTTTTACATTGAAGGCGCGGGCAATCTCTCGCCGGGATACCTCACCACCTTGCTGCTGCGCTTTTTCGATGAAGTCCCGTATTTCTTTTTTACTGGGGAGGGGGGGCAAGAGCGGTGCCTATTCTTCTGCCGAAGCGCTGGCGGTTTTCTTCGTAGTTTTCTTGCTGGTTGCCTTTTTTGTTGTCTTCTTGGCAGTTTTCTTTTTTGTGGCCTTTTTCCTGGTCGCCTTCTTTTTCTTTGTGGCTTTCTTTTTTGGCCCTTTGGCGTTACGTGCAGTGATCAACTCAACGGCGTGATCAAGAGTCAATTGATCCGGGTCAACGCCGCCGGGAATGGTCGCATTGGTTTTCATATGTTTGACGTAAGGACCATATCGCCCGTCATAGATGGCAATCGGTTCACCAGTTTCGGGATGCTCACCCAGCTCTTTTGTCGGCTTGGCCTGCTGGCCGCGGCCCCGACCAGGATTGGCTTTCTTCTCGGCAATAACAGTCACTGCCCGATTAAGGCCAATTTCAAAAACCTCATCGGTGGACTCAAGATTGGCATAGACATTGCCATGTTTCACGTATGGGCCGTACCGGCCAATGGCGGCGTCTATCGGCTTACCATCTTCTGGATGCGTACCAATTTCACGTGGTAGGGAGAGCAGCATCAATGCCTTTTCAAAGTCGATATTGGCGATGCCCCAGTCCTTGGGCACGCTGGCACGTTTCGGCTTTTCCTTGCTTTCCTTGTCTTCTTCCCCAAGCTGGACGTAAGGGCCAAAGCGGCCTGCACGCAAGGACACTTCAAGAGACGTATCCGGATCAACCCCCAGCACCCTGTCGCCACCTTCAAGACCGTCATTGGCCTTGTTGCGGGAGAGCTGCTTGGTGTGCTTGCAGTCCGGATAGCGTTCGCAGCCGATAAATGCACCAAAGCGACCGATTTTTAGGGACAGACGGCCTTCTTCACAGGTGGGGCAGAGGCGCGGGTCTGTCCCATCTTCCTTGGGCGGAAAAATATGTGGCCCAAGTGATTCATTGAGGGCATCAAGAACGGCCGTGATGCGCAGATCACTCATGCCTTCTACCGTGGCAAAAAACTCGTCCCAGAATTCATGCAGGAATTCTTTCCAGTCCGCCTTGCCGTCAGAAATTGTATCGAGTGTTTCTTCAAGATTGGCGGTGAAATCATATTCCACATAGCGCTGGAAAAAGTTCTCCAGAAACGCTGTTACGATGCGTCCCTTGTCATCAGGGATAAACCTGTTCTTTTCCACCGTCACATAGGTTCTATCCTGAAGAACAGAGATGATTGAGGCGTAGGTTGACGGGCGGCCAATGCCCAACTCTTCCAGTCTTTTTACCAGGCTGGCTTCTGTGTAGCGTGGCGGTGGCTGGGTGAAATGCTGGTCGGTTTGCGGCTCATCCACATCGGCGCCGGCGCCGGCAGTTACCTTGGGCAGGCGGCTGCCTTCACTGTCGTCGTCCTTGTCATCAAGTTTGTCATCCCGGCCTTCTGTATATAGTTTCAGGAAGCCATCAAAGACAAGCACTGAGCCGGTTGCGCGCAAACCCGTTTTATCATCTGTTGACAGAATATCGATGGTTGTGCTTTCAAGGCGCGCTGCTTCCATCTGGCTGGCGATGGCGCGTTTCCAGATCAAGTCATAAAGTCTGTACTGATCTGAATCGAGAGATTTGAGTGATTGTGGCGGGCGCGAGAAGCTGGTCGGGCGAATACATTCATGGGCTTCCTGTGCATTCTTGGCCTTGCTTTTGTACATGCGCGGGCTTTTCGGCAGGTAGCCGTCGCCATAGGTGTCCTTGATGGCATCCCGGGCGGACATAACCGCTTCCGGTGCCATGTCGATCCCGTCGGTCCGCATATAGGTGATAAGCCCAGTCGTCTCGCCGCCAATATTGATCCCTTCATAGAGGCGCTGTGCCGTCTGCATGGTCCGGCGCGCATTGAAGCCCAGTTTTCGTGAGGCTTCCTGTTGCAGGGTAGATGTTGTAAACGGTGCAGACGGATTGCGCTTTGTCGGTTTTGATTCGACATTGGCAATACGGAATGTCGCGTTTTCAACAGTCGCCTTTGCACGCGCGGCGTCTTCTCCGTTCGCCAGCGAAAACTTGCTCAGCTTTTCGCCATCAAGGCTAACGAGGCGTGCCGTAAACGGATCACTGCCCTCAGACGTGACCTGGGCTTCCAGCGACCAGTATTCTTCAGGAACGAATTTCTCGATCTCCAGTTCGCGCTCACAGATCAGGCGCAGGGCCACGGATTGCACGCGGCCAGCAGAGCGTGAGCCGGGCAGTTTGCGCCACAGGACAGGAGAGAGCGTAAAGCCGACCAGATAGTCGAGCGCGCGGCGGGCTAGATAGGCATCAACCAGTGCCTGATCCACATCGCGCGGATTCTCCATGGCCTCAAGAATGGCCTTCTTGGTGATCGCGTTAAAGGCAACCCTTTTGACAGATTTGTCTTTCAGGGCCTTTTTCTTTTTCAGTACTTCCAGCAGGTGCCATGATATTGCCTCACCCTCTCGATCCGGGTCAGTGGCCAGGATCAGGCTGTCTGCGGCTTTGACTGCTTCAACAATTTCGTTGACCCGCTTGCGCGACTGGGTATCCATTTCCCAGATCATCTCGAAATTTTCATCCGGTCTGACAGAGCCGTCTTTTGACGGCAGGTCACGAATATGACCATAGGACGCGAAGACCTTGTAGCCGCTTCCCAGATATTTGTTGATTGTTTTCGCCTTTGAGGGGGACTCAACAATAACGACCTGCATCTAACTGATATTCCTCATTTTTTGCCGTGCTCATACTTTGCAGCGCGGCTCTGGCGGGTTGGCAGAAAGTGTAGTTGTCATGCTGCTCTGTCAACGGTGAAAAGGGATAATCAACCTTGGATTGGTTAAGAATATATGTTACAACTTATAGGTGTGTTGAATTGATGCTGCAATCTGGAGTTCTCATTATGTCATTACCATCAGCCCGTCAGGATGTCTTGTCAGATCCTGCTTCTGTTCTCGAAGAATCGCCATCAGGCCTGAGCCCGCACGATATTGCAGAGTATGTGCAGGAAATCTCCAGCGAGCTTGAGAAGCTATGCACCGGTGCAGGCTTGCAAAGCGTTGCTGCCTGTCTCGCGCTGGCAACATCAGAAGCAGAGCGTCTGCGGGTACATCTTTAGAGTGATCATCAAGGGCACGTTCTGTTTGAGAATAGAGATTAATCTCTCATGACAGATCATATGTCATGTAGTATCTTCCTGAAGGTATGTAGCAAGCTATAGGGAGAATGGCATGGCAAACCATACGGGATCACTCAATCGTCGCGAGTTACTGGCAAGTGCAGGCTTGATGGCCCTGATGTATCCGGTGGGTGTATATGCGCAGGGCAAAAGCGAGTTTGATGACAAAGCGAGCAACGACAGAGCGGCGCAGGAAACACTGCAAATAGAAAACGGGCCTGCCACAGCGATGGTCATGGGTACACGAACCATGATTGACATGGTGCGGCCGACAGAGCCTGTAATTGCTGATTTCGTGGAAGGCTCTCTGGCAATTGCCGAGATGGCTATTGCGCAAACCATCCGGGAGAATGCCGGTAGCCTTGCGGGAGTATTAGCAGAGAATGAAATCCTGAACTGGGAGCAGGCAGAGCGACTGCAAATTGAAATGCAGGCGAAGGCAGGCCCACGATTTGTCGGTGAGGCACAGGAAAAGATGTTCCTGGAGAGCACAGTTGCCCTGGCGGAACAGAACATATTTCAGAACGAGTCTGCCGGATTTTATAATCGGTTGGCTATTGCCATTGAAAATGCCGGCGGTCAGGGGTCTGAACGGGAACCAGTCGAAATACCTCCCGAAAAGACGCCGCCGCGTGAGCGAGTACCCGTTGAAGAGTGCCCGGGCAAGGCATACCAGATCGTTTCGTCAACAGAGCGCCTGGACAAACTGCAGACTTCCTTCGGTGTACAGCGCTATCCGCTTTATTGCTTCGACAAGGTAGAAGATGAGGACGAACTGGAGGCTGTCGAGGCGACATATAAAGGAGTCGTCAAGGCGCTTTATACGGACAATTATCCGGACCAGGATATGCGACATGTTCAGCGTCAGTGGTCAACTGACCTGAAAGTCGATCTGCCGAAGACTCATACCCGCGACATTACCGGTCGCCTGACGATCGCGAATTACGAGTGGCGTATGGTTGAGCGGGAATCTACAAATCCGGTCTTTGATGGCCTGGTTGCACGTGTGCCGAAAATCCTGACAGCTGAACAGGAAAAGCTGGTGCGGGAGGCACTGGAGAAAGCTGCCAAGGCAGCCCTTGAGTATGGTACAAAACTTCTTGCTGCGGAGTTGGGGCCGGTTGCGGCTGAAATCCTTCCAAAAATTCTGAATGAGTTGGGTGTTTACGATTTACCGGCGCAACTGGCTGCTGAAGGAGCTGAGTATATTATCCATTGGGTCCTGGACCTGATAAGTGATCTTTTCCTGCAGCCTCGGGCCTTCCCGGGCGTCAAGATTACGCATGTGGTCATCTGGCCAGACCCCTGCAAAGAACCGGTTAATGTTGTGAGTATCGCCATGCGCGCGCCAGGTGGCAGGGCTCTGATGAGATTACCATTCGGAGAGTATGACACGGCCAGAAGCAGGGTGGCTGATCGCTCATCTTATGCGGGCGCGGCAGGGATCACCTGGATTGGCGCTTCAAGACCTGTCGCCCGGATGCCGAATGAAATAATGGAACGTGTCGTTTACGGATCACCGTCCGCTGTGCTCTGGCGGCAGCCGCAACAGGGGCTCGGTGCCATCGTGAAACTGCCTTTCCCGGGCGCTGATCCAAGAAAACAAATCTACACGCTGGCGCTCAGAACAGACATGCGTGAAGTATCCTAGCCTGCGCAAGAGAAACTTCCCACCAATCAAACATCAGCCTGCTGATAATGTATAGCGCCCGCCCGTATGTTCCTCAGCATCGCCGGCAAGCACCAGTTCAAGCAGCGTCTGGTTGAGGATAGGGGCTGGCAGGTCGCTAGAGCGGATCAGGTCATCCCGATGGGTTGGCGTGAAGCTGAGCAGAGACAATATCTCCTTCTGCCCGTCCATCAGCGTATCTTCTGGCAGCATTTCCATCTCCTCAAAGGCAGGGGGCTCCATGAAAGCGGGTTGACGCAAGGGGGTTTCCAGACATTCCAGAACATCATCAGCCGTTTCAATCAGGGTTGCGCCATCGCGGATAAGCCGGTTGGTGCCATGACTGCGGGGGTCTAACGGGGAGCCGGGTACGGCGAAGACTTCCCGCCCGTGCTCAAGGGCAAAGCGCGCGGTAATCAGGGTGCCTGACTTCTGGGCTGCTTCGACCACAATCACCCCGCGTGATAGCCCGGAGATAATCCTGTTGCGACGGGGGAAGTCACGACCAGTGGGCCGATAGCCGGGCGCCATTTCAGAGACAATGAGCCCGCGTCTTGCGATCTCCCGAGTCAGTTCCGCATGTTCAGGTGGATAAATCACATCAATGCCGCCGGCTACAACAGCAATCGTGCCTGTTTCCAGTGCTGCGGTATGTGCTGCGCCGTCAATGCCGCGGGCGAGCCCCGAAATGACAACCACATCCCGTTCACCAAGACCAGTGGCCAGTGTCGTTGCTATCTGCCTCCCGGCTGAGGAAGCATTACGCGCCCCGACGATCCCGATGGCCGGGCGTCGGAGAAGACCGGTATCGCCGCACACGCAAAGGACGGGCGGGGCATCATGTATATGACGCAATGCTTGAGGATATGCTGGTTCACAGGAAGCCAGATAATGGGCACCAATGCTCTCGGCCGCTTCCAGCTCACCAGCGATAGCGGCTTCTGACGGGGGGCTGAATTTCCGTTTGGAACTGCCCAGACCCGGCAGTTGGTCGAGTGCCTCGCGCGCGCTGCCGAACTTTTGCAGAAGCTGACGGAAGGTCGCCGGGCCGATATGCTCGGTGCGGATCAGCCGCAGCCAGTCATGGCGTTCGGCGTCTGTCAGGTCGAAGCAATGATTGCGGATGCCCATTTGAAAGACATAGTATATGTTCTTGTTATGTTCAAGCGGGTGGGTTTATTTTTCATGCAGAAGATCAGGTGCGTGGCCAGCTCGCCACCACCCATTATCCCGATGCCTCAACGTGCAAAGCCTGCCCTAAATGATCTCATCTTCATCAAATAGCGGGTCTGAATCCAGTTGCGTTGCCAGACTGTCGAGGTTGGATTCCACATCATCACCGTCTTTCTTGATACGCGCGATGTGAAAGATCGCATCCCCTTCATTGACGACCGGCAGTTCTGCCCGCCCTATCACCAGGCCAGCTTCATCTGCAAGAATGTCTTCCTCAATCTCACCGAATGGATCGGAGACCGCGCCCAGAATATCACCCGTCTGCACGTGATCGCCCACCGTTTTGAACAGGCGCAAGAGACCGCCCGCCGGCGCGCGCTTCCAGTCGCTGCTGGTTGAGCGCAGGGGTTTCACCTCCGGAGCGGCGATACCTTCTGCAGTCAGCATACCCAGATGATGCATCACGCGCAGTATGCCTGCTGTACCTGTGCGGGCAGCATATTCGTCAAAGCGCAAACCCTGGCCTGCTTCATATAACAGGATGTCCACGCCAACTTTTTGGGCAGCGTCGCGCAGGGAGCCTTCCCGGATTTTTGAGGTCAGCACTATGGGGGCGCCGAAAATTTCTGCCAGTTTTACCGTTTCGGGCTTTGAAGGAGAAACCCGGATCTGGGGCAGGTTTGTTCTGTGCACGGCTGCTGAGTGCAGGTCGATGCCAATATCCGAGCGCTTGACTATTTCATTCAGGAAAAGGCGGGCGAGTCGTGCCGCCAGCGAGCCTTTTTCGGAGCCGGGAAATGAGCGGTTCAGATCGCGCCGATCCGGCAGATAGCGGGAATGGTTGATGAAGCCGAAAGTGTTGACCACCGGCACAGCCAGCAAAGTACCGTGCAGGTTTTCGAGATCAGGTAGCCGTAATAGCCGCCGAACGATTTCAACGCCCATGACTTCATCGCCATGAATAGCCGCGCTGACAAACAACACAGGGCCAGGCTCTTTTCCGTGTACTACATGTACTGACAGGCCCACCGGTGTATGGTCCGACAACACACTGACAGGCAGATCAATGGTTTTGCGCGTGCCAGCCTCAATCTGCTGGCCGCCAATCTCAAAAGGGTCAGCTACTGGCATTTTGGGTCGTGCTTTTTCTGGTTGATGTCTTGCGCGTGGTCCGCTCCCTGTGGCGCGACAAAGGGCGTACCTTGCTTTCAAGATGTTCGATGATAAGGGAGGAGATATCCTTGCCCGTTGCGCCTTCAATGCCTTCAAGCCCGGGTGAGGAATTGACCTCAAGAACTTTTGGACCATCTTCCGTTTGCAGAATGTCAACACCAGCCACTGACAGGCCAAGGGTTTTGGCCGCTTTGCGGGCTGTGTCGCGCTCCGCTTTGCTCAGGGTCACCTTTGTGGCGCTGCCGCCGCGATGCAGGTTAGAGCGGAACTCGCCTTCAGCCGCCTGTCGCTTCATGGCCCCGACGACCTTGTTGCCGATCACAAAGCAGCGCGTGTCAGCGCCTGCCGCTTCCTTGACGAATTCCTGCACCAGAAAGCTGGCATTGAGTTGCCGAAACGCATCTACAAGACTTTCGGCGGCTTTCTGTGTCTCTGCCAATACGACGCCGCGCCCTTGTGTGGATTCCAGCAACTTTACGACCACACCTTTGGTGCCGACAAGTTTGACCAGCTCCTTGGAGTCCTGAGGTGATGAGGCAAAGGCTGTTATCGGCATACCGACCTTTACGCGGGCGAGCATTTGATGCGCCAGAAGTTTGTCGCGCGATGCACCGATGGCGTCGGCTGAGTTCAGGCAGTAGGCACCGGTGTTTGAAAATTGTCGCAGCACGGCCATACCGTAACTCGTGATGCGCGCACCGATACGGGGGATCACCGCATCATAGCGCGGCAGGACACGGCCATCATAATGCACTTCCGAATCAAGCGTGCCCATCCGCATGTAACAGCGACTGGTATTGATTGGCTCTATGATATGACCGCGCTTTTCAGCCGCTTCAATCAGCCGGGAAGAAGAATAGTTTTTTGGCTCCTGTGTCAGAAGAGCAATTCGCAATGGCCTTTTAACAGGCTTGCGCCGGGGAACATCCTTATACGCCTCATAGGAAAGGACAGGCTGTATAAAGGACTGGTTCGGATCCACGATCATGTCTTCGGTGATGGCGGATCGTCCGAGCAGCATCCGGTAGGACATGGTTTCGCGGTTGGTCAGCGAAATATCAATCGGCCATTTCTTGCCATCGATTTCAAATTCCGTGCGGATGACATAGCGCAGCTCAGTTTCTCCGTTGGAGCTTGTGACATTGCGCCTGTCCACGACAGGAGACGAGCAGGTGACCTCCAGCCCCGGATCATTGGGGTCCGGACGCATGAGAAAGCGAACCTGTGGTTTTTCTGCCGGACCAAAAGGCTCAATCGCAACGGCATGTAGTGCGGACGTACGGGCGCCGGTGTCAATCTTGGCTTTGATCGCGGGCAAGCTGAGAGAAGGGAGGCCGAGCCATTCCTCCCAGCCCAGTGTAAGATTGTCTGTCATGTCAGTGCCTTGTTGTTAAAGTCAGTTTTCTGTGTTGGTATTTTTCTTTGTACCAATCTTTGGTTCAGTACCGGCGCGAATGCGCGCAATGTTATCGCGATGACGGTAGCAAATCAGCACAGCCATGAACGCAGCAGCAAGCGCGGCCACTGGCACCTCAATGACGAAATACATGATCAGAGGTGTCAGGCCAGCAGCAACGAGTGCTGAAAGAGATGAAATCCGTGTCAGGAATGCTGTTACCAGCCAGATGGCACAGGCTGCAAGGCCACTCCAGGAGTTGAGTGCAAGCAGGGTGCCAAGGAACGTGGCCACACCTTTTCCGCCTTTGAATTTCAGCCAGACCGGAAAGCAGTGCCCGAGGAAAGCAGCCGCACCGGCAAGCGCCATGGGCAGGGGCTGCCAGCCGGAAATAAGTCCCATCAACAGAACTGCGATGCCGCCCTTGCCGCTGTCCAGCAGGAGTGTGGCCAGCGCCAGGTCTTTCCTGCCGGTGCGCAGTACATTGGTGGCGCCAATATTGCCGGAGCCGATCTCGCGAATATCGCCCAGTCCGGCAAGGCGCGTGATCACCAGGCCAAAAGGAATGGAGCCGAGCAGATAGCCGAATAGGGGGGCCAGGAAGATCATCCGGTCAGTCCTGTTCTGTCAGCAGGGCATCGAGCACTGCCATGCGGGTGGTAACACCATTGGCCACCTGGTCCAGTACCAGAGACTGTGTCCGGTCATCGGCGAGCGCCCCGTCAATCTCCACGCCCCTGTTCATTGGCCCGGGATGCATCACCTTCGCTCCGCTGGCTGCATATTTCAGCGTTTCATGGGTCAACCCGTAAGTATTATGAAAATCGGGGACTGACATGGCCGGCCCTTCTTTCATCCGTTCAAGCTGGATGCGTAATCCCATGACAAACTGACAGTCCTGTAGACCTTCCCGGAGATCTGTGAACTGTTCAATATGCAAACCATCAGAGGAAGTGGGCATGAATTCTTCGGGGCCGACACACCGTACTCTCGCACCAAGCCGCTGTAACAATTCCATATTTGATCCGGCAACACGGGAATGGCGCACATCGCCGCAAATGGCGACAGTAATGTCTGCCAGCCCGTCGGCAGCCTTGCGTCCCAGAGAGTCCAGGATGGTCACAGCATCCAGCAGTGCCTGTGTCGGGTGTGAGCTGGTGCCTTCGCCAGCATTGATGACAGCGCATGGCAGGCCCACCTCGGCAAGTGCTTCAGCCACAAAAGCTGAGGTGCCATTTTCCACATTACGCACAATCATCGCATCCGCCATCATCGCCGCGAGTGTCTGGCAGGTGTCTCGCAAGGCTTCCCCCTTATGGACGGAAGAAGCAGCGACAGGCAGCACCAGTACATCCGCCCCGAGTTTCTTGCCTGCCAGTTCGAAGGAAACATTTGTGCGGGTTGAGTTCTCCAGGAAAAGGTTGACCTGCGTCCGGCAGGCCAGGCGTTGCGGGATCATCTGGTTTTCCCGTGTCAGGCGACCGTAATACTGCGCCAGATCGAGAAGAAAAAAGAGATCTGTGTCGCTCAGGTCGGAAATGCCGGTCAGGTGAATGCGGGAGAGGCCGCCGGAAGGGCAGGCCGGTCTATGTATCATGTTGCTCATAAAATCCCGCCTTACTGGATAGTGGCGTTCATATGCAAGTGGATCGCGTGATCATCGGGGGTTGATTTATGGGTTAAAAATATATAACCATATGGTTATGCAAAAGATTGAACTCGATCTTGTTTTTTCGGCGCTAGCGGATCCAACGCGGCGCGGGATGCTGGCCCAGCTAGCGCAAGGGGAGACCAATGTCGGCGCTCTCGCCGAGAGCTACGCGATGTCGCAACCGGCAATTTCCAAACATGTGCGCGTGCTGGAAAAGGCCGGCCTCATAAAACGCAAAAAACATGGGCGTCAGCACCTGATCCGCGTCAACCCTCAACCCATAGAAGAAGCGCAAAGCTGGATTGGCCAATATGCACGTTTCTGGAAAAGCCAGTTCGATGCAGTTGACGCCTATCTGGAGGCGAAAAAAATGTCCGATAGCGAAAGGGAGAACCCATGAGCACTGATGTAACATTCGATGGTCAGAGCCTGATTGTGACGAGAGTTTACGCAGCAAAAATTGAAGACGTGTTCGAGGCCTGGGTAGAGACCAGCAAAATAAAGCAATGGTGGGGATGCGCTGAATGTATTGATGTCCAGTCTGAGGTGGAGCCTAAGCTTGGCGGAAAATATAACCATCATATGAAAATAGAGACCCCACATGGGGAGCATGAGCAGTCCGGCTTCGCCACGCTGATCGAATATGATCCACCTCGCAGACTCGCCTACACCTCGACAGATGAAGCAGACGAGATGGTAATTACCGTTGACTTTACTGCTGTCGATGGCGGCACCAGAGTGCGACTGGTACAAACCAATATTCCAGATATGAAGGTTGATGGAGATATTGAACTGCGGGCCGTGATCCGCGCTGGCTGGACAGCCGCATTCGGTAAGCTGGCGGTGCTTTTTGATGTATCCAGTTGAGCGGCAATAAAAATCATGGCAAAGAAAACTGATCCGACAGAACCTATACGGCAGCGCGCCAGTGAATATCCGCAGGTTGATGAGGGAACATCCTGTACACAGAGTTCCTTCAAAACGGGCAAAAAAGCCTTTCTCTTTATCGGGGAGCAGGGCGGGCGCTACAAAGCCATGTTCAAACTTGAAAAATCAAAGCTGGAAGCAGTCAAACTGGCAGAAACCGAACCGGATAATTATCAGGCCGGGTCAGGCGTATGGGTGACTGTCCGGTTCACAGCGGAAAAACCAATGCCGAAAGCGCGCTGGCAAAAATGGCTTGATGAAAGTTATGCGTTGAGTTGCCCTAAGAAATAATCCGGTATCAATCAATATGGAGATCAACTCATGGGAAAAACCACAGCGACGCGGCAGATCAATGCGCCTGTCGAGAAAGTCTTCGAGGCTATCTCCGATGTCAGCACATTTGAGAACAGCAACCCAAATATTGTGAAGATCGAAATGCTCAGTGAGCAGACATCAGGTGTCGGAACAAGGTTTCGGGAGACCCGCACCATGAACGGCCGACAGGCAACAACTGAACTGGAATTTACCGAATATGCCAGGAACGAGCATGTGCGAATTGTCTCGGACGCTGGCGGCACAATCTGGGATACGCTGATGAAGTTGACACCAGAGGGGGAGGTCACGCGGCTGGATATGCAGATGGATGCACGGCCCTACAAGCTGATGTCCAGGATCGTTACGCCGCTGATCAGTGGCATGGTCAACAAGGCTGTACAAGAGGATATGGACGGGTTGAAGGCGCGGCTTGAAGCTTAACCCTCCCGCAACCGGTCGAGTGCCCCCTGCAGAATGTAACTGGCGGCCATCTCGTCGATAATCTCTGCCCGGCGGGCACGTTTTGTGTCGAGCGCGATCAATTCGCGCTCAGCGGCGGCGGTGGACAGGCGCTCATCCCAGAAAGCGATGGGCAGGTTGGTCTTGCTGGAGAGGTTGCGGGCAAAGGCTCTGGTGGCCTGCGCACGCGGTCCCTCGCTGCCATCCATATTCAGGGGCAGGCCCAGCACCAGACCACAGATACGTCGTTCGGTTGCCAGTGCCAGTAATGCTTCTGCATCAAGTGTGAACTTCTTCCGGCGGATGGTGGTGACCGGGGTCGCCAGGCTTCGCTCGGGGTTTGACACAGCGATCCCGATTGTCTTTGTTCCAAGATCAAGGCCCATTAACGGGCCTGTCACCGGGAAGTGTGTCATGGCGTCCAGAAAATCATCACTCATAAAGACCCTATCGGCGAATTGGGCCAATTCTTCAAGGATTGCAATTTTTGCAGCCGTGTTGCTGGTCGCGCTGCTGGGCATCATCATGATCCTGCAACCGCCAAAGCAATATGCAGCGCAGGATTTCGATGTGCGCATCACACCGGTGCGCAATGGCGAGAGCATAGAGGTTGTTTATCGTGCGTATACCCCTGTCTCCCAGATGGCCTTGCCGTTCCCGGCCGATCAATTCACGCATCTGCGCGTCTCCGAGGATGATGAAGGCATCGCTCTTGGCCGGTCGGGTGACGGCGTTTCTGTGATGGGGACGGAGCCATTTGGCCTGGTGAGCCTGATCCTGTCGCCTGAAGTTGAAACACCCGCCAAGGACTACCCGGTTGCCCAGTTCGGCACGCAGGCCGTTGTGCTCAATCTCAGTTTTTTTGAGCCAACTGAAATCAACAATCAGCCTGTCAGGACCCTGAGCGCTGAGGGCACACAGTTTCAGTGGCTGGGTGGCCCGGCCACCTATGAAAGCGCGCGTCTGGCGATTTATGCCGATGCAGGTCTGCCCACTGCCGTCGTCACCTTGCTTGCGCCGGCAGCCGAGACGCTGGCCGGACATTTTCTCGAAGGCTTTGGGGCAGATCTGCCATCCCGGCCGTCACTCATGTTTCTTTATGTCCCGGGTAATGAAGGTCAGCTATCGGTCGCGGGCGATACAGTGTCGGGTCAGACGCTGGTGAAATACACTGGCGGTGGCTTCCAGCAGCCAACACAGGAAATGCAGCACCTGGTTCTGCAAAACCTTGCGCACGAGATGGTGCATCTCTGGCAGGTAGAGGCGGAAAAAAGCGCCAGTGCGCCAGACTGGCTGCATGAGGGGATTGCCGATGCACTGGCGGCGGAAGCCCTGTATGTTTCTGGCGTCTGGAGCGATGCGCAGTATCTCAAGGCTTTGACAGAAGCAAAAGCAGCCTGCGCGGGCATCCTGAATACCGGGACGGTGCGCGGCGCTGCGGCGCGTGGTCACCATCAGGCAAGTTACGCCTGTGGCCATATGGTCATTGCAGCCCTCTCACCACAGCGGGAAGGTGGCACCAGCATGGAGATGTGGCGTGCTTTTCTCGATTATGCTGACGCCGGTGGCAAGGATTTGAGTGAAGATACGTTTTTTGCCTTCGCCGAGGATTGGTCTGGCGAGCGCAGTTTTGCATTGTCCTTGCGCAGCTTCGTGACCGCAAACTATCGCAGTGCTGATGGCGAGAGCATCGTGGACCAGCTCTTTGCCGGATCGCTCTAGCCTCTTGCTCCTGCTCGCGGTGCTTGCTACGCCAGCGCGATATTTTCAGGTGACAGGAAGACAGACATGTCCATCGACAAGGAAACCGTCCGCAAGGTCGCGAAACTCGCGCGCATCGCAGTGCCGGAAGAACGTCTGGAGCCATTGGCTTCGGAACTCTCCGGCATTCTCGGCTGGATCGAACAACTGAACGAAGTTGACATAGAAGGCGTTGAGGCCATGGCGTCAACCGTGGATGTAACCCTGCCAATGCGGGATGATGTTCCCGCCAGCGGCTATACCGGCGGCAATCAGCCGGACAATGTGGTCGCCAACGCGCCAAAAACAGAAGACCATTTCTTCATTGTACCGAAGGTTTTTGAATAGATGAGTGATATCACCGATCTGAAACTCGCTGAATTGCGCGATGGTCTGCGGGCAAAAGAATTATCCGCGAAAGAAGCGACAGAAGGCTACCTCGCTCGCATGGACGCGGCCAAGGCTCTGAATGCCTATATCACGCCAACACCGGACAAGGCGCTCGCCATGGCCGCCACGTCTGATGAAAAGCTGGCGAAAGGTGAGGGCGGCGATCTTGAAGGAGTACCGCTCGGCATCAAGGACCTGTTCTGTACGCA
This sequence comes from Parvularcula sp. IMCC14364, assembly GCF_030758415.1. Lineage (NCBI taxonomy): Bacteria > Pseudomonadati > Pseudomonadota > Alphaproteobacteria > Parvularculales > Parvularculaceae > Parvularcula > Parvularcula sp. IMCC14364. The sequence goes on along the minus strand of NZ_CP132334.1, from coordinate 2,167,647 downwards.
AGACACGATGACGACGGCTGGCAGCAATATCCTCAATGGCTTCACGCCCAAATATGAGAGCACGGTTTCCGGCAACCTTTTTGCCGATGGTGCCGTGATGCTTGGCAAGCTGAATCTGGATGAATTTGCCATGGGCTCCTCCAACGAGACCAGTTACTTCGGCGATGTCATCAACCCGTGGCGCCGCAAGGGCGATAACACCACGCGCATTGAAGCTGATGGCACGGTTGTTGGCGGTCTGACACCCGGCGGTTCTTCCGGTGGTTCGGCCTCTGCGGTGGCGGCAAAACTTTGTGCCGGGGCCACTGCTACAGATACGGGCGGCTCCATTCGTCAGCCTGCGGCCTTTACAGGCACAGTCGGTGTGAAACCGACTTATGGTCGCTGCTCGCGCTGGGGCATCGTTGCCTTTGCATCATCGCTGGATCAGGCGGGACCGATCGCGCGTGATGTGCGCGACTCCGCCATTCTCCTGAAAAGCATGGCCGGTCATGACCCCAAGGATTCAACCTGCATTGATTGTCCAGTGCCGGATTATGAATCCGTGCTCGGGCAGGGGATTAAGGGTCTGAAAATAGGTGTACCGAAGGAATATCGCCTTGACGGGATGCCACAGGAAATCGAAACGCTCTGGCAGCAAGGGATTGACTGGATGCGTGATGCCGGGGCGGAGATTGTCGACATCTCCCTACCACTGACCAAATATGCCTTACCGGTCTATTATATTGTGGCCCCGGCAGAAGCCTCGTCCAATCTTGCCCGCTATGATGGCGTCAAATATGGCCTGCGGGTAGAAGATGCAGACATTACCACACAATATGAACTGACCCGTGCTGCGGGGTTCGGTGATGAGGTGAAGCGCCGGGTACTGATCGGCACCTATGTGCTGTCAGCCGGATATTATGACGCCTATTACCTGCGCGCTCAGAAAGTCCGTAAAAAGATTTTTGATGAATTCATGAGTGCATTTTCTGGTGTAGACCTGTTACTCACGCCGTCCACGCCATCTGCCGCCTTCGGCCTTGGCGAAAAGTCAGATGATCCGGTTCAGATGTACCTGAACGACATCTTCACCGTTACAGCGAATCTCGCTGGTTTGCCGGGCATCTCGGTCCCCGCCGGTCTCGACGGGCAGGGCCTGCCGCTTGGCCTGCAGCTCATCGGCAAACCTTTTGACGAGGAGACAATGCTGCGCGGTGCCTACAGTATAGAACAGGCCGCAAACTTCACCGCCCAGCCAGAGCAATGGTGGGGATAAAGAAGTCAATGTGATGTAGGGACACATCTAAATTGATGTGGTCCTGAAAGTCGCGACAACGATCATTCAGGGGCCGCCAAGTGCTTTGATGGTCAGATAAAATTGTCGCGTTACGTCTGGTATCATACACAGCTAACCATGCGACAATTAGGTAAGTGTAACCCAACCTTCTGTTTTCATTGAGAAACCAGGAATCTATGTGCCCCCCGGTCAGTGACTCTATAGTGGTCTCCTCGCAGATAAGGAGACACACCATGAACGTTACAGTGCACAAATCCGTTTTTCATCTTGGAAAGCAAGACACCAGATACACGCTGTCAGGCTTGCTCCAGTCGACACATTGACTATGAGAGCAAGCAGTCCAGTTACCGTCGCTGAAAACCTTCTGGATAGCTGCAATAAAGCTGACGCATTTCTTCGCTAAGACGTACCGATTGATTTTTAAGGAGAAGCCCGAGTCATGGACGATCAGGAAAACATCCCCGTCAACCCGCGTATCACCACTGGCGTGCAGACCATCAATGATCTGATCGACAAGCGCCTGTCCCGTCGCGGGTTTATTGGCGGTATCAGTGCCATGGCGGTGGTTTCTGCTGCCGGGTGCAGCCCGGCGCAGGAGGCTTCTCCGGAAGTTGCCGAGGAAGCTGGTGTTTTCTCGTTTCAGGAGATCACCCGTGGATTGGATGAAAATCACCACGTCTCCGACGAACACATCGCAGATCTTCTGTTGCGCTGGGGAGACCCGGTCTTCCCAGACGCCCCGGCTTTCGATCCCTACGCTCAAACTGCCGCGGCGCAGGAGCGCCAGTTTGGATACAATAATGACTTTATCGGCTTTCACCCCCTGACAGTTGCAGCAGGTGCGCCCGCTCGCGGCTTGCTTTGTATCAATCACGAATACACCTCAACGCGCCTGATGCTGCCGGGTGTTACTGACCGCCCCCTTACGCGCGAAGAATGCGCCGTGGAAATGGCAGGGCATGGTGGCACAATCGTTGAGATTGTGCAGGCCACTGACGGTGCCTGGTCAGTGGATATACTGTCCAAATATAATCGTCGCCTCACAGCCGGCTCAACACAAATGGCGTTGACCGGACCTGCTGCCGGGTCTGACAGGTTGAAAACCTCTACTGATCCGTCAGGCCGCCTTGTAACAGGCACGCTCAATAATTGTGCTGGCGGCATGACGCCGTGGGGTACTTATCTGATGGCTGAAGAAAATTTCAACGGCAATTTCATGGGGCGCCTCCCGGCAGATCATCCTGAAACTGAAAACTATGACCGTTATGGCGTGCCCGGCGGTTGGTATCAGTGGGGGCAGCATTTTGACCGTTTTGATGTCGCCAAGGAGCCAAATGAGCCCAATCGTTTTGGCTGGGTCGTGGAAGTTGATATTCTCGACCCTGCGTCAACACCGAAGAAGCGCACAGCCCTGGGTCGCTTCAAGCATGAAGGCGCGGAAAGTGTTGTTGCCCCGGATGGCCGGGTGGTCATCTATATGGGCGATGATCAGCGCTTTGATTATGTCTATAAATTTGTCAGTGCACAGGCGGTTAAGGAAGGGGATCGTGCTGCCAATATGAACCTGCTGGATGAAGGCACGCTGTATGTTGCCCGTTTCGTTGAAGATGGTACTGTTGAATGGATGCCACTTGTCCACGGGACAGGGCCGCTAACTGAAGAAAATGGTTTTCGCTCTCAGGGGGACGTGCTGATCGAAACCCGCCGCGCTGCAGACTTGCTTGAAGCGACACCCATGGACCGTCCAGAGGATGTGGAACCCGACCCTGCGACAGGCCGCGTCTATGTTATGCTGACGAATAATACCCGGCGCACGACTGACCAGATTGATGCAGCAAATCCGCGTGCCAATAACAGTACTGGCCACATCATTGAGATTATTGAGCCGGGAGGCGATTTCGCGTCAACACGCTCCAGTTGGGAAATTCTGGTCCAGTGCGGTGACCCGGCTGACCCTGAATCAGGGGCAACCTGGAATAGCGAAACCAGCGAAAATGGCTGGTACGGTTCACCGGATAATTGTGCCATAGATCCGTCCGGTCGTCTTTGGGTGTCTACGGACGGGAATGAGCGCACGGGTGCGGCTGACGGTTTGTGGGCGATGGAGACAGATGGTGAAGGTCGGGGGACCAGTCGTGCCTTCTTCCGCTGCCCGGTCGGGGCTGAGCTTTGTGGGCCGCGCTTCACGCCAGACGGACAAACCCTCTTTGTGGCAGTGCAGCACCCTGGCGATAGTGATGGCGCGACCTTTGAAAATCCCGCCACGCGTTGGCCTGACTTTGCCAAAGACATGCCGCCACGGCCAAGCGTGATGGTGATACGCAAAGCGGATCGATCCGTTATCGGAGGTTAATTACTCTTCGAGAAGTCTCAAAGGGTGCATCCCGGCGACCATGCCCATGAACGGGGGATAGATTGAATAGCCGACCAGTGCCCTCATTTGTGGGGACATGGTACGGACGGTTTCTTTTGACAGCTCCAGCAGGTAGTTTTCCTGTTGGCGCATATAGGCCTCGCAATATTGATGGGTAACGGCAAAGCGTGGTGTCTGGGTGCGGTTTTGCCCGCCGCCATGCCAGGTGGTACCAAGGAAGAAGATGACAGAGCCTTGGGGCATCACAGCTGGTATGGCTTCCTCGGCTGTGGCTGACCGGTCATCACCCCATCTGTGACTGCCGGGCACGATAACAGTCGCACCATTTTCTTCCGTAAAAGCATCAATAGCCCAGACCGTTGCTGCGCCAAGTGGCTGGCGCGGGCGGGGCAGACGGTAGAAAGCATCGTCAGTGTGAAGGGTTTGCGCTGCTTCACCGGGCAGAATGTTGATGATCTGGCTTTGCGACAACAGAAATCCAGGGCGGAAAAGCCGGTCCATCAGACCAAGGATGCGCGGATGTTCTGCGAGACAGTCTGTCTGCCGCGTCCGGGACAGCACATCATAGACGCGCTGCGTCGAGCGCCCTTCAAAGCTGTTGCGCCCGGTTTGGTTTAGCAGTGCCAGTCCGTCTTCCTTGATCGCCGCGCATTGATCTGCGCTCAGAATGCTCTCGATGATGACATAGCCGTCGCGCATCAGGGTTTCAAAATCAGCTGCAATCTGCGGCGTGTTGCGTTCTGGCCCCGGCTCCAGCCGCTGGTGGGTCCCGGCATGGTCACCATCGCGGTATTCTGCTCTTCCATTTTCCTGCGACATGAGGGTTATCCTTGAATTACCGGTGTGAAGCGCTGTGGCTTGTCAGCATGGCTGACTGTTGCACAATTGGCTTTCGACTGGCGGTCAATGTCAACCAGCTGCACCAGTGCTGCGTGCGCAGCGCGGATACGCCTTGCCAGTCAGATCAGGACCTTTACGTAGAGATGATGTCAGACAATAGCTTTTATCATACGGTCATCATCGGCGCAGGCGCTGCCGGTCTCATGTGTGCAGCTCATGCTGGCGCACAAGGGGGCCGTGTACTGGTGGTGGAGCATAATAAATCACCCGGTGAGAAGATCAGAATCTCCGGTGGCGGGCGGTGCAATTTTACCAATATGCACACAACGCCCGATAATTTCATTTCCGGCAATCCGCATTTCGCCAAATCTGCCCTCAAGCGCTATACGCAATGGGATTTCATTGAGCTTGTCAAAAGCCATCAAATTGCCTGGCATGAGAAAACGCTTGGCCAGTTATTCTGCGATGGTTCGGCCAAACAGATCATCTCAATGCTGCTTGCGGAGATGGAAAAGGTTGGGGCTGAGTTAAGGCTGGAAACCTCCGTAAGCAATGTATCCCATGACAATGGCCAGTACGAACTCGAGTTATCGGCAGGCGAGCGAGAATATATCAGCTGCCAGAATCTGGTGATTGCCAGCGGTGGTAAATCCATCCTGAAAATGGGGGCGACGGGATTTGGGTATCAGGTCGCCCGGCAGTTTGATCTGGACCTGACGCCAACGCGCGCAGGGCTCGTCCCGCTCGTGTTCGCAGAAGAGCAAAAAGACGCCTTCAAGGAAATGGCAGGTGTCTCCTGTGCGGCAAGCCTGCGCAGCAATGGCGCACAATTCGAAGAGGCTTTGCTGTTCACCCATCGCGGCCTTTCCGGCTCGTCTGTTTTACAGGTGTCATCCTATTGGCAGGAAAAAGAGCCGGTACAGATCATGTTGTTGCCGGGAGAGGATATATTCAGCCGCCTGCGAGCGGCGCGGGCTGAAAATGGTCGCCGGGATATTGTGACAGTGCTGGCCGACCTGCTGCCAAAGCGGCTTTCAACTTATATGGGTTGGCAGACTGGCGTATCCGGTAATATTGCGGATTTCAGCGACAAACGTCTGCGGGCGCTGTCAGATCTGCTTGCGAACTGGGAAGTCTGGCCGATCGGCACTGAGGGGTATCGAACGGCAGAGGTTACGCTTGGTGGGGTGTCCACGGATGACCTTAACTCCCGCACCATGGAAGCAATATCTGTGCCTGGCCTGTATTTTATCGGTGAGGTCGTAGATGTTACCGGCTGGCTTGGTGGCTATAATTTCCAGTGGGCATGGTCATCCGGCTGGGCGGCCGGGCAGGCGATTGCACAAAGCAACCTCAGATAACCACGCGAAAATCGGTTTCAAACGTGTCCGGTTTGATCTGCACAAGGCTGGTCACCAGCAAGTCTTCGTTCTGCCGACTGAAAGAATGACCTTTTGTGCCGCCAAGTTCGCGGAAATAGATCTGGCTCGTAAGAACAGGGCGATTGTCACGAAAGACCTTGTAATGGATATGCGCAGGGCGCGGCGCATAGGCACCCGGCACATATGTGCGGAATGAAAAGCGCCCGTCTTCGCTTGTCGTCGCCTTGCCCCAATAGGCGAAATCTTCATATCGTTCACCGGGCGAGGTATCGCTCGGGTGCCTGTAACGGCCTCCCGGGTCAGTCTGCCAAAGGTCCACAAGTGCGCCAACCACAGGCGCGCCGTACACATCAGTCACGGTCCCGTTCAGATAAAGGATATCCCCGCGCTGTGTTTGCATGGTTGCCAGCATGTCTGACTGGTCATTGCTTCGGCTGCCCACGGGATAGAACGGGCCTTCCGCATCGCGCGGTGTGCGCTGGTAAATTTCTTCCTGAGCCAAAAGCGTGCCCGGCAAGGCCGATACAGCCCCGGCGGCAAGGCCTGTCCTGACAAAATCGCGGCGCTTCATGGGCTCTTACTCCACAACTTCAAAATCTGAATAATATATCGTCAATTCCTCATCGACTTTGGAGAGAACCTGTCTCCCGACGGCTTTCCAGTAAACCTTGGTCATGACCGGAGCGACCCCGGGGGCAGGGCGCTCGAATGTCTGTTCAAAGACAAATTCATCCAGACGGGATACTGCATTTGGTTTGAAGCCCTGCGTGGCCTTGATGAGATAGGATTTGATCGACTGATCGCCTTTGTCCACAACGGCTCTGGTGAGCACATTCTTTTCAGCGTCTTGCAGGTCTTCATTGTTCTCCTGACCTGCTGTGAAGCTGTAGGTATAGGTTTCATCCGTTTCTTCGATCAGTTTCACGCCCGAGAATGAGCCGCGGTAATCTGCATACAGCAGCTCGCCGGGGCGTGACTCAATGCGGGTCCAGTTGCGCAGTTTCTTTGGCCCCGGATTGTCCCAGCCATCGGTCGTGCCGGAGATACGCGTCCAGCTGTCGGTGCTCGCATCATACCGGTCCACGACAGGCGGGAAGTCTCGCCAGATAAAAGTCTGTGTATAGGAGAAACGGCGCTGATCCTGTGCCTCAGCTTCGCTCACTGCCGCTTCAAGCGGCGCGGGTAATTCCTGTGCGGTGGCCTGTGAGAACAAGACAAGAGCAAGGCAAGCCGTTGTCAGGGCGATCAGTCTGGGCAAAATCATGGCGTTTTTGGTCTTTCGCTATCCGGGGTTGAGAATACAGATTATGGAAATTCTGCCCAAATCAACAGCGCGTGTGCAGGCTCTGGCGTTACTAATCCGCAAGGAAAGAGCTGTCCCGGCCCAGCTCGTAAAGACTGATCGCAGTAGCATTGGAAACATTCAGGCTTTCCATGGCGGGTGAAATGGGGATCCGCACCAGCATGTCGCAGGTCTCGGCAACGAGTTGACGCAGGCCCGCGCCTTCTGCACCCAATACGAGTGCAACCGGCTTGTCGCGCGGTACTTGTGAGAGCACATCATCTGATTCACCGGCAAGGCCGGCACAGAAATAGCCAAGGCCTTTCAGGGCCTCCAGCGCCCGGGCGATATTCACAACCTGAACCAGCGGCACGGTCTCGACAGCCCCGGCAGCGGCCTTGGTCAGCGCCCCGGCCAGTGCCGGCATCCGGCGTTCCTGTGTAATGATGGCCCGCGCCCCGAAGGCCGCAGCGGACCTGAAAATGGCACCGATATTTTGCGGATCAGTGATCTGATCCAGCACGAGCACAGGCTGGCGTGCTTCACCAGAAAACTGGCAGACTTCTCGCAGGCGATGCCGGGGCAGGGGATGCGCGTAAGCCGCCAGTCCCTGATGAACGGAGCCGGGCGGCAACATGCCGTCGATGGCATCGGGTTTCAGGTCGTCTGCCACAGCTTCAACACCCCGCTCTTTCAGCCAGATGGCGGCATTGCGCGTTGCTACAAGCCGTTCAATACGCCGGGCCGGGTTTTGCAGGGCGGCGGCCACAGCATGACGTCCATAGAGCCAGACGGGTCTGTCCGGGTCTTCTGCCTTGCGCGCGCGGGCATTCGGGTAGAGAGGTGGTTTCTTTTCCATCCCAGCGGCTTACGCATCCTGATGCCATGACCCAAGAAAAAAATGAGAAAAAGTCAGGTCGGCAGCAACGGGGGTGCTTGCGCGGCAGGTCCGGCTTGCATATAAAGCGCGCTCGTTTCCGGCCCATCGTCGCGTTTGCACGGTAATGGAGGGGTGGGAGAGTGGTTAAATCCACCAGACTGTAAATCTGGCCGCTATGCGTACGCTGGTTCGAATCCAGCCCCCTCCACCATTCGAAACCGTTTCGGCACTGCCGAATAATTTGATCGGGCAGATCAAGTTCAGGTTACGAATACGGCAGCAGCTCCGATGCAGGAGACGAGATACACCTTCCTGCATGGCCAAACCGTGCTAGGAAGTATGGTAAAGCGGGTATAGCACAATGGTAGTGCAGCAGCCTTCCAAGCTGAATATGCGGGTTCGATTCCCGCTACCCGCTCCAATAATTTCAATAACTTAGTGCGAGTTGGGATCGTCGCGAAAATCTCAGTAAGCACATAGTAATCACCAAGATCATCAGGTTTTTGCCGGGCGAGGGTGTTTGTTGCAGCAGAATTTATCGATATCCTCCCCCCCTTGTATTACCGGCAGGCACCCCCTCCAAGATCTCGGTTTAGCCCACATTTTCTCAGAGAAACAAAAAGACCCTACACAGGCACTCTTTTAAGAGCGGCATCTCCGCAAGGGGTATCCTACAAGAAAGATGATGGAGCTAAGAAACCTTGCACCTGGAAGGCAGTTTTTCACCGTAGAATCGATTTCACGGGTGAGGGTAGGTAAGGGTACCTAAAACACCCTCGCGGCAATACTGAGAAATAATCCCCCTCTAAAAGGGGGGAGGTATGGGAAGACAGAAGGTGGGCGACATTGACATGTCCGCTTTGGCGCAGAAACGGAAATGTCAATGTGCCCACCTACCTAGATAACAACTTGCCCTTTTGCCAAAGTGTCTCAAGTTCCAATCTCAAGCATTCCATACACCATCCCAATCCTCAGCGGGCGGCTCTTTAACAAAATTGCGGCATCGATCTGCATAAATCATAGCTATACGATCCTGTGGGGAAATCTGCAGTAATTCCTCGAACTTTTCCAACGAATGTTTCCAATCGCCTGCCTTCCACAAAGCCATCGCTATACCATGAATCTCGAGCACATCACTTATATGGGGAAATGAAATTTCGTCGTGATAGTCCAGAACCTGCCAAATTTCGTTGGGCTTATTTTGACCTCGCACTCGGATTAAATCAACTTCGCGCAATTTGTGTTTTTGCTCAAGAGAGATTTTAGTCGTATTACAGACTAATATACCTGCATCATAGTATTTCGTGAGTCCTTCGATTCGTGAAGCCAGATTCACGCTATCCCCAATTACTGTATACTCCATACGCTTTGGAGACCCGATAGTACCGGCAATCACACTCCCAGACGCAATACCAATTCCCATACGAATTGGTTCCTTATTCTCTTCGACACGGGTCCGGTTTATCCGGTTGAGCGAGCGCTTAATACCAATGGCACTTGCAACACTGTTCTCCTGATCTTCTCCAGATGATATAGGAGCGCCGAAAACTGCCATAATTGCGTCGCCGATGAATTTGTCGAGAACACCTTTATGATTGAAAATCTCTTCGACCATTTCGGTGAATAAATGATTCAGGAGGGAAACAGTATCTTTTGGGCCGAGACTCTCAGAGATACTAGTGAAACTGCGAATATCTGAAAACATGATACTCGCATCATAGTTAGTACCACTCAGCAAATCGTCGTCGGAACCTAATACTTGATCCGCAATTTCCTTTGTGAGGAATCGTGCCATGGTCCCTTTCACACGTTTTTCCTCAGTTATGTCATCCAATAGTACTAGAGAGCCTATATTCTGCTGTTCAAGCACCAGCGGAACTACTGATAAATTCACCGATTTAGCGTCTCCTTCCGGTAAATCCAGATCGACATCGACTCGCGTCAGTGGTTGCAAGCTCGAATTGACCTCCTTAATGTCTTCCAGGACCCATTCGTTCTGTCCAGAGAATAGATCATTCACATCGACACGCTGATCATTCTCAGTATCGATATCTAAGATTGACGCTGCGGACTCATTTATTTTTTCTACTCGGTTTTTTTGCCCAACTGTGATCACCCCATTGGACATCGAACTCAGAATACTATCGTTGTAGTTTCGCGCTTCCATTACATCTGTAAACAAGGTGGCGTTTTCAAGTGCAATAGCAGCTTGTGAAGCAAATGCACGCAGTCGTGATTCATCGATAGCATCAAATCCAAGGCGGCTCTTTTTGTTAAGTACCTGCATCACGCCGATTCGGCGCCCAGCTTTCGTACTGACCGGCATCGACAGAATAGACTGCGTAATGAAACCTGTTTTCTTATCCACTAGAGCAATAAACCGCTCGTCTTTGTATGCATCTTTTACGTTGATGGTTTCGCCCGATTTGAAACAAGCTCCCGCAACTCCCTGTTCGGCTGGAAACCGAATTTCTTTATCTCCCACGCCTTCTGCGATGAAAGACCACAACTCATCTGTTTCTTCATCATACAGAAACAATGAACCTCTTTCTGAGTTTAAAAATTCGCCTGCTGAATGAACAATCTTGAACAATAAATCTCTCAGGTTCATTTCTGATGATATTGCGGAAGACATTTCCACTAACTGACCAAGATCCTTTGTCATCTGTTCAGAGTACTCAAGCGTTTTTGACCACCTTTCAGCCAGAATAACAGCTTGGGAAATTAGGAAGATGACTAGGCCTAACCCCGTTAAACCTGGAGGCAAAGCTTGATCATAAGTTATCATGTTGCTCGCAACGAGTGCATCATTTGCAAGGGTTACCGCAAAGAACAAAATACCCAATAGAAGTATTAGTGCCCCGTCACGGCCATTCCAACTCGCTCTTAATATGACAGACAAAAGGTAGATCAGCACAACCAGCGAGCTGATGGTAATCAGAGGATACCAAACTGATGCCGTATTCGTGTCGCCCACAACAAAAAACGAATAGAACAGGAGGAACGCGAGACCGTAAACACCGACGACGGCGTACGAGACAAATCGATGAGTTTCTTCCTTGTATAGTTCAGCTACATAAAAGTAAAATGAGGCGACTGCAATGATACCAGGGAGGTAGACCAATGCGAGAAAATTCGAAAAACTCAAATCCTCTATAGCGACACTCAAAAAATTGGTATTGAACGAAGCTGAAGGCACTAAAAACGCTGCGCAGAATATTGCAAAATACAAAGATGATCTGTCTCCAGGTCGAAAAAAGAATATACAAAACCCGTATACGGATAGCATTAATAGAATAGCTAGAAATAATGTGCCAAGCGCAGAAGCAACCTGTATATGGTCTTCCATGGTCTGTTCGGAACCAAGTAGAGGCGGTTCTTCGAAACCATTGGCGCGGTGATGATGAGCAGCGACTTCGATCAGTAATTCATGTGAAGAGCCGTCGGAGGTGAAGTTTAAAATACTATTCCCCCAAGCCGTAATAGTATCTTCAGGTAGCCGACCGACACGCCCGTTTTCTGCGCTCAATTCACCATCCAGCCAGACTCTCACGGGGACGTAGAGTTGAGGAAAATACAGTTGATACTTACCCGGTTTAAGTCCCTTAATCAGAAGCCTGTACGTCGCGACACCTGCGCTTGGATAGTTTGCACCCATGGAATTGAAGTGATCACTCCAAAGGGCGGGCATGGGCAAGTAGTCCGAAGTTGCACCGTCTGCTTTCTCACTCTTTAGAAGTTGGTCCCAATAGAATTCCCACTCTCCCATCAGCGGCATAACCTCCTGTGTCATGTCCCAGTCGCTGATGTCTATCACCCCATTTTCCGACGTAGGGGCACCGATACCATCTTCCTGAACATAAAAAGGAGAAATAATCATCGCCAATACAAACAGTGTTATGGCAGATAACAACACTGGAATTGAGGGCAATCGTGAAGTTGTATCTCGAAGGATTTTTGCCATTTCCCTTCGAAAAGTGTACTCATTATCCATCTCACCAAGCCCCCGAACCGCAAACTGATCAACTATCGATCAAGTTGAGTTAACTTTCTAGTACTGTGCCAGATGCCACTTTGCAGGTATGTAACCCCAAAAGCACACCTCATTGAAGACTCACGTATTGAGCTAATGATCCCATATTACTTTTGATATGCCAGGCTGGCAAATGTAAAGTGACCTGACATTGTGAAAGTGTTGCTGGACTGCTGCCTGAAAGTGAAACAGTTGGTCTTGGAGTGCCTACCGAAATGTGGTCCAGTGACGCGCATCACATACTGGCTTCTGGATAAGAGTGAGGATTTAAGTCACAGGATAGCTGCAGACAAATACCGATCAAACACCTTTTGAGTTTGTTCGTGCTCAGATCTTAGTCGCTCGTATGTCGAGTACTGCATGCGCTTTGATTTTTCAGGGAATATGCCCCCAATCCCAGATTGATCACCCAGTTTCTCCTTGATTTTCAGCGCCCTTGAGACTCGCCGCTGGAATGTGTCCTCGTACTGCGTGCAGTAGACGAGGCCCTGGCATTCCCGGCAGGCGAAAACCCCACCCAGTAGGTAAAGGACACTGCAGCGCCTCGAACAGCAGGGGCATTTGAACCACCTGCGTCGGCCACTAAAGGCAGTATCTGTCCAATCAAAGTCTATCCGCTGAGAGACCTTTCGCAAGGTGTTTTCCTCTTGCCGAATGCAATAGTACAGCATCATCCACTCAGGCCAGGTAGCCAGTTCAACCGCGGCAGTCTTCTGCCCTCGACGTGACCAGGTGAGGGTGGTCATCGTCCCCGGCTCAAGCAATCCATGTTTGTTGAGGTAGGGAATTTCAATTCGACAAACTGCTTCGCATTTGTTTGCTCCGCGATATCTGTGACTTCCTGATCCGTAGCCGCCCACCCTCAATCTCCTAAGTTCTGTGAACGAATGATACCAGAGAACAGAGCTGAATTGAATCGGTGTGATACTAATACTTTCTATTTGGGCGCCGTATGGGATCAGCTATGCTCAGTAAATCTGGCCGTAGGGCTAAGGGGAGGGGGGCATCAATCTCTACAAGGATGGGGCCTGATACCACTCCTGTAATTTAGATTTAGCTAAAGGCCCCTGATTTTGATCAAATTACTGTCAAGTTTAATAAATACAATTATTTGGATCAAATATAATGAAGCAAGACATGGACTCGCAACCGCGCGGCGTGCGCTTAAGCTAGCGGACGGCTCCACGCACACCGCGTTCGCCAAACCGAAAACAATCAGGTAATTAGCCGCAGGACTCTCTAATAAAGCGTGGGAGCTAAGAGCCTGATCCAAAAGTATCTGGGTGATTTCAACGACTTATGATTCTCTTTGTTTGCTTAAGACACGGAGGATCAGATGAGTTGGAATGAAACCACCCGCACATATTATGACCGCAGTTTCCTGCGCTATGCAAGTGATCTGACGGACGACGAATGGGCTTTGATTGAACCTGAAATACCTCTTCCAAATCGGATGGGGCGTCCTCGCAAGTGGCCGATGCGGGAGATCATGAACGCCTTGTTGTATATCGCGTCTACTGGCTGCCAATGGCGCATGTTACCAAGGGATTTCCCGCCTTTTTCGACGGTTCAGAAATATTTTTATTGGTGGCGTGATGACAGATTGCTGGAAAAGATCAATCACCGCCTGCTGTTTGAATGCCGCGAAGCACACGGCAGAAGCCCACACCCCAGCGCAGGTGTGATCGATAGCCAGTCGGTTAAAACCACAGAAAGTGGCGGTATTACTGGCTTTGACGCGGGCAAAAATATAAAAGGCCGCAAGCGGCATATTCTGACGGATACGGAAGGCTTTCTGGTGACAGCACTTGTGCATGCCGCGGATGTACAGGATCGCGACGGCGCACCAGCGGTGTTGATGGAAGCGCGAGACAAATTTCCATGGCTTCGCCATATCTTTGCCGATGGTGGCTATGCGGGAGATAAGCTAAAGCGCAAACTTAAAAAAGTCGGTCCATTCCGGATGGAAATCATCAAGCGATCCGATAAAATGAAAGGCTTTAAAGTCCTGCCCCGGCGATGGGTCGTAGAACGCACATTCGCATGGTTAGGGCGATCACGCCGTCTCGCCAAGGATTGGGAACGATGCTGGACCTCAGCTATCGCATGGCTATTCATGGCTCACATCCGTATCGCAACAAGACGACTGGCAAGAGCATGTTTCATATGAAAGACTTTTGATTCAGACTCTTATTGTCAGGATAGCCTATTTTAAGATGCGTAGGCCTTAATCCAAATCACTCTGGTTCGTATCGCAAAAATACGAACAAAAGGCATCTTCGTGTCGAAACGAGGATATAGTACTGTCCAGTCCAACAGTTTCAATAAAGTCTTCACTCAATACCTTGGCCCCCAAAATTAACCAGATACTGCCCGAGCGCCGTGACGTCGCCTTCATGGCTACTGTAAGCGTCGCGGCAATCTTTATCGTCTGGCTATGCTGAGTATGAGCCTAATCTCAAAGATCAATGTCATTCTGCATGGGTGGCCTTGCCCTGTGCTCCTGACGCGATACCCGCCCCCTGGTGATCACTGTTTATTGCTTCAGGGGGCGAGCGGGGGTAGGGCGTGTACTCATGTATGCAAGGTTTACCAAGGCAGTGGAGGATATTCGGGCCAGTTACTGGTTTCTGCCGTCCTGTATGGCGCCGGGCGGGATCGCGGTAAGAATCAGGGGGGATTGTCATGGCAACAGGGGCCTGTAACTGCGGGTTGGTGGCCTTTGAAGTATCTGAAGAGGTGACAGATGTTTATGTCTGTCACTGTTCGATCTGCCGTCGCTCCACGGGGGCTGACGGGATTGCTGTTGTGCTGGTGCCCAACACCGCCTTCCGCTGGATACGTGGTGAAAACATGATTGCCACCTGGCGCAAGCCGAATGCGCAATGGCAGACCTGGTTCTGCCGGACCTGCGGGGCGCGCGTGCCGGGGACCAATGACGAGGGCCGCATGTTTGTGCCGGCAGGCGCCATCTCGCAGGGTGGTGAGGGGTTGCGCGTTGTGCATCATCTCCATGTGGGATCGAAAGCGCCGTGGCAGGTGATCGGTGATGCGGGCAAGCAGCATATGGAGGGTTTTGAAGGCTAGAGCGTGAAAAACCTGTCTGATTTCCTTGCTGGCTGAGACTTTTCCGCTAAAAGATCAGTCCTATATAAAGCAAAACACTAAACAGGGATGAGACACCACCATGACAGACATTGCGCCGCTGAAGACGGAAGAGATTCAGGCCACGGTCGAGAAACTCCTGGCAGAGGACCCGATGTTCGGCTGTCAGCCGGGCACTATTCGCGGCGTTGACTATGAGCGCGTTTTCAATATGTCTGCCATGTCCCTGCGGGATATTCTGGCGGCGAAGTCGCAGGAATTCGCCGATCAGGAATTTATGGTGTATCAGGACAAGCGCTACAGGTTCCGGGATGTCTGGGCCAAGGGGTGCCAGTTCGCCAATGCGCTGATCGACCAGTATGACGTGAAGCCGGGTGACCGGATTGCCATTGCCATGCGCAATTACCCGGAATGGTGCATCGCCTATCTCGGCATTATTGCGGCGGGCGGCACCGTTTTACCCCTCAATGCCTGGTGGCAGGCAGAAGAGCTTTGCTATGCCCTTACAGACAGCGGCGCGAAGATTGTCGTCGGCGATGCCAAGCGCATCAGCTATCTGCATCTGCATAAGGCGGAAATGGGCCTGACACTGATTTCTGCGGTGGAAGAGAGCGATCTTGCGGATGCCAGTTTCGAGGCCCTGACGCAAAACGCCTCGACAGAAATGCCGCCGGTGGTTATCGACCCGGAAAGTGATTTCTGCATTCTGTATACATCCGGCTCGACCGGCAAGCCCAAGGGCGTGTTGCTGACCCATCGCGGTGTTGTCAGTGCTGTTCTTTCCTGGTCATTGTTGCTGAATGTGATTGAAACCCTGCGCCCTGACGCCAATGTGCGCCCTGAGAACCCGGCCATGTTGGTGACCCTGCCGCTGTTCCATGTGACCGCCTCCCATTCATCGTTCCTGCTCTCTTACCTCGGTGGACGGAAGATCGTGTTCATGTATCGCTGGGATGTGCAGGACGCGCTGAAACTGATTGATGAGGAGAACATCACGAACCTGTTGATGGTGCCCACGCAGTCACACGAGATTGTCGAGGCGGCATCGCCAGAACAGCTCTCCGGGTTGCGCGATATTGCGACCGGCGGGGCAAAACGGCCCGCGCATCATGTGATGGAGATGAAAGACAAGTTTCCGTCGATCAACTCGTCTTCGGGCTATGGCCTGACCGAGACGAATGCGCTTGGCTGTATCAATGCGTTGACGGATTATCAGGCAAGGCCGGATTCCACGGGGCGCGCTGTGCCGCCGGTAACGCAGGTTTCGATTTTTGATGAAGATATGAATGAGCTGCCTGTTGGCGAAGTGGGGGAGATCTGTATCAAGAGCCCGGCCAACTTCCGCGGCTATCTCGGCATGGAAGAAGAAACCAACCGGGTGCTGACGAAAGATGGCTGGTTCAAGACGGGCGACCTCGGCAAGCTGGACGAGGACGGATTTGTCTATATCGTGGACCGCCTGAAAGAGCTGATTATCCGGGGCGGCGAGAATATTTCCTGCCTCGAAGTTGAAAACGAAATCTATAAATATGACGGCGTGATGGAGGCAACTGTCTTCGGAATCGAAAATGAGAAGATGGGCGAAATTGTCGGGGCGGTGGTATATCCCGGTGAGAGCACGATTGATGCCGGTGAGTTGCATTCTTTCCTGAAAGGCAACATTGCAGGCTTCAAGGTGCCGGAGCGCATCTGGATTTCCCCGCAACAACTGCCGCGTGGCGGCACCGGCAAAATCGACAAGCGCGCCACGCGCGAGTTCGCGGTGCAATTCCCGGCCCATTATTCTGCTTAAAGAGCATATGATCTCGTTACCCTGAAGGTCGCTATCTCCAGATCGCGCTTTCAGGATGACGAAATCAGCGCGCTCTTGGGTGGGCGGATTTGTAGGCGCGCAGGAGTTCTTCGTTATCCACGGCTGTGTAGCGCTGGGTGGCGGCAAGAGAGCTGTGACCGAGTAGTTCCTGGATGGCGCGCAGGTCGCCGCTGGCGGACAGCAGATGCGTCGCGAAGGAGTGGCGCAGGGCATGAGGCGTTGCGCTTTGTGGCAAGCCAAGCTGACTGCGCAAATGCTGCATGGTTTTCTGCGCCATTCGTGGACTGAGTTTTTTACCGCGTGCTGAAAAGAACAGTGGTGCCGGTTCACCTGCCTCATCCCATCTTTCTGGGTACAGGCTGGCTTCTGCATCAGCCCACAAGGCTGTGCGGTATTTCGCGATTGCTGCGTGAATTGCAGGCAGCAGCGGCACGAGACGGGTCTTGTCGCCCTTGCCGGTAACGCGCAACGAGTCGCCGAACGGGGCGTCGCGCCACTGCAGGGAAAGGGCTTCGGAAATACGCAAGCCCGCGCCATATAGCAATGTCACCAGGGCGAGGTCTCTTGCAGCCTGCCAGTCATCTGATTGCTGGTGTCTGTCAGAGAGAAGGGTACGGACTTCTTCCGTCTGCTGCCTGGCCAGCGGTCGCGGCAGGCGCGCAGGCAGCTTGGGCGAGCGCAATTTTCCCACCTCCGGATTGTCAAGATCGCGGGTCTTTTTCAGATGCCGGTAAAAGCTGCGCAGGGCAGACAGGTCACCGCGCAGGGTGCTTGCGGCCAAACCGTCATTCTTCCGGCTGGCAAGGAACGCGCGAAAATCCCTGATCTCCAGTTCAGCCAGATGTTCAAGCCGCGGCGTGTCGCCCAGATGATCTTTCAAAAAGGCATGAAAGAGGGTGAGTGTGTGAGTGTAATTACGCAGCGTATGCGGACTGCGGCGCTGCTGGCTTTTCAGCATATCCACAAAGCAGGCCATCAGCGCTTCATACGTGTCCCTGTCCTGATGCTTGTCTTTGGTCATGACCATAACAGACCCGGAGAGCCTTAATGGGCGGTTAAGCTGGTTAACTCTCCGTGCCCGGCTGGCCTGTGCGGACCGTCTCAGCCACCTCGTCGATGATCTGATCGATCGTGGCTTTACCGCGTGGATAATCGGCGGCGATCCACGCCTTTTCTGCTGCTGCGAGCGCCTTGCCGATGGCAGGGCCGATGGGCAGGCCGCGGGCAATAAAGCTGGCAGCCGAAAAAGGGCATGCAGGTGCCTGCCAGCGGGCTGGCAAGGAGAACAGATCGTGCCAGCGCGTCGTCTCAAGGCCGGCTGCGTGGTCGCGGGCCCCCAGCAGCAGGCTTGCAGCGCGCAGCGCCTCGGGCCCATGCCGATAGAGGAGTTCCCGGCCATGAGCTTCATCGGGGGCAGCTGCCAGCCAGTCAGTATTTGTGCTGATACTGGTCAGGTGCTGGCTTTGGGCATTGGACAGGCGCAGGCGCGTGATAACATCCGCCGGATTATCCCACAGTGCGGCCAGATAAAGTTCCGGCGTATTTTCGTGCGTCTGCTGACAAAGGTCATATAGCGCACAGGCGTTTGGCAGGTCTGCTGGTGCCGGTATGATTTCGGCGAGGATGCCGCTGTCCGCCATGGCTGTCAGGGTGAAGGGCAGGCGAGGCCCGGCAAGGATCTTGCGTAATTCTGCGGTGACACGCTCTGATGATATCTGTTGCAGCCCGGCGCGCAGGCTCTCGCAGGCCGCGTGGCCCTGCGGGTCTATGGTGGCGGCATAGCGCGCGGAAAAACGATAGAAGCGCAGAATGCGCAGATAGTCTTCCCGGATGCGGGTTTGTGTATCCCCGATGAACGCAACTTTCTGCCGGGTGAGGTCAGTCAGTCCCGCTGCGGGGTCGAACAGTTTGCCGTCCGGTGTCACATAAAGGGCATTGATGGTGAAGTCCCGCCGCCGCCAGTCCTGCTGCCAGTCCTCTGTGTACTGCACGGTAGCATGGCGCCCGTCAGTTTCCAGATCAGCCCGCAATGTGGTGATTTCCGCGACAAGACCGTCAGCAACGGCTGTGATTGTGCCATGGTCATAGCCGGTGGGAATAGCCTTGAGGCCTGCTGCGCGCAGGGCAGCCATGGTATCGTCCGGCGACAGGCTGGTGGCAATGTCGATATCCGTCGGGCTGTCCGGCTGCCCGATCCGGGGCGGGTTGCCCAAAAAGCTGTCACGAACGCAGCCGCCTACAAACATGGCGCTGTGTGCCCGTTGTGCTGACAATGCGTCGATGATGCGGATCAATTCAGGGGTCGAAGTCCAGGTGAAATCAGCCTTATCACCTTCGGGGAAGGCCGTCAGGGGCAGGGCTGAGATACTGGATGCAGAGGTTGGCGGGTGTGCCATCAATCCCTCCTGTCATGCACCGCTTTGGCGAGCGAATTGATGATCCCGGCCGTCAGTCCCCAGATATGAAATTCTCCATACGGAATGGCTGGCATCCGGTACCTGACGCCGTTATTTTCCCGCTCCTCGATGATATGTCTGTCGAGATCGAACAGGTGAGCCAGCGGCACTTCAAACATGCCCTGAACTTCGCGCGGGCAGGGCGTGAAATCTGCATCCGGATGAATGACGCCGATTACAGGGGTGACGGCAAAGCCCATGCCACCCAGATGTACGCCCATATCTCCCATAACCTCCACATAGTCCCGCTCGATACCGACTTCCTCCCATGTCTCGCGCAAGGCCGTATCCGTGTGGTCCTGATCTTCCGCCTGCACACGGCCACCGGGAAAGCTGATCTGACCGGCATGGGACGGCATCTCATTGGAGCGGATGGTGAGCAGCACGCTCGGCTCGTCCACGCGGTCAATGATCGGGAAGAGCACTGCCGCTGCGCGGTATTCTGCCATGGGGCGATTGAAGATAGGGGTGCGTTCCAGATGCGGGTTCAACTCGTGGAAAATGCTGCGCGTGTCCAGCGCATCAGGGGCTTCCAGCGCAGCGCTGATTTCCGCGCGCCAACTGGTGGTAACGCCGGGCGGTGGGATGGTGGAGGCGCGGCTCATGCGCCTGTAGCCGCACTGGGATTTCCGAAGGGGAAAGTCGCGCCATTGCTGACGACCACTGGCGGGTCAGAGCGCACCAGTTCAGCCAGTTGATAGTAGACAGGGCGGGAGAGCCGCGCTTCCAGGCCGCGCCTGACGTGAAGATAGGGGACCAGTTCGTCTTCGGCCTCGCCTGCACGGAACGCAAGGGCGTGGTCGGGGCCGGCAATCACATCGTCGCCGACATTGGTGCGGAAGGTCAGTTGCTGATCCGGCGTGTCTTCATCCTGTACGGTCATCTCAACGGCGAGAAAGGGCACATCTTCGACCACGATTTTCAGCTTCTCCACCGGGGTCACCAAAAAATAGTCGTCTTCTTCGCGCTTCAGCACGGTTGAGAACAGCCGAACGAGCTGCGGGCGCCCGATGGGCGAGCCTTCATGAAACCAGAGGCCATCCTTGCGGATGACCATGTCGATTTCGCCGCAATATTCGGGGTTCCATTTGTCCACAGGGGGCAGGCCAGTGCCACCTGTGAGGTCGGACATGCGGGAGGCGAGGGCAAAAAGATCACTCATAAGATATAACTGGCGCAGCAGGCTGAAGTTTCAAGCCTGCTGTGCAGTGTAGAGCGTTTGCAATCTGTGGCCAGCACAACCGGCCAACAGATGAAGAATGAAGCGACTTAGCGTGCTGGCTCACATTCGAGGCAGCGGGCATAGATCGCGTTCGGGTCATTGAACGTGTCATAGAACGCTGCTTCGTTCTGGGCTTCGGCAATCAGACGACGCAGGCCGGAAACTTCGAGGCCTGCCGTGCCGCCAAAGACCAGATCATCGGATTCGATCAGGCCGAGGCGAACAGAAGCGCCAGAGAGAGATTCCAGGAATATCTCGAAACGTGTCTTGTCTGTCTCCAGACGGACAACATCATAATCGTCCTGAATACCGGCGAGTGTCGCCGCTGATTCAATGGCATCTTCGAAATAGCCGAGTTGATCAACAAGGCCGATCTCCTTGGCTGTTTCACCAATCCAGACCCGACCTTGGGCAATGGCATCCACCTCATCACGGGAGAAGCCACGGGCTTCGCCAACAATGGTCAGGAAGCGCTCATAGCCAGACTCAATAGAGAGCTGCATGATGTCGGAAAATTCCTGCGGCAAGGGGCCAAGGCCCGCACCAAGAACACCGGAAAGATCTGTTGTGCCAACGCCATCTGAGTAGATGCCAGCCTGACTGACCGTGTTTTCCAGTGTCTGGATCATGCCGAAAATGCCGATTGAGCCAGTGATGGTTGTCGGGGCGGCCCAGATTTCATCCGCATCAGCGGCAATCCAGTAGCCACCGGACGCGGCCAGTGAGCCCATGGAGACGACAACCGGCTTGCCCGCTTCCTGCAGGGCCAGCACTTCGGTGCGCATGACTTCCGAGGCAAAAGCACTGCCGCCGCCACTATCTACACGCAGGACAACGGCTTTCACGTCTTCGTCCTCACGGGCGTCTTTCAGGTATCCGGCAATGCGGTCACCAGCGGCAACACCAACAGGCGCATTACCGTCAACGATGGTGCCAGCGGCGGTGATGATGGCGACGTCAGGTGCCTTTGTGTCATCATCGCCTTCAATCGCGTTGAGAAATGTACGATAGCCAACACGCTTGAAGCCGTCTTCATCGTCATCCTCACCAACAATGCCCTTGATATGGTCAATCTGGTCCTTGCGGCTCATCAGCTGATCCACAAGGCCGACATTGACGGTTGTCTGGGCAAGGTCGCCATCTGCCAGACCAATGACCTCGGAGGCATTGTTGGCGTAATTGTTAATGGTGCCTGGCTCCAGGCCGCGTGCTGTCTCGACCGTGCTGGTGTAATCATTCCAGAGCACATTGAGATAAGCGAGGTTTGCTTCCTTGGCTTCTTCTGACATGTCATTGCGCAGAACCGGCTCAAGGGCTGACTTGTATGTGCCAACGCGGAAGATGTGGTTGGTGACGTTGAGTTTTTCGGTCAGCAATTCATTATAATATGTGCGGTAGCGGCCATAGCCATAGATGAGAATGGCGCCATAATCGTGCATGAAGACATCATCCGCGTGGGAGGCAATGTAATACTGCTCCTGAGAATAGTAGTCACCGATCGCGATGACCGGCTTGCCACTTTCCTTGAAGGCTTCGATTTCCTGCACAACAAGCTGCATCTTGCTGGAGAAGACTGAAGGCACCATCAAACCACCAAGATCCAGCACCAGCGCGTCGATGCGCTCGTCCTCTGCGGCAGCGCGGATTGCCTTGGTCAAGTCGTGGACCTGCACTTGCGCCGGGCGATTGGAGCCATAGGCTTCGGCGAGCGCTTCTTCAAACGGATCGGATTCTGCAGCCTGTTCAACCAGAACACCGTTAGGGTTGAGGAGCAGGGCAGCGCCGTCAGGCACAGCAACAGACGGGCCGGACCCGCCACTGCCAGCGTCTGTCATGACGCTGGTGATCACACCCATGAATACGATCAGGAAAATCAGGAAGAGCAGGGCCTGCAAGAGCAGTGCTGCACCAATGATGGCTTTGACGATCCCTTTGAGAAAACCCCAGATCGTCAGTTTGTTTTCGTCTTGCATGTTTCAGACCCCTCGCGACAAATACTTAAGAGTATTATGTTGCAATCACAGGGTTAAGATTCAATCCCCAATATGACGATCTGTCCATTGCCATTTGTTTTCGTTGTCAAAAGGTCACGGAACAGGGAAAAAGACCTCCAAATCAGTGCATGACTCTCTCATTATTACGCGACAGGACGACAAAATGACCATATCCGGCGCCGATACGGCCACCCAGACCACTGACATCCTCGCCCGATTCAGCGATCTCTCGGGCAAGATGCAACACGCCCGGACAGCTCTCGGCGAGGTTGTATTCGGGCAGGAACGGGTGATCGAGGAAATGCTGATTGCCCTGCTTTCCGGCGGTCATGCCTTGCTGGTGGGGGCGCCAGGGCTTGCCAAGACCCTGCTGGTGGCAAGCTGTGCCAAGGTGACCGGCCTGACGGACAAGCGCATCCAGTTTACGCCCGACCTGATGCCGGCGGATGTGATTGGCTCGGAGGTGCTGGAAGAAGGCGCAGACGGGCGGCGCAGTTTCCGCTTTATCGAGGGCCCGGTGTTCTGCCAGTTGCTGATGGCCGACGAGATCAACCGGGCAAGCCCGCGCACACAGTCCGCGCTGTTGCAGGCGATGCAGGAGCATCATGTAACGGTCGCCGGTGCCCGTCGCGACCTACCAACGCCATTTCATGTGCTGGCAACCCAGAACCCGATTGAGCAGGAAGGCACCTATCCGCTGCCCGAAGCGCAGCTTGACCGCTTCCTGTTGCAAATCAATATCGATTATCCCCCGGAAAGTGCAGAACGGCAGATGCTGGCTGCAACCACCGGGACGGCGGTGATCGAGCCTGCACAGGCCATGACCCCGGCCGACCTGATGGCGGCGCAGGCAATGGTGCGGGCCATGCCGATTGGCGAGCAGATTATTGACCGCATCATGGCGCTGGTGCGCGCGGCGCGTCCGGGCATTGAGGCAGCGGATGACCGCACGGACCTGATCGCCTGGGGACCGGGGCCACGGGCAAGTCAGGCCCTGAGCCTCGCGGTGCGCGCGCGTGCCCTGATGGACGGACGCGAAGCGCCTTCTCCGGATGATATTGCCGCGCTGGCCGGGCCGATCCTGCGCCATCGTATGGCCCTGACCTTTGCCGCGCGGGCCGAAGGGCTGACCACGGATATTGTCATCGATAATCTGGTTCAATCAATCGTCTGAGCGCAACAGGAGTGCAGGCACGCATTATGCCGCAGCCCGATCACAGGATGTCTGCCCAAGAAGCCCTGCACCATGAGGCAGAGGAGGCTGGGGGCAGTCTGCCGCCACTTCTGCTGGAGGCGGATCATCTGGCCAATACGGTGATGGCCGGCGTGCATGGCCGTCGCCGGGCTGGCAGTGGTGAGACGTTCTGGCAGTTCCGCCCTTTTGTGGAAGGGGATGTCAGTACGCAAATTGACTGGCGGCAATCAGCCCGCAGCGATGACAGGCTGTATATACGCCAGCGCGAATGGGAAGTTGCGGCAACGGCTTGGCTCTGGCGTGACCCCGGTGTCAGCCTTGATTATGCCCATGCAGACGATCTGCCGACCAAGCGACGGCGCGCTGATGTGCTGGCCACAGCAGTCTGTACGCTTCTGGCCCGGGCCGGGGAGCGCATTGGCTATGCCGGGGCTAGTCGGCGCCCGTTCATGGGACGGCGCGCGGCAGAACAGTTTGCCGGAGAAATTGTCGGTCATTCGTTCAGCCCAGACCGGTTGCCGCCGATTATCAATGCGGCAGGGGAAAAGAAGTACGTTATCTTCAGTGACTTTTTCCTGCCGCCTGTTGAACTTGAGCCGCGCCTGCGGGCGATTGCGGCCCAGCGGGCCACAGCGCATCTGGTGCAGATCATTGATCCGTCTGAAGAAGATTACAGATTTGAGGGGCGGATGGAGTTTCTGGCGCGGGAACAGGGGTTACCGAAATTGCTGTTTGGGGATGCAGGGGCGGTGGCCGGGGAATACAGGAAACTGTTTCAGGCCCATCAGGGCTGGTTACAGGATACCTGCCGCCATCTTGGCTGGTCCTTCATGACACATCGCACGGACCATGCGCCGGAGACGGCGCTGATTGCACTTTACCGGGCGCTGGCGCCGGAGGCACTTGTCTGATGGTGCCTGCTGAACTCGGTTTTTCAACCCCACTAATCCTGGGCGCGCTGGCGCTGCTGCCGGTTATATGGCTGCTGTTGCGGGCATTGCCCCAGGCCCCCAGGCGGCTTGCTTTTCCGGGATATTTCTTCCTCAGACAGATAAAGAATACGCAGGAAACGCCGAGCCGCACACCATGGTATATTCTGCTGCTGCGATTGTTGATCCTTGCTGCCATTATCATAGCGCTTGCCGGGCCGTTCCTGAATGCGCCCGAGCGACTGGCGCGCACAGGGCCTGTACTGATTGTTCTGGATGATAGTTGGGCGGCTGCCGATAAATGGGCGCAGCGGCGCAATACGCTGGCAGGGATTGCCAGTGAAGTGGATGGCACGGGGCGGCAAATCTGGCTCCTGCGCACGACGCCGCAAAGCACTGCCCGCAAGGGGGAAGCGCTGGTTGGCCCGCTGAGCGCAGACCAGCTTGCAGATATCAGCGATAGTGTTGAGCCGGTGGCGCGAGCCGCTGCGCGGAGCACTATCCTGCGTGATACGGCCCCGGCACTGGCCGCGTTGGGGGAGGGAGTTGATATCCGCTGGTTGAGCGATGGTGTTTTTACCGGGCCTGATATTGACGAGCGTCAGTTCCTGCGCCGACTTGATGATTACGGCACGCTGACGGCCTATGTGCCGCAGACCCTGCCAACTGTCCTGACCGGGATTACCTATCGCTCTGACAGTCTGCTGGCGACCATCCGTCAGCCGCAGGCGGCTGTGGCTGAGATGCCCGGGCAGATCAGTATATTGGCGCGTGACGGGCGATTGATTGAGCAGACGCCTTTTCTGATGGCGCAGGGGGCAAATGAGGCGGAGGTGGAGATCGACCTGCCACTGACCCTGCGCAATGAAATCGGTCAGATCCGGCTTGATGGTGTGCGCTCTGCCGGGGCCGTGCAACTGGCAGATGCCAGCACGCGGCGCGCGCAGGTGGGCCTCGCGGGCAGTGCTGATGGCACCAGCGGCACACTGCTGGACAGTCGGTTCTATCTCCAGCAGGCGCTGTCACCCTATGCCCTGTTCCGTACGGGTACGGTCAATACACTCGCCAGTTCTGATGCAACGGTTATTATCCTGGATGATATTGGCCGGTTGCGCGAGGGCGATGCTGAAGCGTTGAGCGGCTGGATTGAAGAAGGCGGCGTGTTGATCCGCTTTTCCGGTCCGGTGCTCGCGGATGCCTCGCAGGATGCC
Source organism: Parvularcula sp. IMCC14364 (assembly GCF_030758415.1). Taxonomy (NCBI): domain Bacteria; kingdom Pseudomonadati; phylum Pseudomonadota; class Alphaproteobacteria; order Parvularculales; family Parvularculaceae; genus Parvularcula; species Parvularcula sp. IMCC14364. The sequence continues at coordinate 2,141,652 of NZ_CP132334.1, read as the reverse complement.
AGTGTCAATTTTGAAGCCTCCCTGTTGCCGGTGCCCCTGCGCGGTGGCGGGCGTGCTTTTGGCGGGGCATTGACCTGGGAAAAGCCGCAGTCGCTTGGCGGTTTTGGCGAAGACAGTCCGTTCAGTGATCTTGTGCCGGATCAGGAGATTGAAATTCGCCGTCAGGTGCTGGCGCGTCCGGGGGCTGATACCTCCACCCGGAGCTGGGCCTGGCTTGAAGATGGCGCGCCCCTGGTGACAGCGCGGGCACAGGGCAAGGGGCTTATCGTCCTGTTCCACGTAACCGCCGCGCCGGACTGGTCCGATCTGCCGATTTCGGGCCTGTTTGTTGACATGCTGCGCCGCCTGACAGCTCTTTCCGTGACCGAGACAGGCCGGCGCGACCCGGAGCAGACCTTTGTGCCCCGGCGTGTCCTGAACGGGTTTGGCCAGTTGCAGCCAGCGCCCGATGACGCCCGGCCTGTGAGTGCTGCGAGTGCCAATGGTGTGGCAAGCGCCCTGATCCCTGCGGGACTCTATGGAGATCCGGATATGCCGCTGGCGGTTAATGTCCTGAGTAATGACAGCAAACTGCAATCCCTCGAGGCGATAGGCGCTTTTGACGGGATCGCGGTGCGCTCCTATGCGGGGCAGGATGTGCGCCAGCTGGCTGTCTGGTTTTTGTTGCTGGCACTGGTGTTATTCCTGATTGATACGGTGCTGATGCTGCATTTGAACGGCAAACTGATGCCGCTGCGCCGACAGGGCCTGGCGGTGATGTCTCTCCTGGTTCTGGGCACCCTGCTGGCACTGCCAGTGTCGGAGGCCGCCGCGCAGATCCGCCCGCCGATTGACCCCAAGGCGGCGGATGCAGCGCTCTATACCCGCTTTGCCTATGTGGTCACCGGTGACAGGGAGGCGGACGAGCTTTCCAGAGCCGGGCTTTTCGGGCTGAGCCAGCGGCTGCGCGAGCGCACAGCGCTTGAGCCTGCAGCCCCTGTGGGTATTTCACCTGATACGGATGAGTTATCTGTCTATCCGCTGATTTACTGGCCGATCCTGCCCGGCGCACCGGTGCCTAGCGAGACGGCGCTGACACGCCTTGAAGCCTATATGGCGCGCGGTGGACTGATTATTTTCGACACCCGCGACGGGGACCGGAATTTCGGTAGCCAGCGAACGGAAGAGGCGGCTGCCCTGCGCCGTATTCTGGAACAGCTCAATATGCCGCCACTGGAGCCTGTGCCCACGGGGCATGTGTTGCGCCGGTCTTTTTATCTGCTTGATGATTTTCCCGGTCGCAACAGTGATGGGCCGGTCTGGGTGGAGGCACGTGGCGTGACCGGCAATGTCAATGACGGGGTGACGCCGGTGATTATATCCGGGCGTGACTGGGCCAGTGCCTGGGCGATTGATGACGGCGGTCGCCCGCTGCGCGCCATGGGCGGCGCGGGGCTTGCCGCGCGTGAAGCAGCCTATCGTACCGGCATCAATATCGCCATGGTGGCCCTGACCGGGAACTACAAGGTGGATCAGCTTCAGGCCGAAGCGCTGCTGGACCAGTTGGGGGAGGAGCAGCGATGAGTGAGCTTGTCTTTATACCTCTCGTATCGTGGCCGGTGCTGGCCGTGTTTGCTGTGGTCAGTCTTGTAGTTTGTATGTACGCCGTCTGGCGAAGCCCGTTCAGCGGGGTATTGCGCCTGATGGCGGCACTGGGCCTTTTGGCTCTGTTGACCGGGCCAACCCTGCTGGAAGAGACCACATCGCCGCTGCCGGATATTGCGTTGATTATTGAGGATCAGAGCAGCAGCCAGAAACTGGATGGCCGCGAAGAGGTCACGGCGGCGGCAGCGACCGAGCTTGCCAGCCGGCTTGAGGGTATTTCAGACCTTGATGTGCGGCGGGTCACGCTTGCGGGGCGAGATGAGACGCGCCTTGGAGAGGGCTTTCTGGATGGTCTCTCCGATGTGCCGCGCAGTCAGCTGGCCGGTATTTTTGTGGTGACAGATGGTCAGAGCATCGACACGCCGCAGGACCCGGCGACACTGGGCATTAACGCACCGGTGCACACTTTGCTGACAGGCCGCCCCGGCGAGACTGACAGGACGCTGGAGATTGTCAGTGAGCCGCGCTTTGGCATTATCAATGAAGTCGCGGATATTGTTTTCAAGGTGGAGGATTATGGCTTTACCGACAGGCTGGCCAGTGTCTCCCTGAAAGTGAATGGCCGTGAGGCGATCACCCGCACGGTGCGGGTCGGCGAGGAAGTGCCCCTGCAGGCCGCGCTTGATACACCGGGCAAGACGATCATTGAGCTGAGTACGCTGCCGGTGGATGGTGAGCTAACGACGCGCAACAACAGGGCGGTGATTGAGATTTCCGTCATCCGCGATCGCCTGCGGGTGCTGCTGGTTTCAGGGGAGCCCCATGCGGGCGAACGGGTTTGGCGCAACCTGCTGAAATCCGACCCTGCTGTTGATCTCATCCATTTTACCATTCTCAAGCCCTCCACCAAGCCCCTGGTGGCCAGCGAGGATGATCTCGCGCTGATCCGCTTTCCCGAGAACGAGTTGTTTCTGGAAAAACTGGACCAGTTCGATGTGCTGATTTTTGATCGCTACACCTATCGCGGTGTCATCAGTGCCCTGCATTTTGATAATATCTCCCGTTATATCCAGAATGGCGGCGCAATGCTGATTGCGTCGGGGCCGGAATTCATCGGCTCGACCAGCATCGCCACGCGGCGCAATCTTGCGTTCATTCTGCCAGCCCTGCCCAATGGCAATATCGACAATGCGCCGTATCTGCCAACCGTCAGCCAGACGGGTCTGCGCCATCCGGTGACGGGAACCCTGCAAGGCGCGGGGGACTGGGGGCGCTGGCTGCGCAGTCTCGGGGTGAATTTGCGCGGCGGCGATGTTCTGCTGGAGCGTGAAGACGGGGCACCGCTGCTGGTCGTCAACCGCGTGGAGCAGGGGCGGGTGGGGCTGTTACTGTCCGACCATGTATGGCTCTGGGCACGGGATTTTGATGGTGGTGGCCCGCACCGGGAATTGCTGCGGCGTCTTGTGCACTGGCTCATGAAAGAGCCGGAACTGGAAGAGGAAGCGGTGACCTTGCGCAGCGATGCAAGCCGGGATGAAATTGCCATCAGCCGACGCACATTGCAGGATGAGGTATCACCTGTGTTCATTGAAGGGCCGGATGGGTCAATGGAGCGGGTGGAGCTGGTACAGACCGAAAACGGCGCCTGGGCAGGGCGCGTGACGGCCACGGAGTCCGGCCTTTATACCGCCACAACCGGTACAGACGATGGACGGACGCTGTTTGATGTGGTCGCGCTGGGCCTCGCGGCGCCGCCTGAATACAAACATGTCATTTCAAGCGCTGAGCATTTACAGCCATTGGTTTCAGCAACCGGGGGGGGGATATATAATATCCGTACACGCGATGGGTTGCGTATTCCGTCCATACGCCAGGTGCGCGAGGGGCGCCCGGCGACCGCCCGCAGCGGCGACAGTGGCTGGGCCGGGATTTATCGCCGGGATGCTGCGCGCGTTGAAAATGTCTCAACACGGGACATCCTGCCAGCCTGGCTCTGGCTCCTGCTGGTGGCCGGTCTTGTGCTGACTGGCTGGTTGCAGGAGTCCGGCAGATTGCGCCAGAAACAAAGCGCCACCGATTAACCGGGCAGTAACCAGATGAATGTATGCTCACAGGAGTTAAGGTCCAGGTTGCGTATGTTTAGCTTGAAGAAAAAGGCCAGGCCGGAAGAACCGGCCGTAGACTTTTCGCGTCCGCTCCAGCGGGCCCTGAACAATCCATTGAAATCCAAAAATGATCCGGCGAGCATCGCGGGGCGTATTGATCCCGACCTGCGCCTGACGCTGAGTGCGATCGAAGCCAGCTTCTTTGTCATTGACCGTATTCGGGAAATTCTGACCGAGGCAGCGCAACTCGTGCTGCGCGCCAAGGATGTGGATGATCTTGCCGCCCGCGCCATGCTGGCAGAGCAATATGATGAATTACGCCAGTCTGTCTGCGATGTGCTGCATAATGCTGATGAAGATGCGCAGCACCTGATCGGGCCGGAAGCCATGCCGCTGACCGCGACGCTGAATTTTCACAGCATCTATACGGTCGATCCGGTATGCCTGAATATCGAAGAGGCCGGCCTGAACCTGCCCCCGCCGCGCGAGGCCTTTGCCCAAACGGGCGAGATAGCACAAACGCTCGGTCATCTGGAAAAGGCGCTCGAAAAAATCGACCGTACCGCCAATTATTACATGAAAGATGCAAAATTCCTGATTACGCGTCTGGAAAAGATCGATGTGATATGATAACACCATCACAACTTACAGGTGGTGGTATGGGTTATCTGAAATTTTCCTTGCTGGCGATTGTCAGCCTTTCGCTGAGTGGCTGCCTTGTGGGCACAGCCGTGAATGTTGTGGCGGAAACGGCTGAAGGCGCCATCGAGCTAACCGGCGCAACCGTTAAAACCACAGCTGGCGCAACAGGTGCCGTGATCGGCGGCACAGTTGATGCCGTGCTGCCGGGCGATCAGCGGCGCAAGAAAGACGATGACGACGACAAATAGTTGTCAGTTACGCTTCTGGTTTTTCGTTCTTTCCTGACAATTTACAAGCCTAAGCCCTGGTTCCCATTGGGAAAGGCAGGGTTGCCCGTGGAGATGTCTCAAACCATCCTGCACAGGCGGCGTATGGCGCTCACTACGTTGAAGGCGTGGCAGCATGAGGCCGCTAGATCATAAAGCCAGGCCTAACTCGGCAACTGGAGCACCTAAACAGGGCCGTCCAGTCGTCATGGTTTTTCTCCTTTGAGTTTCAAGCCGGATCATTCCGGCTGATGTCCCAATCAAGACAGGTCGAATAGAAGAGACTGCAAGGGTTAACTCGGGCCTTCGCCAGAGGCTCCTGCCTCGCAAGCGGAGGCACTTGGCGCGGGCCGCCCCTTGCTGGGTCTTCTCGTCCTGTCAGGGGCATCAGTTTAAGCAGGATGATCTGGCCTTGATCTCAAGTACGTTGAAAAACATGCACCTTCAAACTCACCAATGAGATACTCAGCCTCACTCAACGCCTAAAACTGCATTGTATCCAGAGCCATCCATCCTGCATGAAACAGGAATGTTGTCGGAAGCAGTATAAAGATGATTTTGATCTTGGAGTATTGACGAATTGTCGGGGCAAAAAAGAAACCCCCTTGTTTCTGTCCTTGATGCGCGGCGGCCTTATGCGCAAACATGATATAGAAACTGATCCAAAAGCAGATAATGCCAAGATAATTGAGCCATGTCTCGATAGCCCATTCGCTATCGTTAAATTGCCACGCTGTATCGCCAAGGACGTTCTGGATGACGCTTACATTGATAAAGCTCCATAGGGCGACACCCAGCGCCGTCCCAATCCCTGCTGCACCGAAACGACTATAGACGAACCATGCGATGATGCTGGCGGCTGCGGCTACAGAAATTTGATAGATGATCAATCCAATAAACAGGAAGCGTCCATCGCCGAATTGAAGCTCTGGCAGGGTATAAGCGCCAGTGGCTTCCAGCACTGCCAAGGCGAATGAGACAAGTGTGAAAATGAGACCAAAACGGTCCAACCATTTGAAAAACCCGTCCAATTTTCCCTCCACCCATTTATGCGACAAACGTCACGTTACGTATAGCAAAAACGGCTTTGAAAATACAGGTCGTTTGATCATAGAACGTCGCAAAATCGAATTGAGCACACAGTGCTACTATCAATATTGATACTATCAATTCTGCTACCTTGCGCCTTATTTGCTAGGCCGTATATTGCGGGTACAGATGATCAATGACTAAGACGCAGAGGATGCGCCTCTCGCAATCGTTCTGGCGAACGCCGGACCACAACCACATCACATAATGATCACCACAGCCGGGGCAGGGCCCTTTGGACGGCTCCGAAAAAAGTGGTCTGCGTATTGAATTAGGCCTGGCTCCAATGAAGGAGCCAAGACATGGCGAGAAGAAAATACGCGCCTGAAGAGGTCATCACCAATTTGTGCGAGACAGAAGTCCGCTTGAGTCGGGGAGAGTGTGCGACGCAGGCAGCACGGGCTTCAGGTATCACAGAACGGACCTGAAACCGCTGGCGGCAAGGGTATGGCGGTTTGAAGACCAGTCAGGCCGGGCGGAAAAAGCCGTGAAGAGTTGTCATTTGATCTCGCGCATCACTGGCTTGCGGCCGAGCAGTCTGACCGGCGACCAGGAGAGCGCTTTCAGGAAATCCAGTGCCGAGACCTTGCGTGTCTGTTGCAGGGCGCGGCGCGCTGCCCATGCTTTGTCTGCCTTGAGGAAACCGTCTTTCATACCGTGAAAATAGGCGGGGCCAGTGCCCGTGATGAGACCGCGCAGCACAAAGGCAAAATTTATCAGTATATGGATGGGCAATATCGGCCAGAACAGCGGCGGCGGCATCACCCGGATGAATGTCCAGATGCGGTTGCGGGCACCGTGATAAATTGTGAAGTCGCTGTAGCGCCCGGTGGTGCCGGACCCTTCATGCAGGATCACTGCATCTGCAATCATGATGCTGCGCCCGCCATCAAGGCGCAAGCGTGCGCCAAGATCGACATCCTCATGATAGCAGAAGAAGCTCTCTTCCAGACCGCCGAGCTTTTCGAATGTCGCCCGCTCATAAAGGGCGGCGGCACCACAGGGCGCGAATATCTCCCGGTCAGTGTCGGGCCTTGCCTGCGCAGACTGACCAAAGCCGCCGCGCCAGGCGATGCCTGTGGCGTGATACACGTCCCCCAGACCGTCCAGCAGGGCAGGGTCATCCGCATTCAGCTGCACAGCACCAAAGGATTTTGTGTCGGGATAACGCTGTGTCCCGCGCATCAGATTGGTGAGCCAGTCAGGGTCCGCGACGGCGTCGGGGTTCAAAAGGGCGAGCCAGTCTCCGCGTGCCTGCGTGGCCGCGCGGTTGACCCCGCCGGCAAAGCCGAGATTTTCTTCGCTGCGGATCAGCCGCATGTTTTGCATCACCGGCAGATCATCGACGCAGCCATCTGTAGAGTTATTGTCCAGAAGCAGAATCTCGAAGTCAGTGAAAGTCTGGGCCGCCAGAGAGGCAAGCATCCGCTCCAGACGGTCCGCCCCGGCATTATAGCTGACAATGATGACTGTAACGCGCGGCATGTGGCATCCCTGCAGTTCTGGCCCGGTCTTTTAAGCCTTGCGCCATAGCAGGCATCGGGCCTTTGTGCGAGCCTGAGGGCGCGCCTGCCTGTAGTTGCGACTTGAGCGCGGGCGCACGGCAACCTAACATCTTTCCAACAACCAAGAGATGTTGCGGACAAACCGCGACCTACAGGGAGAGTTGCATGAAAAACCCGTTCGAGACACCCGAACGTGCGGCATTCCGTGAAACCATCCGTCGTTTCGTGGCCACCGAGATCACGCCTTTTGCGGAAGAATGGGATGAGGCAGGCGACGTGCCGTGGGCGTTGCATGAGAAAGTCGGGGCACTGGGGGCCTGGGGCTTTGGCGTCAGTGAGGAATATGGCGGTCTTGGCTTTGACGACTGTTTCATGCGCGCGGCCTTTTCAGAAGAGATACATTTTTGCGGTGCGTCCGGCGTGCCGGCGGCGCTGGGTGGGCGCTCTATCTCCATCGGGCCGATTGAGAATCTCGCCTCCAAAGCGATCAAGGACGATGTGCTTGAGGATATCGTGATGGGGCGCAAGGGCTCCAGCCTTGGCATCACCGAGCCGTCTGGCGGGTCTGATGTTGCCCGCCTTCAGACTGTGGCAGAGCGCGACGGCAACCACTGGGTCCTGAACGGTGCCAAGGCGTTCATCACCGGCGGCATGAAATCTGATTATTTCGTGATCGGGGCCCGCACGGGTGACGCCGGCCTTGCGGGTATCTCGCTGTTTTTCGTGCCGCTCGACACGCCGGGCTTTTCCCGCACACCGCTGACGAAAAAAATGGGCTGGTGGGCCTCTGACCAGGCAACGCTGTATATGGATAATTGCCGCGTCCCGGCGGAAAACCTGATGGGGGAGGAAAATCTGGGTTTTATCCAGATCGTCCAGAATTTCAATTATGAGCGCCTTGGCATGGTCGCTGGGATGCTCGGTATGATGAAGGTTCTGCTGAACGAGTCCATCTCCTGGGCGCAGGAGCGCGAAACCTTTGGCAAGCCGCTGATCAAGCATCAGGTCATCCGCCACAAGATTGCGGATATGTCGGCGAAAATCGACATGGTTGAAGCCTATCTCAATCAGATATGCTGGCAGGCGAATGAAGGCGACATGCCGGTGGCAGAAACCTGCAAGGCGAAGTTCTCTGCCTCAAAGGCACTGGAATTTTGTGCGTCCGAAGCCATGCAAATTCTGGGCGGTGCCGGGTATATGCGCGGCAATGCTGTGGAGCGCTATTATCGTGAAGTAAAGGTACAGGCGATTGGCGGTGGCTCTGAGGAGATCATGCGCGATCTGGCTGTGCGGCAGATGGGTCTTTAGGGGGCTGTCTCAGGGAGTGTCGGTTTTGCGAACCCTCTCTGGCAACAGGGAGAGAAGAAAAATAAACGAGAGGAAACATCAGATGTCTGATTATACGCATGAAGTTGTTGACTGGATACGCTACCATGCCCTGAACCAGCCGGAGAAACTGGCGCAGGTCGATCTCGCCACCGGGCGGCGTTATTCCTATGGCCAGATGCATGAGCGCGTTGGCCGCATTGCAGGCATGTTGAAGGCACACGGCATCAAGCGCGGCGACAGGGTTGGTTTTCTGGCGCTTAATTCGACAGACATCATGGATCTGATCTTTGCGACATGGCGCATCGGCGCTGTGTCCCTGGCGCTGAATTTCCGGCTGACGCCTGGTGAACTGGAATTCATCATCAATGACTCTACGCCGGACTTCATGCTCGTGGATGATGTCTTTGCAGAAACAGCAGAGGCCCTGAAAGGCATGACAAAAGTCAAAAGCTGGATGCGCTTTGACGGTATTGGTGGAGATACGGAATTTGAACAGGCTGTGGCGCAGGCAACGCCCGTGATGGAGATGGAAGAACTGGAGCCTGATGACCAGTGTATGCTGATGTATTCCTCCGGCACGACGGGACGCCCGAAAGGTGTCATCATCACCCATGGCATGATGCTCTGGACGGCGATCAATGTGCAGGTCGGTGTCGGTTTCACCGCTGAATCCGTGAATATGTCTTTCATGCCGTTGTTCCATATTGGCGGACTGAATGTGTTTGCCGTGCCTGCTGCCTATGCCGGCGGCACGTCTGTCATTATGCGGATTGTTGATGTTGGCGCCATACTTGATACGATCAATGACCCGGATCTGGGCGTGACCCATTTTCTTGGTGTGCCTGCTATTTATAACGGTTTGCGGCAGCACCCGAAAATGGAAACTACGGATTTTTCCCGCATCGAAGCCGCTTTTGCCGGTGCAGAGGCGGTGCCGGTGGAGCTCCTGAAATGGTGGCGCGGTAAGGGTATTATCGTGCAGGAAGGCTGGGGCATGACGGAAAATTGCGCCTCCGGGACGCTGTTTCGCAAGGATGATCCAGTTGAAAAACTGGGTTCCGCCGGTCGTATCGGTATGCATAGCGGAGCAAAGATTGTCCGCGAGGATGGCACTGAAGCGCCGCGCGGCGAGGCGGGTGAATTATGGGTACGCGGCAAAGCCGTGACGCCCGGTTACTGGAAAAGACCCGAAGCCAATGCCGAGTGTTTCGTTGATGGATGGTTCAGGACCGGGGACATTGCCCGGCAGGATGAAGACGGATTTTTCTATATCGAAGACCGGGTGAAAGACATGTATATTTCCGGGGGTGAAAACGTCTATCCGGCTGAAGTGGAAAACGTACTTTACGAACTACCGCAGATTTCCGAAGTGGCTGTGATTGGCCTGGCGGACGATAAATGGGGGGAAGCGGGATGCGCCTGCGTGGTTCTGAAAAAAGACCAGAACCTGACGCTGCATGAGGTGCTGGTGCATTGCAAGGGCCGCCTTGCCACCTACAAACAGCCCGCGCATATGGTGACGATGAGCGTACTGCCGCGCAATGCCACTGGCAAAGTGCTGAAATATCAGTTGCGCGAGCAGGCACCGGGTTTGCTGACCTCATAAGTCGCGTCCGGTCTGCTTTGTCTCCACAGGCAACAAAAAGGCGAGACATCAATCGTCTGCTGCGCTACCAG